>NZ_JBJLSK010000006.1:0-190025 GCF_050871965.1 Kineococcus lubricus
TGGGGTTCAGGTCGGCGGTCAGGGCGGGGATGGCCAGGGCCAGGACGGTGCCGTCGACGGCCAGCAGCACCACGGCCAGGGTCAGGACGATCAACGCCAGCCACGCGCGCCTGCCCGCGCGGGCGGGCGCGGTGCCGGGAGCCGCGCCGGGGGTCGTGCTGGCGGGGTGGCTGGGAGGAGTCGGGGTCACTCCACCACCATATACGTCCCAGTCGGTACAACAAGCCGAACGGTCAGTTGTGGATCCGTAAGGGTGACGGCCGGGACTGGGCGCCTGGGCGACGAGCAGGGCGAGGCGGGTTCCGACGGGCCGCTGGCTCGGCGGCGCGTTCCGAGCGCTGCGCCCCAAGGCCGGGGCGCCACGTCCGGGCTCGTCCGGTCCTGGCCCCTTCGGTCCCGCCTCGTTCAGTCCGGACTCGTCGCGTCCCGGGGGGCGGCGTCCGGGCTGCCCGCCGGCCCGGCGGTCGCGGGGGTGCCCGCCGGCGGTCGGGCTGCTCCGGAGCCTCGGCCGACACGCCGGATGAGCGGGTGCGCCAGGGGGCCGTGCAGCAGCACGCTGCCCAGCAGGGTCAGCACGGTGATGAGCAGGACGGTGTCGGCCACCGCCCCGTCCAGGGAGTTGTAGGCCAGCAGGCCGAAGACGATGGACGTCGTCCCCCGCGCTCCCAGTGCCCCCAGCAGCACCCGCTCACGGGCCGGCACCCCCGAGCGCGCGGTTCCGATCCACACCGGCAGCAGGCGCACGAGCGTCAGGGCCGCCAGGGTGAACAGCAGCACCGGCCACGGCACACCACCGGTGAAGGCGAGGACGCAGGCGCTGCCCACCAGGAACCAGACGGCCATCACCGCCAGGGCGGTGACGTCGTGCAGGAAGCGGAAGTCCTCCTCGCGGGTGGTGAGGATCTGCCGGCGTCCGGCGTCGTCCCGCGTCCGGGCCGTCAGTGCCGCCACGACGCGGTGCACGTTGGCGAAGACGGCCCCGGCCACGAAGGAGGCGACGAAGCCGTTGCCGTTCCAGGCCAGCGTCACGGTGTACGTCAGCAGCGGAGCCATCAGCACCAGCATCCGCCGCGCCGGGGCGTCCACCCAGCCGCGGGCGGCGGCGGCGTGCAGGCCACCGGCCAACGCCGTGCCGACGACCGCACCGACCGCGACGGCTTTGAGCGCGTACGGCAGTGCGGTGGCCAGCCCCCCGAGGGGGTCTTCGTGGCCGCGGGGGCCGGCGGCGAGGGCGATGGCGAACAGGAACAGGGGGGAGACGAGGGCGTCGTTGTAACCGCTCTCCAGGTTCAGCGTCGTCCGCACCCGCCCGCTCAGGCGCGAGTGCTTCAGCAGCCGCTCGGCGGCGGCGAAGTCGGTGGGCACCACGACGCAGGCGATCACCAGCAGGACCGGCCACGTCAGCCCGTCGCGGCCCCCGGAGCCGCTCAGCAGGAGCGCGCCCACCGCCACGCTCAGCCCGATGCTCAGCGGCATCGCCACCAGCAGCACCCGTGCCAGCAGCCGGGGGTGGGGTCCGAGCAGTCGGCCGCCGCGCACCATCGTGGCGTCGGAGAACAGCAGCAGCGCCAGGACGACTTCGACCACGTGTTGAGCCACGGTGGTGTTCAGCGCCTCGACGGCCGAGTTCGACGTCAGCAGCCCGCCCAGCGCCCCCATCGCCAGCATCGCCGTCGCGGGACCGGCCAGCCACCGGTCCAGCACCCGCGCCAGCAGCGAGTGCACGATGATCGCGGCCGCGATCATCGCCAGCGCCAGCGTCACCGCCCGACCTCATCGGCCGCACCGGGCCGGCTGACCGCGTCGACCCCGGGCCCGACGCCGTGCTCGACGTCGTCCGGGCCGTTCGCGGTGCGGTTCTCGGCGGCGGTCGGGGCGAGCCCGCTGCTCACCCGTACTTGCCTCAGGTCCGTCACACGTCCTCCATCACCTGCTCCTGAGCCGGTCGTAGGCTCGGGCATCCACCTTACGGACTATGTGGTCGGCAAGACAGACCGGGTAGACTGTTCGTGGAACGCAGCCGGCCTGCCGAGCGACGTCCGCCTCCTTCCCATCGGCGCCTCAGAGAGCGACCTCACCAGTGATCTTCACCCGCTCCGTCCTCGGATCCTCGCCCCAGCAGGCGTCGCCGGCTCAGACCCCGGGGTTCGCCGCGCACGCCACGAGAACCGGGCGTCCCGCGGAGAACCCCGCACCCCCTCGCCCCTCCCACCGCGCACCTCACGACGCCGACCCCCGGGCAGCTCATCGGCCCGACCTCGTCCGAGGCGCCCGCCGGGTCCGCCTCCAGGGTCAGCGCCCGGGCGGAGGCCGGTCGTGACGGGGTCGGCGGAGCAGTCGACCGAGGCGTCGAGGAGGCGTTCACCGTCGCTGGTCGCCCGGGCTGCCACAGCCATCACGCTGCTCTACTCCGCTTTCGGCGTCACGTCGATCCTGCTGGCCCTGACCCCGGCGGTGCGGGCCGTGGCCGAGCAGGTCGACTTCGAGCGCAACGCGTGGGTCTATGTCCTGGGCTGGCCCAGCTTCGGGTACGGCACTCTCCTGCTGCTCCTGGCCCGCTCCCTGCGCAAGCGCAAGCGGGCCGCCTGGCGGGTCCTGGCCGTCGTCGTCACCCTCAACGCCCTCGGCGCCCTGGCCCTGGTGCTGACCTACCGCGACGCCCAGGCGTGGGCGGTGCTGGCCGTCTTCGTCCTGCTGCTGGCGGTGGTGCTCCACGCCCGGCCCGCGTTCACCGTCCTGGGGGACCCGAAGAACCTGCGCGCGGCCGTGACGGTGCTGGCGGTGCTGCTCGGGGTGTGCGTGCTGCTGGGCAGCACGCTCGTGACGCTCCTGGACGCCTCGCACGCCGGGTACCTGCAGCACCTGGCCTACACCTTCACCGCCGCGCTGACGTCGGTGGAGCTGTTCGAGCCCGGACCGGTCACGCTGCAGCTGCCGCACTGGGTCGGCGTGCTGCTCAACACCATCGGCACCCTGGCCCTGCTGGGGGCCGGCTGGGCCCTGTTCGGGCCCCGCCGCGATCAGCGCGCCCACACCGCGGCCGACGACGACGCCCTGCGCCGGCTGCTGGCTGCCGCCGGCCCCCAGGACTCCCTGGGCTACTTCGCCCTGCGCCCGGACAAGTCGCTCGTCTTCTCCGCCGGCGGCAAGGCGGCCATCGCCTACCGCACCATCGGCGACGTCTGCCTGGCCAGCGGGGACCCGCTGGGGCACCCCTCGGCCTGGCCGGAGGTGATCGAGCTGTGGAGGGTGCTGCTGCGTGAGCACGGCTGGGTCCCCGCCGTCCTGGGCGCCTCCGAACGCGGCGCGCAGGCCTACGCCGGCGCGGGCCTGGACGCCCTGGAACTGGGCGATGAAGCGGTGGTCGACACCACCGCCTTCTCGCTGGAAGGCCGCGCGGTGCGCAGCCTGCGTCAGGCGGTCAACCGCGTCGCCCGCACGGGGATGACCGTCCGTCTGCGCCGGCAGGGCGACATCGCCCCCGCTGAGCTGAGCCGGCTGGCCGAGCTCGCCGAGCAGTGGCGAGCCGGCGAGGTGGAGCGGGGCTTCTCCATGGCCCTGGGTCGGCTGGGGGAGCCGGGTGACGACGACCTGCTGATCGCCGAGTGCCTGGACGCGCAGGACCGCCCCTGCGCCCTGCTGACCTTCGTCCCCTGGGGGCGGGACGGTCTGTCGCTGGACCTGATGCGCCGGGACCGGGACGTGGAGCTCAACGGCCTCACCGAGTTCGCGGTGACCTCGGTGCTGACCCGCGCCCCCGAGCTCGGCATCTCGCGCGTGTCGCTGAACTTCGCCGTCTTCCGCGCCGTCTTCGACCGCGGTGCCCGACTGGGGGCCGGCCCGGCGCTGCGGGCCTGGTACCGGGTCCTGGTCTTCGGCTCCCGGTGGTGGCAGCTGGAATCGCTGTACCGGGCCAACGTGAAGTACCAGCCGGAGTGGACCCCCCGCTTCCTGTGCTTCGCCAGCGCCCGGGACGTCCCCAAGATCGGCATCGCCGCGGCCCGCGCCGAGGGTTTCCTGCCCTCCCGCCTGCGTGGCTGACCGACGGCGGCAGCCCTCGCGGCTGTGAGCCCTCGAACCCCCGGCGCACCCACTCGAACCACTGCACCGAAGGAGGACCGAACGTGATCGACGACCGCCGAGAACCCCACCGGACCCGACAGGGACAACCGCCGCCCGCCCCGACCGCGAGGGGTGCGGTGCGACGACGTGGGTGATCTCCTCTCCCCGGACCGGTTGCTGACCACCTTCGGCGCCTTCGGGATCTTCGTCATCCTCTTCGCCGAGACGGGCCTGCTCATCGGCTTCTTACTGCCCGGGGACACCCTCCTGATCGCAGCCGGCCTGCTGGCCGCGACCCCGGTCGGTGCTCCCGTGCACCTGGATCTGGGGGCGGTCCTGGTGGGGGCCGTCGCCGGGGCCCTGATCGGTGCGCAGGTCGGTTACCACATCGGGCGCCGGTTCGGCCCGGGGTTGCTGTCGCGACCGGAGGGTTCACGCATCGGTGCGGGCATGCGCCGCTCCCAGGACCTGCTGGAACGTTTCGGTCCCGGCAAGGCCATCGTGCTGGCCCGCTTCGTCCCCGTGGCCCGCACCCTGATGAACCCCCTGGCCGGGGCCACCGGGGTGCCGGTCCGCCGGTTCCTGCTCTGGCAGGCGGCGGGCGGGGTGCTGTGGACCGTGGGCATCGTCCTGCTCGGCTACTTCCTCGGCGCCACCGTGCCGAACATCGAGCTCTACCTCGTCCCGGCCCTCGTGATCATCACCGTGGCCAGCGTGCTGCCCCTGGTCGTGCGCTCGGTGCGGCAGCGCCGCGCCACGGGAGCGCAGCAGGCGAGCACCGACCAGTCCGATGCCCTCGGCTGAGCCGCGACCGTGCACGAGCCGGGGACACGGCCCACGGCCGTCGGCTCGTCCCGCACCACCGGCTGGGCGATCGCTCGGGACGGCACCCGCACCGCACAGGACCCGCACCACCAGGGAGGAACCGGTGAAGCACCCACGGCTGCGCATCCGAGCGTGGCGTCTGCCCGGAGACGTGCACCGCACGCGGATCCCGCTGAGGCTGATCCGCTTCGCCGCCGTCCGCGCCTTGCTCCGGAGGGGGCTCCAGCACCTGAGCGCGCCGGACATCACCCGTGAAGTGCTCGCCACCACCGGGGTTCGCGCGGCACCAGCCGTGTCGTCAGCCACGCCACGGGTCGGTGACCAGGATCCCGCACCCGACGGTTCCGTGCTCGACGGTTCCGAGGTGCGTGGGGCCGGCGTGGTGGCGCCGACGGGTGGAGCGCGCCGCACGCGGGTCTCGCGGCGTCGGTCGCTCCCGGACGGGTGAGGAGAACCTCCTCGGCCGTCCCCTCACACCACCTGGGACTCACGGCCGGCCGGTCGGTCCGCGAGGTGGAACCCGGCGACACCGGTCGGGGTGTTGCCGATCGACGCGTCGGCGTCGGTGGGTGGCACGAGGACAGGGTCGTGGCTGGTGTCGGAGTCGGCGTTCGTCGTGCGAGCCGAGGAAGGCGCCGAGCGCCAGGACCGCCACGACTCCGCAGCCGAGCAGCGCGGGCCGGTAGCCCCAGGCGTCGACGGCGATCCCGCCCAGGACACCGGAGAGCAGGAAGCCGCCATCGGCTGAGGCGGAGAACAGCGTGGTGGCGAACCCGGTCGACGGCGCGAGGGTCTCCTGGAAGAAGCGCACCCCCGCGGCGGCCAGGACCGCGATGGCCACCCCGCGAGGCACCTGGGCGATGAGCAGCAGCACCACCCCGTCGGCCGCCGCGGTCAGCGCGAAGTGCACCGCGAGAGCGAGGATCCCGCCCGCGAGGAGTCCACGCCCGCTCAGTCGTGACGGCAGGGCCACCACCGCCAGGGCGGCGAGGATCTCCACCACCGCGCACGACGCGAACAGCGTCCCCACGACCTCGTCGGGCAGGCCCAGGCCTCGGGTGACGTACAGCGGCAGGGCCAGACCGCCGGCGAACACCGCCAGGAAGAACAGGACGGTGCTGGCGGTCAGCAGGACCAGGCGGACGCGGGGCACACCCCTCGGCCGGTCTGCGGGGGTGGTGTCCGGGTCAAGGTCAGGGGTGGGCGATGCCGGCACGGCACCCGGGGAGGGCACCGCAGCGGTGGCCAGCAGGGTCAGCACCAGCAACCCCACGGTGACCCACAGCACGCCCGAGGTAGCCGATCCACGGAACCAGGAGCAGCCCGGCGACCAGCGGGCCGAGGGCCCAGGCCAGCGACCACCCGGAGCGCAGCAGCGGCACCGCGCGCTGCCCCACGGACCCGGTACCCAGGACGGCGGGGGCCATGGAGAGCAGCTGGGGGTAGATGGCCTGGTAGACGGCGAGCAGGGTCGTGGAGATGAGCAGCAGCCAGGCGAAGGACGTGGTCGTGGTCAGCAGGGCGTAACCCACCGCGCTGGCGGCGGTGGCCAGCAGGGCCCAGGTGCGGGTGGGACGGCGGTCGAAGCGCCGCCCGCTCCACAGGGTGAAGGCGATGCCGCCGAGGGCGGGCAGGGAGAAGAGCAGGCCGATCTGAGTGGCGGACAGGTCGGCGTGGTCGTCGAGGAAGAGGACGTAGCAGCTGCCCACGACGGAGTCGGCCAGGCCCAGCAGGACCACCGAGCCGGCCAGGGTGGTGAAGGGACGAGCCAACAGCACCGGACGCTGCCCCGGCTGGGTCATGCGGTCACCGACGTGGACTCCTGCCAGACCGGGGTGCGGGATGGGCTGTCGGTGATCACCGGCTGGAGCCTCGCAGAGCTCGGCCGGCGGCGCCACGGGTATTGCGCGGGATCGGCACGACCGTGACGTCGAGCAGGCCCGGGGAGCGTCCCCCGCCGAGCAGGAGCGCTTCGGCCTCGTGGCCCGCGTCGGCGTCGCGATCGTGTTCCTCGCGGTCGTGCTGCTCGGGGAAGCGAGCCGCCCCCGCGAGGTGGTGTCGGGCTGCGTGCCCCTCTTGGTGGGGACACAGCTGGTGCTGCCCGGGGAAACGCGGAGCGGCCGGGCGGTGCGAGTGGTGAACATGGTGCTCCTCGCGGTGGCGGTGGCCCTGGTGGTCGTGAGCACCGCTGTGCTCTGACCCGGCGGTGAGCAGGTGCAGCGAGGAGCGACGCCACGCAGGAGCGGGCACACCGCGCGACGACCGTGACGTCTCCACCTGATCACGGTGCGACGGCGAAACCGTGCAGCCGTCCGGCGGCGACGGATCCAGCAAGGGGCGTCACAGTTCGAACGGCGGGAGCGGCTGGTCGGGGGTGGCGGGGTCGGAGACGAAGGCGAGGTAGGGCTCGGCCAGCACGTGCCGGCGACTGGGGTCGCGGTCGAAACCCACCTCGAGGGTCTCGTCCAGGTGAGCCAGGAGCAGGTTGAGCGCTGCCGGCGCTGACTGCCCGCCGAAGGCGCTGACGGCGTCGGCGGCCATGTCGCGGCAGATGGTGCCCAGCTGCCGGGCGGTGATGTGGAACCGCAGGGGTGGGTCCAGGACCGTGGCGGCCAGCGGGACGTCGGTGGCGAAGTCCCAGCGGTGCAGCACGAACGCGCCGTCGAGGTACTGGACGTCGGGGTCGACGTGCTCGCGCAGGCGGCGTGTCAGCTCGGCGAAGAACTCCTCATCGTCCACCCCGGCAGCCTAGAGAGGCGGCGGAGGGGCGGCTCGACGCTGCTGGGGGTCATCCGCTCCCCGGTGTGACCGGGTGGTGTCCCCAGGCGTCAGAGAGCAGGAGCTCGTCGGGGCAGGTCGTCGATGACGTCCTTCGCGGGCTGGTCGCCTCCGGCTGCGTCGTCGAAGGTGCGTTGCAGCAGGGGGGCAGGACGTCCGCGGCCAGCCCGGCAGCGGGTGCTCGCGCAGTTCCCGTGGCAGGTACTCGTGGTACGGCCGTACCCGGCCGGCGAGGGCGAGGATCACGCCGAGCAGTTGGGACGTCCGGACAGCTGCCTGAGACGTTGGGCAGATCTCTTGGGATCTGGACGGGTATCGCGTCGTGGTCCGTTCCCACCCGACCTGTTCCATCCACACAGCTCTGACCCGCGGTGGGACGGGTTGGATCAGACGGCCAGCGGACTGCTCGTCTCATCCGGGCTGTCCTAGTCGAAGATCACCAGGTCCTGCGGGGGAGCGGGGCGGGGAAGTCCGCGACCGCGCGCCCGGAGCGCGCCACGACCGTGATGTCGCCGTAGCGAGGCACGACCTCGAACACGTCGACGAGTTCTCAGGCACCGGACGGGTGGCCGCCCGCGGGACGAGCAGAGGCCGCCTTGACCTCGTGCGCGTCGCTGTCCAGGCGTTGCCTGTCGCGGTCCAGCGTCTTGGGGAGACTCTCGACGGGCCAGCCGTCTCCGGTGTAGCGGGGCATGACGTGGAGGTGGAAGTGGAAGACCGTCTGGAAGGCGGCCTCGCCGTCACACACGTTGAGGTTCATGCCTCCCGGGCGAAACGATGAGCGGCGCAAGGCGCGAGCCAGGTCCTGAGCCACCGCCCAGACGTGACCACCAGTGACGCCGTCGAGGTCTTCCAGGCCCACCACGTGACGGCGCGGCACGACGAGGAGGTGCCCGGGGGTGACGGGGTAGCGGTCCATGAAGGCCACGACGGTCTCGTCCTCGTACACCGTGCTGGCCTCGGCCTCGTAACGGGCGATGGCGCAGAAGATGCACTCCTGCGGCGCCGCAGCCGCGCTCTGTGTCATGACAGCAACGGTTCCAGCGCGCCGAGTCGAGCGCTACTCGATCGACGAGCGGATGCCTCCGCGGATCCAGTGGTTTCACCGGGTCCGTGAAGTTCTCAGCCGTCCTCGACCTCGTGCCGTTCGCGGCGCGGGAACGTCGGCTCAGCGAGCGCTGACCAGCAGGTAGCGCTCATCGGTGATGTCCCTGCCCCCCTCGCCCCTCGGTCAGTGGCCCTGGTCACAGGCTCCTGTGACGTAGCGGCGCACTCAACGCCTGGGAGCGTCCACGCATCCGGCAGGACGAGGCTGGGACAGATTCGTTGAGAGGTTGGGACGGATCCTGCGAGAGTTGGGACAAGTTTCGTGAGGCTGGGACAGACCAGATGGGAGAAGACAGTCGACATCGTCCGTCCTCATGCGAGCTTTCCCGAGTTCGAGCCCGTGACCTGCGGTTGGACAGGTCGGCTGAGACGCCACGGAGGCTGTTCGTCCCATCCGACCTGTCCTCGTCGAAGATCGCTGGGACCTCGGTAGGTCCGGGAGCGGTGATCCGGTGGGGGAGCGGCGTTCGTGCGGTCGCTCCCTGAGCGCGGGATGAGCGGAAGTTCCCGTCGAGTTGATCAGCGGCGGCGCTCCAACGGTCAGCGCGCGGCGTTGATCAGCCGGGACATGAGCAGGTGGAAGTTCTCGACGTCTCGCCGGCTCCAACCGGCCGTCAGCTCTCGGAACACCTCCTCCTGCCAGCGGTGGGCGTCGTCGATCAGCTGCTCCCCTCGGGGCGTCAGGAGCAGATGCCGGACTCGGGCGTCCTGGGGGCTGGGGGTGGAGGAGAGCAGGTCACGGCTGACGGCGTCGGTGACCAGGCGGCTGGCCCCGGAGTGGTCCAGGCCCAGCTGGTCGGCGACGTCGCGCACCGATGCCGGCGAGGGTGCTGCGGAGCAGACCGCTTCCAGGACCATCACGTCACGGCCGCGGTCGGCCTGCACCGCCTGACCGGCTCCGGCCCACCGCCGTGACCAGTAGCGCACGAACTGGAACAGCGTCTGCCCCGGACCCGGACCCGGACCCGGACCCGGACCGGGGCCGACGGGCGCCGGCTCAGGCACGCGCGTCCTTCCTCGTCCCTGCGCTCGTGGTGCTCGTGCCGGCAACCGTCGTGCGCTCCTCGGTGCTGGTCACCGTCTCGACGGCGAAGACCTCGGAGAGAAGGTGGGCGAGCTGCAGGGCTTCGCGGGCGGGGGGGTAACGCAGTGCGGCGCTGACACGCCCGGCGGAGGTGATGAAGCAGGTGGCGACCTCGGTGCCGGAGGGGTCTTGCGGCCAGGTGGCGTGTTGCTCGACCACGCTGACCCGCTCGCTGACCGGGTGCCAGGTGTGCGCGGTCAGCGTGATGGCCGAGTGCTCGATCCAGTCGGCGAACTGCGCGGTGCTGATGCGGCCGGCGCCCTTGGGACCGTGAACCAGGACCGGGTCGGTCACGACCTCTGGTGCCTGCCGTGTGTCGCGGGTGTTGACCACCGCGTGCCAGCGACGCAGGGCACACGTGGTCATCGACAAGTCCGTGAAGTCGCCAGCCGCCAGCGACAGCACGCACAACGCGGGATGACCGTGACGTCGTAGAGGACCGTGCTCGCGTGCAGCCGGGGCGCGATCAGTCTCGTGCGAGTAGGAACCACAGCAGGACGACGGCAAACGCCAGTGCCTCGGGGGCGGCTACCAAGAGGGTGCTGACCCGTACGTTGGCGTGCCGCCAAGCAGCAACGGTCGCGGTCACCCCTACTGGCAGGCAGAGGGCGATCGCCACAGCGCCGACCCGGCCAGTGTCCGAAAGCGTGTTCCCGCCGAAGTCGCCAGGCAACATCGTGGCCACGACGAGCAGGGGCAGTGCGATGGCGACCAGCGCTGCCCCTCCTAGGCCGGCAGCGAGCAGGGAAGCTTTCCGGGTGGTCAGCTCAGGGTGGTGGGAGTCGATCACGGGCACCTCCGAGAGCACGTCGACGTGCTTGTCATCATGCCCGGTACCGCTCGCTTGAGGTGGCGACTTGATCTCCCGCATCTCGGCACAAAGCGGACGTCTCCGGCGGCCACGACCGCGCACTGAACGCGGGATGACCGTGAAGTCGCGGCTCCCGGCAGTCAGTGCTCAGGATCCAGCAGCAACGGTCCCGGCTGGGGCCTGGGGCAGCCTCTTGACGAAACTGCGCGAGCGGCTCTGGAAGCCGGCGGCGAGGTAGAAGGCGTGGGCCTCCTCACGCCAGTCACCGGAGGACAGGTCGAGACGAGGAGCTCCGGCGGACCTGGCGTGGGCCTCAGCAGCGGCCAGAAGGGCAGAGCCGATGCCGCCCCGGCGCAGGCGTGATGAGACGACCAGGTCGGTGACGCGGCAGGTGACGGCGTCGTCGTCCATCCGAGGCACCAGGTGCGTGGCGACCAGGCCGACCACGTCGCCGTCGTGCTCGGCCAACTGCAGTCGCGATGAAGGCGGCGCGCTGAACCGTTGGATGTGGGCCCGGGCCGAGCTCTCGGTCGTGGGGTAGCCCATCTCGGCCAGGAGGGCGGCGACAGCTGCGGCGTCGCTGTCGTCGGCGTCTCGGATGCTCACGGACATGGAGGGAGTGTGCCGCCGCCTGAGGGATGCCGGGCAGCAGGCGCACCAACCCTGGGGCGGCTTGGCGTCTCCCCGGCGCGCTCTCGGCGTGCACGCCAGTCGGCGGGCGGTGACGTCGCTGTCCGACGATGCTCACAGCCTGACGCTGCTCACCCGCTGAGCGCGCGAGTCCTCGATGGCGTCGGGCCTCGAGCTGGCAAGGTGGCGACCTCAGTCAGCCCCAACGCTGGTGCCAGACACCGTCAGGAGCGCCAGGATGACCCGCCCGCCACTGCTGTGGGAGCAGCACTGCTGCCTGCCCCTGACCCCGGCCGCCGACGTGGGCCAGCTGGCCCGCTACGCCCGCCCCGGCGGCGCCTTCGTCTCCGTCAACGTCGGCTACGCCCCGCACAGCGCCGACGACGTCCGCACCATCACCCGCAGTTGGCGGCGATGCTTGAGCGACGACGATCGGTTCACCCTCGTCGCCACCGTGGCCGATGTCGACCGGGCCGCGGCGGACGAGGGGATCGCCGTCGCCTTCGACCTGGAGGACTCCGACCCCCTGGAAGGACGCTTGGAGCTGGTGCAGGAGTTCCACGACGCCGGAGTGCGGACCTTGCTGCCGACGTACAACACCCGCAACGCCGCCGGCGGTGGGTGCCTGGACCCGGTCGACGAAGGGCTGACGAGCTACGGGCGTGACCTGGTGGCGGAGATGAACCGCATCGGGATGGTCGTCGACGGCTCGCACTGCGGCCGGCGCACCGGCCTGGAACTCAGCGAGGTCACGACCCGGCCGATGGTCTACAGCCACTCCTGCCTGGCGTCGGTGTGGGAGCACCCCCGCAACATCAGCGATGACCAGGCGCGAGCGTGCGCAGCCACCGGTGGGGTCGTCGGCATCACCGGGGTCGGTATCTTCCTCGGCCCCAACGACGCCTCCTTGCAGGCGGTGCTGCGCCACCTGGAACGCGCCCTGGACCTGGTGGGGCCCGAGCACGTCGGGGTGTCCACCGACTACCCCTTCGACGTCGAGGGCTTCAACGCCGAGCTGACCGAGAACCCGCACCTGTTCCCCGACTGCTACACCCGGTGGGGTTCCATCGACTTCGTCACCCCTGAGGAGTTGCTGACGTTGGAGGCGGCGCTGCGGGAGCGGGGGTACCCGGAGGAGACGGTGCACGCGATCCTGGGCGGCAACTTCCGACGCATCGCGGAGGGCGGTTGGGTGGGAAGCAGGTAGGTCCTCCGACGCGCGGTCATCTGGGATATGCGGGTGATCCTCGTGCTCAGCGTGCACGCGGACATCGTCAGGACCGCGACGTCGCGGACGCCAGCGTCAGCGCGCACACCGCGGGGTGACCGTGCGGTTCGGAGCCGGCTGGCGGGCATGCTGGTCCGATGGCTCAGAAGGTGTCACGTAACCGGGTGCACGGGGATCGCTTGTGGGATGAGGGCGGCCAGGTGTGGCGGCGGTCGATGGGGTCGTGGCTGAGTGCGGCTGAGGTCGAAGAGTTGGTCGAGGCGGGGCATCGGTTGGTGGTGCTGAGCTTCGAGGGCCCGATGCGGTGGCTGGCGCCGCAGGTGGCGCGTCAGGAGTGGGCTCGGGTGCGGGGGCACTTCGAGCAGCCGGGTGCTGGAGGTGGTGGTGCGGTGCCGGATGCGCGGGGGCGTGTGTACGCGGGCATTGCGTGGCGTCGTGAGGGGCAGGTGCTGGTGGGGCTGCAGGAGAACTGCTGAGGCGCCCCGACAGCGGGATGACCGGACGTCTTGCTTGCCGCGGTTGATCCATCTATGGAGTCACCCGGAGCTTGACCCGCTTCTCCGGATGACCGCGCGTTCTGCACCTCGGGGGTGTCGGCGTGTTCAGCGGCAGGCGAGCAGGACCCGCGCCGCTTGAACGATGTCGGCCTCGTAGGCGGCTCGGTGCTCGGGATCGTCCTCCCACTCACTGGCCAACCCGACGAAGTCAGCGAGGACGTCAGGGTGGCCCAGGGGGCTGGAGGCCTGCCACCAGATGCGCCGGGCCGCTTCGTAGGGCGTCATGGTCCCTTCCACAGCAGCCTGCGCCCAGGCGCGGGCCATCTCCCAGCGGGCCTGGGCCTCATCCAGCGTGGGTGCGCCGAGCTCGTTCAAGGCGGCGGTGAAGGTGTCTTGCACGTCGCGGGGGTCGGCGACGTCCAGGCCGGCGAGCTCGCCCAGCGAGGGGGAGTCGTACCCGTCGATCAGTGCGTGAGCGGCCCAGGTGGGCATCTGCTCCGGTGTCAGCAGGTGCAGCACGGCACGGGCTCGCGCGCGACGAAGGTCCTCCACGCTTTCCATGATGCTGTGCTGGACCAGCCGTATCTCAGTCCGACCGCGCGATGTGCGGGATGACCGTGAAGTCGCTGGCGGTCGCGACCTCAACGGACGAGACTGATCGTGTGGCTCACGACCCAGCAGCGGACATCCCTGGCCACGACCTGGTGGACGAGGCGGGCCGGCGGTGGACAACCCACTGGGCGCGCTGGTGCGACGCCAAGCAGGTCCGCCAGTTCCTGCACCGAGAGCAGGACATCCTCATCCGCTCCTCGACCGGTGGTGAGGTGACCCGCCTGAGCCCTGAGCAGGCCCGAACCTGGTGGCGTGAAGTGCATCGTTGCTTCGAGGAGCCGGGCAAGGCGGCTCCGTCCTGGAGCGCTGAGGGACTCACGTGGGCAGTGCACATCTGGCATTGCGACGACGGTGGCGAGCCTTCTCGTCTGCTGGTCTTCGAGACCTTCTGCTGATGCCTGGCTGAGCGCGTGACGTCCTGGCCAGCGGGATGACCGTGAGGTCGGTGAAGACGTCAGACTGCTGGGATGGCTGGTCACCGCGACGTGGAGCTGCAAGCTGCCCTGGATGCCGCTGATGGGTACTCGAGCCAGCCCGATGACCAGGCCTCCGCTGATGAGTGGGAGAAGTGGATGGAGCTGCAGGGGGCGGTGAGCACGGTGGCGGGCTGCGTGCAGAGCGTCGCGAGGGAGGGCAGTTGGATCGGGAGGCCGTCGTGGAGGCGGGGCTCTTGTTCGACGGCCTTTCCCGGATGGGGTGGCATCGGGAGGAGACTGCAGCGTGGTGTCGGGTGCGGGACCTGCTCCTGTCCAGATGATCACGCTGATCGCGGGATGACCGTGAAGTCGAAGAGGGTCCGACAGCCATCGAGCTCACGTAGCGAGCCGTTCGATCCGGTGGGACCGACGACCCGCCTGACCCTGCGCAGGGCGGCTCAAGGAGCTCGCTAGCTGGAGGAGTTCAGGTCATCACCCAGATGGCCTGCTCCGGGGCAGCGCCGCACTGCGTCAACGCTTCTCCCGTCTTCTCGGAGTACCCAGCGAGGGCCTTCGAGGTGAAGCTTCCCCCGCCTGTCTGCATCTCCTCGCCCAATGTGAAGGTGTCACCATCGGCGAGGGTGAGGGTCGAAGTGGCGGCGTCCCAGGTCGTGGCGTCCGGCCAGATGACCAGAGTGCCCCCCAGGCCGATGCACGAGCCGACCCGGGCCAGCGGCGCGGTGAGGCCAGCGAGCAGGGAAGTGCTGTCGCTGTGGTCGACGACGATCACCTCGCCCTGCAGCGTGGCGTCTAACAGGTTGGGCCTCGGGGCGCTGTCCTGGCTCGATGCGGGGGTGCTCTCTGGGTCCGGCACTGGGGCGGCGCCGTCTTGGCTACAGGCACCCAGGGCCAACGCGAGGGCAAGCGCGATCGGGGCTGCGATCCGCTGCGGGCGCGAGACGTTCACACCGTTGCGACGCAGCAGGAAGTCTGCAGGATCCATGAAGCCGTGTGTGCCACTCGCGGCCAATCGGGATGGCCGCCCGATGATCTTGCGCAGATCGCGGGATGACCGTGAGGTCACGGACCCTCGACGAGAGTGGTGATCACCAGCATCGCCGGTAGCAGCAGCGTCCCGAGGACCCCTGCCACGATCAGGGGAACCGAACGGGCCGCACCTCCCAGGAACAAGGCCCCCACACCGAGGACGACCGCCGCGGCACCGACGACCAGAGGCCCCATCGATCCGGCCTGGTAGGCCCAGGGGAAGCAGAGCGCGCACACCACGGCCAGCGCCAAGGCGGTGATCGAGAGCCGCCCAGCAGACGATTCACTCAGCACCCGCTCAACCTGTCACACGCGCTCAGCTATGTCGTCGGCGACAGGACGCGCACTCACCGCGGGATGACCGTGATGTCGTCCACGCTCTTGATCGGACTGCCCCGGTGCGGGTGCCCACCGCTCCGACCGGGGCCGGCCTGGGGGTTGGCCCCCTCCGGACGGCGGTCATCGAGCAGACTCCAGGGGTGCGCCGCGTCCTCCTCCTGACCGCCCTGCTGGTGGCGGTCACCGCCTGCAGCTCCCCGACCGACCCGGCACGGACCTCCACCGCAGGTCAGAGCGAGCCCGAGACGGCGGCGGTGGGCTCGGACTCCTTCTGGGTCGACGACCCTGGACCGGCGTGCGAACCGCCGGCGGACGCCGCAGACGGCGACGTCTGGTTGTGCGTGGAAGAGACCGTGCCCGACCCGCAAGCCGAGCAGGAGCGACTGGCAGCTCTGGCGCAGGAGACACGAGGGTGGTCAGAGCAGGACGCGCAACGGGCCGACGACGAACGGCTGCGGCAGGTGATGGCCGAGTACGAGGCGGAACACCCTGAGTTCGCCGCCGAGGACGACGCGCTGGCGGCGTCCGGAGATCTGCCGGCGGATCGAGGATCGCTGCTGATCCGCACCGACTTCACCCACCAGCTGCAGTGGGAGGCGCTGCTGAACGCGGTGCAGACGCCGAGTCCGAACGGGTTCGTGCCCTCCCTGAGCACGATCGAGCACCAGCGGTGGGCCGGGGCGTCCGTCGCCGACCTGGCTGCCGCTGCCCCGCCGTACGTGCTGCTCGTGCTTGCTGACGCGACGACGCTGTCCTCACCGGAGATGCCGCTGCTGGTGTTGGAGGTCCGCGACGGTGCGGTCCGGGAGCTGCGCGTGGCTCCGCAGGCTTTGGCCTCGGTGGAGAACAACTTGTCCATCGCCAACATGGGCTGGGAGGACTTCGCGGGTTCGGCTGATCCCGACGGCGTCTTCCGCGGTTTCGACTGATCCGCGGACGGTGGTGCCAGCGTGAGTTGCGGCACCGACCCGATCACACAGAAGGCGGGATGACCGTGCGGTGCGTCGTCGCTCGGGCAGCAGCTCAATGCTCGTCGCGGCGGGCGCGGTTCCGCCCAAGGGCGAAGCCAAGTCCAATGCCGACCAGCGGCAACACGACGCCGATGTTCCGAACCGGCATCGACTCCGTGTAGATCCCGATGATCACCAGGACACCGCCGAGCGCCACGCCCGAGACGAAGCAGCTGCGCCAGATCTTCATGTTCATGCCTCGATCGTGACGGGTCCGAGTGCGCCTGGCAGAAGATCGAGGTAGGTACCTGCGACGCATCTCCGACTCGTTGGAACCGTCCACAACTCGGCACGAGCGGACGTCTCGGCCGGCTACAGCCGCGCGCTGAGCGCGGGATGACCGTGAAGTCGTCCGTCACCTGAAGATCAGGTTGCGCACCCTCGGCGAGGGAGTTGGGAGCGGTAGCGTCCCAGGATGCAGAGCACTGTCGCCGCCCCCACATCCTCAGCCACGGCGTCGTGGTGGGGGTGGGCCGGGGTGCGTGCCTTGCTGCTGCTGCTCACCCCGGTGGTCGTGCTGGCCGCGCTGGTGGGTGGGGAGCGCGAGGCCACGCTGGGCGACCTGCGGGACGGCGTGGAGGTCGGGGAGGTCTTCTGGGTTCAGGTCGCCGGTGACCTGTCGCCGGGGTCGACCGGGACGGTGTGGCAGGACGTGCGCTGGGGTTCGGGGTGGCGGACGTACGAGACGGCGGTGCAGTTGCAGGTCGGGGACACCAGCACGGCTGCGATGAGCGGTGAGGACGGCTCGCCCCTACCGGTCGTGCGGCAGGACGTCGGTGCGCTGGTGCGGGTCTGGGACCCTGCCGTGCGCGTGGAGCGGGTGGACCACGAGTCGGGTCTGGTCTTCTCCACCGAGGTGTTCGGGGTGGAGGTGCCCGGTGGGGCGGGGTTGCTGGCGCTGGTGCAGTGGTTGGGGGCGGTGGTGCTGCTCGTGCGTGGTCCGCAGCCGCGGTGGGTGCGCCGGTGGGGGTGGTTCTGGTTGTTCGCCCTGCCGTTCGGGGTGACGGCTTTCCTGGTGTCGTCCGGTCCGCTGCCGGGGCGGGGGTACGTGGCGCCGGGGCCTGGTCGGTTGCGGGGTGGGCGGGCGTTCGTGGTCGCGTTGTTGCTGGTGGGGGCGTTGGGGGGATCGGGGGCGTTGTGACGGTGGCCGCGGTGCCGTGGCGACCATGGGGGCCACCCAGATCGCGGGATGACCGTGATGTCGCCCGTGGTGGTCCGACGGTTCCACTCGACGGAAGGCCTAGCGTCGAGTGGTGGACACCCAGCAGGCGAGGCCCCGGCCACTGACGGCCGATGAGACCGGCGTGCTCGCCGCCTTGCTCGCCCAGCACTTTCCCGGGGTAGCGGAGCTGCGACAGCAAGCCCCGCACGCCCTCGCCGTCCCTGGGTGCGGATGCGGCTGCGGCACGATCAGCCTCATCGTCACCGATCCCCGAGCCCCCCAGGCCCGAACGCTCGACTCTCAGCCGGCCGCCGTCGACTTCAGCGCCCCGGGCGAGGGAGGCGTGATCACCCTCATCGTCATCGACGGGCTGTTGGACGAACTGCGGATGAGCTACTGGGGCGAGGATCCGACCCCCATGCCCTCTCCGGAGCACCTCACGACCTGACCTCTGCAGAGCAGTGATCAGGCATGCCTGAGCTGCTCGGACTTTCGCCGCACCGCGGGATGACCGGTAGCCAGATCATCTGGGCAGGACTTCGCCGCTTCGCATGGGCGCACCAGGAGGCGGTTGTCCCTACAAGGACCTATGCAACACATAGGTCTTTCGCTAGTGTGCGGCGCATGACAGTGGAGGGTGGCGCCGCAGACCGGCGGACCCAACTCATCCGCGGTGTCCTGGACATGTGCTTGCTGGCGATGTTGCGGCAGCAGCCAGGCCACGCCTACGAACTGAGCCACCGCCTGCAGCAGGCCGGTCTGGGGGAGACCAGCTACGGCACGATCTACCCCCTCATCACCCGCCTGCGCCGGCTGGGCCTGCTGGACGAACGCAGCCAACCCAGCGACGCGGGTCCTCCCCGGAAGATCTTCAGCGTCTCCCCTCGCGGCCAGGACGCCTTGGCCGCTTGGAGCACCCAGTGGCTGCAGTCCACCCGAGTCGTGGCCACCCTGCTGGTCGCCACCGACGTCGTCGATCCCCAGGAGGTTGTGCTGTGAACGCCGCGCCGCGACGAGAGCGGGACCAGTCCGATGTCCCACCGGTCCTGGCTTCCCTGCTGCACGAGCTGGACTGGCGCTGGCGTGGGAACGATGTGCCCCGAGGTGAGCGTCAGGAGCTCCTGCAGGACGTGCGGGCGGACCTGCTCGTCGCGCACGCCGCCACGGGCAGCACGAACCCCCGCGTCCTGCTGGGCACCGACACCGCCACCTTCGCCGCCGACGTGGTGCGGGAACGAGGTCTGCAACGTCCGCGCGGCCGCTACACCACTGTGCTGGTCTTCGCCGTCGTCGCCGTCCTGGTCGCCGTCGTCGCGATCTGGCCTCTGCTGCACGAGGTCTTCGACGCGGTGAACCCCTCGCCGAGCGGACCGATGCCGATCACCGCGGGCACGACCATCGAGGCCGACGGGAGCATCAAGTACCCGGCGGAGCCGCTGACCGCGGGGCAGGAGGCCGTCATGATCGGCGGCTGGGCCCTCGGCGGTCTTATGGTGGCAGCACTCATGGTCGTCGGTGTGCACGTCGCGCTGCGCAGACGGGCCCGCGCCGCCGCGACGGTGTGGCGTGCGGCCGTCCTCATTCCGGTATCGGTCGCAGTGACGCTGCCCGCGGCGATGTTCTACGCCAAGCAGACCGACTACAGCACCGCTCCCGCGGTGGTCATCTTCGAGTGCGCCCTGGTCCTGGGGGGCGCGATCATGGCTGTGGTCGTCGCCCGCTGGTGGGCGTTCCGCACGCAACCCTCGACGGTCGCTGCCTGAGCTGGAGATGGCTCAGATCGCGGGATGACCGCGAGGTCATCGACGTCATGCTCAGAGCACCATGAGCGAGCTCCCCAGTGGCAGTAGCTTCAGGAGGTGCCTTCCGGCTTCCCCATGACCCACGACCCGCACCGCGACCACCTCTGGAGCCGCGTGGTCGATCTGGTGGACCAGCACCGGGAGCCGGGAAGGTCACCGCACCAAGCTGACCGCGATGAGGAGTCCATCACCTGGATCATCAGTGGCCCCGACGGCTCCGAAGCGCACGTGACGGTGCGGGAGCGCCCCTTCCGTGACCTGTCGTTTCGTCGCACCCACGGCGAGCCGGGGGTCTGGGCGGAGCTGGAGATCCTGCGCGTGGGGCTCAGCACTCTGCTCGGCTTCCGCGCCGTTCCCGCTGCTCCTGCAGTGGCCCTCGACGAAGAGAGCGAGCGGAACGCCGTGCACGCGGAGGTCTCGCTGCGCGATGACCTGGGCAGTTGGTACACCACCATCAGCGGCTGGGGAGCGCCTCCGGACGTGGACTGGGGTTGGCGCTTCACCGCGCCGCCGTCTGAGGCCTCCCGCTTGTGGGTGACCTTGACGGATCGGGGCGAGGTGTTCGCTGAGTACGTAGCCGAACTTCGTTAGCAGTGGCTGCTTGCCCGAACCAGTGCCGCCACAACATCACGCGCAAGGCGGGATGACCGTGCGCCCACGCACCGCGGGATGACCGCGACGTCGCGCGCAGCACGCCGTGATCAGTAGCTCGTCGTGGAGCCTGCAGTGGACCGCTGCGATCAACGCGAAGGGTGGTAGATCCAGGCGTTTCGGTTGGGGGTGACGGCTTCCTCGCCGATGGTGGGGACGGCGCGGCTTCCCAAGACGAGGAGCCCCTGGCTGGTCCATACCGCAGGACCGGGTTCCTCAGCGGTGCGGCCCTTCTCCGGCGCCGGGATGGTTGTCCAGGTCTGGATGATGTCGTCGTAGATGGAGCCGCCGGTGGCCACTCGCGCCCCAGCAGTCGCCTCCACCGGCCATCCGCGGGAGCTGGATCCGGGGTCGGGGGGTTGGGGGATGGAGGTCCAGGTGCCGGCGGGCAGGGTCAGCGCCCCGCTGTAGGGGACGAGCCGGCCGTAGGAGGAGTCGCTGCCCGTGTCACCGCCGGGGGTGGCGTCGAGGGCGCGTTCGCCGGTCCACGTCCAGTGCCCGCCGAAGATTTGGTCGCTGTCGGGAAGGCGTCGCCAGGCGGAAGAGGCCGCATCCAGCAAGGCGGCGTGGACCAGAGGCGGTGGATCTGCCGGGCCAGAGCGGGCGACGTCACTGGCCACGAGCAGCAACCCGTAGGGGGTGGCTAGTGCGTTGCGGAAGACCATCGGGTCCAGAGGGTCGTCGGGCAGGGGGAGCCACTGCCCGCCCTCGCCCTGGGCGAGGTCGTAGATGGAGTCGGGAAGCTCCGGCGGCAGCGTCTCGCCAGGGGCGGTTGCGTATCCGGGAGCCAGCGCCACCAGCTTGCCGTCGAAGGCGACCAAGGAGTAGCCCGGGCTGGAGTTCGCGGGGTGGCCGGGGGGCAGCGGCAGTTCGGTCCAGTCATCTGCTTCGGCGTCGTAGACGACAAGTGCGTCCTCTCCCAGGATGTAGACCTGCTGATCGATCACCGCGTGCGCGGTGTCCAGGACCCCCTGCGGAGCGGTTGCGGTGCGCCGCCACCGCTTGGCAGTGGGGTTGTAGGCCATTCCGTCGCGGTGAGCTTCGGAGAGGTCCTGCCAGTTAAAGCAGGGCGTGTGCGAGTCCGAAGGGCACGCTGGCGCGGTGGAGCCGCCGAGGAAGAGTGCTTCGTTGCCTGTCCAGGCCGTGACTGCGTGCCAGCGGGGGGTGGAGGGCGGTTGAGGTACCGCCGACCAGCGCCACTGGTTTGTCACCGGACCCGCAGCGGCGTCGGCAGGCACGGCGCTGGGCTCGCCGGAGCTGGCGTCGTGGTCGCTGGCGCAGGAGGTGAGCGATAGGAGCGCTGTGAGCCCGCCGGCGCGCAGCACCGTCCGTCGTCGGGGCGCAAGGTCGCTTGCGCGCTTCGCGACGCCCTCGGTGGTGATCTTCGAGTCGAGGCTCACCCTCACCAGACTGCCTGACGATGCCTGCTGATGACGGCAAGAAGCCTTGCTCATGTTCGGCTGGGCCTCGGATGGGCAGCGGTACTGGTGAGGCCGAGGAACTGCCCGCAGATCGACAAATCCGTGACGTCGCCGGCTGGGAGCGACAACGCGCGCAACGCGGGACCGTGCGCCGCGCGCACCGCGGGATGACCGTGCGTGTTGCCCGTCCTCAACGGTGCCCGGCACGACGGTCAGCCAGACTGATCCGATGGGTGAGGGCGCATCGGGGGATGAGGACGTGCCGGCTGTCGAGGCAGCCCGCCGGGCTCGAGCCCGCTACGGGGTGGACTACCCCCTCGACGTGCAGCGCTGGTTCCAACACAGCGACTGCGGTGGGCGCGACTACCTGATCGGCAACCCGCACACCTTCCGCGGCCGGATCGCAGCCTACTGCCCGCACGAGGACGTCGGCTTCACCGTCTCCAAGCAGGACATCGACGTCCTGTCGCCGTCGGCGCAGGCGTGGCTGGAGGGCTACCTGGCCGGCGCGGAGCCGGAACCGCAGGAGGTGTTCGGGCCGGACATCCACGACGTCGGTGTCGAGGATGAGCGGTGGGTGCGGTGGCAGCAGCTGGTGCGTGACTTCCGGGCCAGCGGGACGTGGCTGTTGCAGGACTGGTGGGATCCGGCGCCGCTGCCGGCCGGGGTGGATCTGCCCGCGCTGCTCGCGGTGCCTGCGGTGCCGTGGGTCGTGCGGGGAGCTGAGGTGTGGACCTGGCAGCAGGAGGGGCAGGAGCGGGGGTGGGTGCGTGCGCAGCCGCAGCCGGCGTTGAGTCGGGGCTTCCTGGTGGGTAGTGCGTGTGAGCGGCGCGATGACCACGACGAGGAGGTGGTGGCGTTCAGTGAGCGGCAGTGGATGTGCCGCGACTGTGGTCACCTGATCGAGTCCCGTTGAGGTCTGCCGGACGAGGTCGTCAGTGTCGATACGACCGCGTGGACGGCGGGATGACTGCGTGCAGCTAGCGGCCTCGTGACCTCGCTCCGCGACGCCCGCGGCGGACTAACCAACCGGTCACGAGGACTCCGAGCAGGCACGTCGCTGCCTGCCACCAGTCGTTGACGACGAGGGCACGGATGCCTACGGCCAGCAAGAGCGCGCCGGCGATGAGCATGGTGATGGTGAAGGCGCGATCGACGAACCGTTCGCCTTCTTCGTCCTCGTCCGGCACTGTGCTACCCCCTCGGTGATCGCTATTCGGCGATTGCTGAATCCTCGCAGTGCTCTAGGACCGCTCGCTCGTCGCCATGTCAGGACGTCCGAGGCTGACCGACCATGATCCCGCGCTGAGCGCGGGATGACCGTGCGCTGTGGAGGCCGCGTATCAGCCGTTTGGAGCAGTCCAGAGGCCTCTCCGGGTGCGACCCGGGCTTGCCCTGGCAAGGTCAGGAGGCATGGCTGCTCCGGTGTCGGTCTTGGGAAGAGACTTGGTCGTCGAGCGGGTCTGGTCCCGTCGCCCGCGCATCGTGCACCAAGGCCAGGAGCTGCCCCGAGACCGCTGGGGGTCTCCTGTTCTCATCGACGAGAACGGCCGCAGCCATCAGGTGCAGGCCAGCTTCAGCTGGCGGCAGCTGAGTCCAGTCGTGGAGGTGGACGGGCATCAGAGCGCGACCTGGGCGCCGCTGCCGGTCGCTGCTCGCGTCGTCCTGCTCGCCTTCATCGCTGTGGGCCTTCTCGGTGGCCTGATCGGTGTGCTGCTGAGCGTGGGGGCAGCGTTGGTGAGTGCTGCCTTGTTGCGGCGGCCTGGGCGCCGTGCCGCCCACGTCGTCGCTGCGGTTCTGGTGCCGCTGATCGCGGTCGTGGTGTTCGTTCTGGTTGCTGTGTGGGTGCAGTAGCAGCCGCTTGGAGTGCTTGCTCGACGCCCAGTTGACTGCTCGGTCTTCGTCATGACCGCGACGTCGTCGACGTCCACGACAGCGGGGTGACCGCCAACAAGCCGGTGTGGCCGCGCGTGGTCAGAGGTCGCGGGCGAAGCGGGCCAGGAAGGGCTCGAACCCCTGGCGGCGGAAGAAGGCGTGAGCGGCCTCGTTGAACAGCCAGCTGTCCAGGCGCAGACCGCTCAGGTGATGAGTCGTGGCGTACTCCTCGGCTGCAGCGAACAGCGCGGAACCCACGCCCCGGCGCCGCAGGGTCGGGTCGACCGCGAGGTGGTGAATGTAGAGGGTGTGCTGCTCGGTGGTGAAGGGATTGGCCTCGCGGTGGACTTCCACGGCGTACAGGTAGCCCACCGTCCTGCTGTCCATCTCGGCGATCCAGAAAAGGTCGTCCCCGCTGGCCAGGCGCTCAGCGAAGAAGTCGTGCGGGGCTACCTCGTCGATCGGGGCGAACTGGCCGGGGGCGACCTGGAGGTGCAGACGTTGCACGTGGGCGTTGAGCGTCGTGACGGCTGCCGCGTCTTCGGTGGTTCCGCGTCGCAGGCGCACTCCGTGGTCGTCCATCGTCACCGGCGGCAGTCTGCTCGTCTCATGCGGGTATGCGCCAACAACATCGTGTGGGACGTGTCGTGTCCGCGTGGTCCTTGCCCCTGCCTGCGCGAGCACCCCGGTGTCAGGTGGCGTTGCGGATCGTGGCGTAGAGCAGCATGTCCTGGCGGCGGCCCCCGATGCTCTGGTGGCTGCGCAACAGTCCTTCCCGTTGGTACCCGGCGTGCTCCGCGGTGCGGATCGAGGCTTCGTTCCAGGTCTCGATGTGCAGCTCTACGCGGTGTGCGGCGGGGATGGTCCATGCGAACGAGGTCACCGCTTGGAGCGCCGCGCCGGCGAGTCCCCGTCCCCGCGCGGACGCGACGAGGCTGTACCCGGCGCTGAGGCGGCCCTCATCAAGGTCCCTCAGCCACAGCCCGATCTGCCCGAGGGCGTCGTCGGTGTGCGGGTCGGCGATCGCGAAGGAGTACCCCACCCCTTCGGCCAGGCGTGCACGCTGGCGCCGCACCCACTGCAGGGCCTGCTCCTCATCCGCGTGGGCGGGCAGGCTCCCGGTGAGAGGCACGTAGGGGTCTTGAGCCAGTTCCATCGCCATCACGACGTCTTCCGCGCGGAAGGAGCGTAGGGCGACGGTGGGGGCGGCGAGGCGCGCGGGTTGAGGTGGAAGACCGTCCAGGGTATGTCGGGCCGCGAGGGTCATCTGGTGAGGGTAGGAGCGTAATCAGGGCGCGGTCACTCCACTTTGTGATCTTCCGACTTTCGCCATGTCCGGACGTCGCTGGTTGCCCGGGACTGCGCTCGGACGGGCGCCATGCGCGCGACGTCGCCCGCAGGGCGACCAGGGCACGAAGTTCGCATCGGTGCGTGCGATCGGGTGAAGGAGTGATGGTTCACCGTCTTGAAGGTTGGACGGTCCTTAAGATGCGTGGGGATCACGGTGTACCGGATGGCTGCTCACCTCCGGATCGGCGAGGGCCTGTCGACGGCTGCCGAACCTGCCGGAGAACTCGAGCGTCTCGATCGGTGTACGCCGATCAACCAGAGTCAGCACCCGGTGTTGGAGGAGTCCCACGTGTCCGCTGGCCGTTGCCGTGCCGTGGCTGGCCTCGCTCCGCTTGCACTGGTCCTGGTGGCCTGTGGGACGACGGGGGAGGACCGCGGGGTGGAACCCTCCAACGCGCCCGCCACCACCGATACGGCCAGCGCGTCTTCTCCTGCTGAGCCGGCTGCGCTCGCCCAGGTTCCGGCGCCGGAATCGGTCGGGGCCTCAGCGACAGCGGGCGGTGCAGGGGACGACGCTGCAGTGGGTGGGGCGATCGTCATAGACAGCGTGCAGCTGCCGGCGTGGACTGAGGCGACCAGGTCGGGGTTCGTGGGGGCGGTGCGCAGTGCGGTGCCCGGTGTCGGGGTCAGTGATGAGCAGATCGTGGCGTTGGGGGCCGCGACCTGTTGGAACATCGCCTCCGGTCTTGGTGATGAGGCGATCGGGCAGGGCGTGAGTGCTCGTGCGGCCGGTTGGGGTGCGGGCACTGTGACGACGGCACAGAGCGCAGCGGTGCTTGCGGCGGTGCGAACCGCTGGGTGTTAGGGCTGGTGCTCGGCGGGGCGACTGGTGCAGCGAGCCGAGACCGTATGCAGCGTGGCCCGCGCCATGAGCACGAGCCCGCCCGGAGGGCGGGATGACCGTGACGTCACGTGCGGCGCGCTATGACCGTGACGTCCCTCTGTGGTCATGGCTGGGGAAGGTCTCCTGCCGACAACCGACGGTGCACGTCCTCCAGGACGGTCCTCGGCTTCTCGTGCCCCAGGGACAAGGCGTCGACGGCTCCCACCACCGCCTCGGCGGGGTCGGGCAGGGCGGACTGCTGCAGCGCGTCCAGGGCGACCACCTCAGGGGCGTAGGGCTGGTGGACCTCCTCCTCGGCCCAGCTGATGTAGGAGCCGCTGTACTCGACCTGCTCCTCGTCCTCTTCGTCCCCCTCGTCCGCGGGGAACACCTTCGCCAGCACCTGGTCGGGGTCGCTCCACAGCGGCGGCAGCGGTCCACCACCGGCGGCAGCGTGCAAGGACTCCTCGATCCAGTCCTGACCGGCCAGCCCGGCGAGCGTGCACGCCTGACGGGCCGCCCACACCGCCACCGCGCGCTGCTCGCCGGCGGGTAGGGCCGCCAGGGCTTCGGCCAGTTCGCGGTGCCGCCGGCCCACGGACGACGCGCGGCCGCCGACGGCCAGCAACCGTGCGGAAGGCAGCTGCTCACCGTCCTGCACGCCCCACTGCACGCACAGGTCGAAGTACTCCTCGGGGTCCATCCCCTCGGGCACCTCCTCGAGCGGATCCGGTTCGGTGAAAGGCGGCCGGTGATCCACGACGTGCCCGAGGCCGGACTGCTCGGTCAGTTCCCGCCGCGCACCGCCCAACTCCTGCCGGGCCTGCGCGAGGAAGACGTCCGCGTGCTCGTCCCCGATCGCCTCGTGAACCTGCTTCAGGGTCGAGACGACCGCGTCCAGCGGGTCAGTGCCAGCGGCGGTGACGAGGCTGGACACCGCGTACGCGGCCGGGCTGTGGGGCCAGCCGTTGACCGCGGACGCCTCACCGTCCGGTGCGGGGAGGGAGTCGTCCAAGCGCGCGTACAGGGCGTCGGAGTCGTGGAACAGCGCCGGCAACAACCGGTCCTCGCCCAGGGTGCGTAACGCGGCGGCGATCCAGTCCGCGCGGTCCACACCGGTCCGGGCGCAGGCCCACTGCGCGGCCCAGTACGCCACGGCCCGCTGCACGCCGGGTTCGGCCGCCACCAGGTCCTCAGCCAGGTCGCGGTCCAGCTCGACCAGCCAGGGCGCGTCGAGCACGTCCAGCAACGCCTCACTCGGCAACGGGGTCTCACCCCACATCGCGGATATCTGTGCGGCGCGGGCGAAGGCGGGGTCCTGCATCCGGTGGCGGTAGCGGGCGGTCTGGCTGCCGACACGCACGATCGCGTCGGGAGCGGGAGGAGCAGGCCACAAGACCAGTTCGTAGTGGTCCACCAGCGGTTCGTCCGCCATGACGACGTCGGCGTCGCGGCCGGCGTCGATGCCCCGGGCGCTCCAACGCGCGCGGTAGCTGGGCTGGTCCAGGTACAGGTCGCACACGGCGTCGGACAGGCACCCGGCCAGGACCGCCTCGGGCCACTGAGGGGTGAACGGCGCCTCGACGACGTCCTCCCACTCCTGCCCGACGGGCGGTGCCTGCTCGCACAGCAGGACCCGGAGGCCGACGTCACCGGTGTGGACACCGACCAGCAGGGTCAGGTGGCCCGGCAGCTGCCCGCCGGCCAGGCCGTTGACCTGACCGGCGAAAGCGGCTTCGTAGTCGTCGGGAACGTCCCCGGCGGACAGGTACGCCTGGAAGTAGGAGACGGCCATGCGCCCCTCGTAGACCAACTGCACGGAGAACCCCTCACGACGACGCTCGGTGACGACAGCCCGTACCGCCTGCGGAGTCGACGCCAGATCGGGCGGTGCAGATGTTCCACGATGTCGTGGGGTGACGCGCCAGCGGATCGCCGAGCACCCCCCGAAGGGAGCAGCGAGCCGGTGCCGGGAGTTCCGAACGGGGGTCGCAGCGTGATCGGCGCAGGCACTCGTTGCGCGCTCTTCGCCGAGATCGTGACGCCGCGGGACGCCGGCGACAGCGCGCACACCGCGGGATGACCGAGCGGTTGAAGCCTCGGCTGCGAGTAGCGACGGAACGCTGATGCTAGAAGGGGATGCGTGGACTGCGCAGCTCGCCGATGAGCAGGGCGAGCACCTTGCCGTCCTCGCTCTCCCAGCGCTGCAGCTCGCCCTCGTTGTCCACGAAGCGGACCAGACCGGCTTTGACGATCTTGCGCCGCTCGGCGTCGGTAGCCACGCGCTTGGACCCCACGCGTGGGCTGGGGCTGCAGTCGAGGAGGTTGAAGACCATGACGTCGGCGGCGTTGAGCAGGTCGCTCTCGCGCTTCCACAGTCGGTCGCTGGTCAGGTGGTAGGTGCGGGTGCCGTCCCAGAAGCGGTCGTCGTCGGTGTACTCCGGTTCCCCCGGCTGCAGGGGGTACCCGCTCCAGTCCTTCACCGCAGCAGCATGTCCTGTGACTCCTCAGCCCTGCCAGCGACTTCCCGACCAAGCGGGTGATCTGAGGTCGCTCGGTACCGGGCCGGCGGTATGAGCGCCCATGCACGCGACCAGCCGTGTGAGCGGTAGATCGTCGTCGCGTGTCAGCATCGGCTCATGCCGTGGAGCCCGCCATCGTTCGGGGCCCCGGTGCACGATCCGCGCGTGGAGCGGTTGCGGGGCCGAGCCGCTCGCATCCGCCACCGCGACGGTCGTGTGGGGACCGTGTACTTCACGGTCAGCATCGAACGAGCCAGGCCGGGGGGACTCCTGTGGTGGCGGCGGTGGTGCGCGCCGTTCCACCTGGTCGACGGCTACGTGTGGGGCGATGCGGAGGTCACGTCGACGTTCGATCCCTCCGGTCGGTACGGGCCGGAGTACCGGGTGAGCTACCAGGCCCGGGGTGGGGATCTCGAACAGCTGCTGGACGAGGCTGACCGGAGCGTCTTCACCTGGTTGGACGAGGAGTGGCAGCTGGAGTGGCTGGGTGATGATGAGATGGCGCGCTTTCGTGAGGAGCGCAGGGAGGAGCTCGACGGGTGAGCTGAGCCCGACGAGCCGCTCGCTCACCCACATGTCGAGCATGACCGAGCGTTGAACATCCGACGGGGAGTCATCCTGAAGCAGTGGCGGTCGCCCCTACACCGCCAGCCGCAGGCTCACCTGATGCCCCAAGGACCGGTACCCCAAGGCGTAGGCGACGCGTCGGGAGGCGAGGGGGCGGGCGCGCCACTGCGGCAGGAGCCCGGCGCGCAGGGCGTGGTCGGTGGCGGCGCTAGCCACGATGCGGGCCAGGCCGGTGCCTCGCGCTGCGGGGTGGGTGAGGACGCACAGGTGAGCGATGCCGCTCGGCCACAACTCGTAGCCGGCCACCGCCAGCGCTGTGCCCTCACGCAGGAGGACGAAGGCCGGTGAGGCCAGGGAGTCGAGCGCGGCTTCGGCAGCGTCGACAGCGGAGCAGGCTGCGAGGAGTTCTGGGACGAGCGGATCGGTGGCGTCGACGGTGCGGACCGCGTCCCCCGCGGCGGGCGGGGTGGTGGGCGGGGCGGTGGGCGCGGTGGGGGAGCCGGTGGGGAGGTAGGCCACGTCGGTCGGGCCCAGGGCCTCGCGCACGGGGAGTCCTGCTGCCAGCCTCGACGACGACTCGGGGGTGAGGCCGCTGGAGCCGGGGGGAGTGGCGGGGCCGGGGAAGGCAGTGGGTGACGTGGCCCACAGGTCGTCCAGCCCACGCTGCAGCACCTGCGCGCAGGTGTCGTCGGGGGCGGTGGCCACCGTGGCGCCGGCGATGGTGACCAGGCCGCACCATCCCGGCGGGGACAAGCGGGAGGTCGGCGCTACGAGCACACGGACCGGTGAGGCGGTGGCCGTGGTGGCGAACCGGGCGGAGGGTCCGGCTAGGTGTTCCCAGGCTCGGCGGACGTCCTGCACGAGGGATGGCTGGGGCGTCGATTCGTCGTCCACGGCGTCATCGTCCCTGGTCGCCGCGTGAAGGGGTGCGCTGTCGGCACTAGCAGCTCGTCAGGTGCTTCATCGCGCCGGCCGGTGGGGCAGCGGTTGGACAAGTAGCTGAGACGTTTGGACAGATGCCTGAGACGTTGGGCAGATCGTCTGAGATTTGGACAGATTGTTTGAGACAGGACAGCGATTGTCCGTTCTCACTCGATCTGCCCTGGCCCCAAGTCGGCGACCTGCGGTGGGACAGGTCGGGTGAGACGCCGCGGGGGCTGTTCGTCTCATCCGACCTGTCCTTGTCGAAGATCGCTAGGACCTCGGTAGGCCCACGAGCGGTGATCCGGTGGGGCAGCGGCGTCTGCACGGCCGCGCTCTGAGTGCGGGATGACCGTGAAGTCGTAGATCGGCCGTGACCGCGCCCAGCCGCGACGAGGTCGGACATTGCTTCCTGCTTTGCCGCCGCCTGGCTCTCAGCTGCCGTCTTGCTGGCAGAAGCGCAGGACGTTGCCGTAAGGGTCGATGATCTCCAGGGTGGGCCCGCCGGGGAACTCGACGTCCACGCCTGGTCGCGCGGGTGCGGTGGGGTGGGAGTGCAGCTCGGTGTGCAGGGCGTGGACGTCGGCCACCGCGATCCACACGACACCGTGAGGACTGCCGTCACCGTGGTGCTCGGACAGGTGCAGGACCGTCTGCCCGCGCGAGACCTGCACGTACAGCGGGAAGCCCGGGGCGTGGCGGTGCTCCCAGTCCAGGGTGAAGCCGAGGTGGTCCCGGTAGAAACCCAGCGCCACCTCGGCGGACATCACCCGCAGCACCGGGACGCCAGGGGCGAACGCCGGCGGCTGCGCGGGCGGTCGTACGGGCGCCGCCGCGGTGTGCGCGCCTGCCGTGGCGGCGAAGGTGTTCCAGTCCTTCGCGCCGTGCTGGTGGGCGATGAGTTCCAGCGCCAGGGAGTGGGGGACGTCGATGCCGGCGGCGGTCAGGTCGCTGCGCAGCAGCTTGGCCAGGTCCTTGGCGCGGGCGAGAGGAGTCGAGGACGGAATCGACGGTGGGGTCATGGTGCGCCTTCCGGTGCGGCAGGTGCTGTGCCGGGTGCTCGCGTTGCCGGCTGCTGCCGCGTCCGGGAAGCCGCGGGAGGCTGGACCCAGCGGTGCATTCACCAGACCCCGAGCGGGCGCGAGCGGCAGGCTGCACCGAGCCATCAGCAGGGTAGCCACCGCAGCTGCGCCTGCCCAGATCGACGACCGCACGACATCCGCAGATCGCCCTGACCGTGACGTCGTCGAACAGGGCAGGACCGGTCGGGCTGGTCTCCGCGTCGCGGCGATCGCGCCACCTCACGCCACCGTCGACAGGACCCGACCGCCGGGCACGTCCGAGCCGGCCGACAGGATGGGACTCGTCAGCGCACAGGATGCAGGGGAGCTGGAGCCGAGCGGCTACGCGGCGCTGCTGGCCGACCTCAAGGCCCGGGTGCAGGCCTCCCAGGTTCGGGCGGTCCGCGCGGCCAACACCGAGCTGCTGAGCTTGTACTGGTCGATCGGGCGGGACATCCTGACCCGCCAGCAGCAGGACGGCTGGGGCGCCAAGGTCGTCGACCGCCTGGCCGCGGACCTGCGCGAAGCCTTCCCCGACCAGCGCGGCTTCTCCCGCCGCAACCTGCAGTACATGCGCGCCTTCGCCGCGGCCTGGCCCGAGCCGGCCTTCCAGCGCGACTTCGTGCACCAGGCTGGTGCACAACTGCCCTGGCGGCACGCCACCGTCCTGCTGGACCGCCTCGACACCGCCGAGCTGCGGGCCTGGTACGCCGCCGCGGCGGTGGAGCACGGCTGGTCCCGCAACGTCCTGGAGCACCAGATCATGACCGGCCTGCACGCCCGGGCCGGGGCCGCACCGTCGAACTTCGCCACCCAGCTGGCCGCCCCGGAGTCGGAGCTGGCGCAGCAGCTGACCCGGGACCCGTACGTCTTCGACCACCTCAGCCTCACCGGCCGGGTCGGGGAGCTGGAGCAGGCGCTGATGGACCGGCTGCAGCAGACGCTGACCGCGTTCGGGCACGGGATGGCGTTCGTGGGGCGTCAGCACCGGCTGGAGGTGGGGGAGGAGACCCTCATCGTTGACTTGTTGCTGTTCTCGTACACCCAGCTGCGGTTCGTGGTGGTGGAGCTGAAGATGGGCCGCTTCGATCCCGCCTACCTGGGGCAGCTGGGTACCTACGTGGCGGTGGTCGAGGATCAGATGCGCGATGCGTCCAAGCACGCGCCCACGGTGGGGATCTTGCTGTGCACCGGCGGGGATGAGCACCTGGTCCGCTACGCGCTGGGCAGTTCCACCTCCCCGATGGCGGTGGCCAGCTACGAGACCCTCACCGCTGAGCAGCGCGCCGGGCTGCCCGACCCGGCTCAGCTGAACGCCGTGGTCAAGGACGCGCTGACCTCGCACCAGGCGACTTCCCCTCAGAGGGAGTCGTGACCAGTCAGCCGGGCAGGAGGCTGGACCCAGCGGGGCATGCACCAGATCCCGGAGAGCGCGAGCGGCAGGGCTGCACCGAGCTACCAGCCGGGTGCGCCGCCGCGGCTGCGCCTGCCCGGATCGAGGACCGCACGACCTCTGTAGTTCAACCTGAGCGGTACCTCGGGAGCCTCAGCCGATGCGCTGGACGTCGGCTGCCGGCACACCTTGAGGATGCACTGCCGCATCCGGTGGTGAGCGCCGTCGGTCGCGGCCGCCGGGCAGCGGTTGGACAGATGCCTGAGACGTTGGACAGATCGTTTGAGATTTGGACAGATCGTCTGAGACAGGACATCGGGGAGGGGTCGAACAGTCACCACACTCACAGATTGTCATAATGAAGATTATCGGCATACGGTCCGGGAGCTGATCGGAGCCGACACCCGCCGCTGGTGACGGCCGACCACGACGTCCGAGTCTCGTCGGCACACGTGCCGTGCAGTCACCGAACCTGAGTCTTGAGCCCGGCCTCGCCGCGCGGATCGCACCCGGCGGTCGCCTCGACGGTCGACCGACGTCCTGGTCGCTGATGCTCGCCAGGTCGCCGACGGTCACCGGATCGCCGGCCGGTTCGAGGTCGGCCGGCGATCCGGTCGCCGTGCACGACGCACCGCATCACCGCCGGCCCCGAGACCCGTCGAACCCGGCGGATCACCGGATCACCGACGACAGCCGGAACTCCAGTCGCTCGACGGGACGCGACGGGTCGACTCACCACGTACTCCGCATAACGAGGAATATGCGGCACTCCCCCATCAGGTCGAACGGAACTCGTTGCAGCGCAACGACTTCCGCTTGACACAGCTCTCCCCCACCCGTACCGTCGTCAGCATGGCTCCCCTGAACCCCGGGGTTCTCGAGTCCCTCACCACCTCCTCGGCGCTGTCGACGGCCGTCGACGCCTACGAAGTGGCGCGACTCCCCCGCAAGGACTCCCCCCACACCCTCGCCGCCCGCACCCGCGACGTCGCCGCGATCCTCCCCCGGCTGTCCCGCATCATCGGCACCGACGACCTGCGCGTGGGTGACCTGACGACGGCCGCCCTGCGGGCCGCGTTCGCCGACTTCTCCCTCGACCACGCCCGCAGTTCCATCGCCCGCTGCTGGTCCACCTGGAACGGGCTGTGCGGGTTCCTGGTCGCCGAGGACGTCCTGACGGGGAACCCGATGGCCGGCGTGCACCGCCCGCGTCCCGAGACGCAGAGCCCCAAGCCGTTGCGGGGCAACGACACCCCGGAGATCCTGCTGAGCGCGGTGGCGGCCGGGCGGCAGGCGCGCGACCCGTGGCCCGAGCGGGACCTCGCGGTCGTCGCCACATTGCTGGTCACCGGCATCCGCAGTTCCGAACTGGTCGGCCTGCGCGTGGGCGACCTGGCCGGAACCCGCGGCGACCAGCGGATCCGGGTGCGGGGCAAGGGGAACGTCGACCGTTCCCTGCCCGTCGAACCCGCCCTGGGCGACCTCGTCGAGCAGTACCTCGCGAGCAGGTCCCGCCGGTTCCCCGCCGCGCGCGGCGCCCGCCTGGACGCCCCGCTGTTCGTCGACACCACCGACCGGCAGCTGTCGCGGCACCAGCTGCAGTACCTCGTGGAGCAGTGCTACCGCGCGGCCGGCATCGGCGACCGGGTGCAGCGCGGAGCGCTGGTCCACGCGCTGCGGCACACGTTCGCGACCCGCGTCGTGGCCGGGGGGGCCAGCGCCGTCGAGGTCATGCGGCTGCTAGGGCACCGCAGCCTCGCCACCTCCCAGCAGTACGTGGACGCCGGCGCCGACGAGCTGCGCAGCGCCGCGGCGGCCAGCAGCTCCTACACGGCCCTGCGAACACTGCTCGACCGGTCCGGACCCGCCCGGGCGTGAGAGGATCCGGCCATGGCCACCTCCCGGCGCACGCACTGCGCCAACAAGATGCCCTGGCCCGCCGGCAACCACCGCAGCCTCGAGCGCTTCCTGGACGACGCCGAGCGCGCCGGCACCCTCGACATCATCGCCGAGCACCCCGCCGCCGCGACCGCCCTGGCCCTCGCCCCGCACAGCCTGGACGCCGCGACCGTCGGCACCGTCCTGCGCTTCGCGGAGTCGACCGAGCAGGGACGGGCCTTCCCGGCCGCCTTCGCCCGGTGGTGCGAGCTCACCGAGGGCCGGTTCGAGGACACGGCCGCCGCGGCCGCCGCCTTCAGCGACGTCGCCGAGCAGCTGACCGTCGAGGACTGGGACGCCCAGGAGGGCACCCCCGTCGCCGAGAGCATGATCACCTTCGTGGAGGCCGCCGCCACGGCCCAAACCGACGGCACCAGCACCCGCGCCGCCCTGGACGCCGTGACCGGAGCCCCCGCCGGGGACTGACCCGGTACCGTGCGCGGGGTGGAGCTGCCCGAGGTCACCCTGCGGCTGTGGCACCCCGAGGAGGCGCCGCGCCTGTTCGACCTGCTGAGCCGGCCGGAGGTGACCCGGTGGTTCGGCGAGTCGGCGCGGGAGCCGCTGACCCACGTCGACCAGGCCCGCGCCCGCATCGAGCAGTGGGCCCTGGGTCACGACGCCCCGCTCGGGACGCGGGCCGTCGTGACCCCCGACCGCGCCGAACCGGTGGGCAGCGTCCTGCTCTTCCACGCCCCCCACGCCCTGCACGGCGAGGTCGAGGTCGGCTGGTACCTGCACCCCGACGCCGTCGGCCACGGGTACGCGGCGGCCGCCGCGGCCGCCGCCGTGCGGGAGGCGCTGGCCGCCGGTCACCGCGAGGTCTGGGCGCTGACCCACCCGGACAACCTGCGCAGCCGCGCCACCGCCGCCCGCATCGGCCTGCGCGACCTCGGCGTCGTGCAGGGCCTGTGGCACGACGGGGAGTCGCAGCTGTTCGTCACCGACACCCCCTGACCGGGCGGGAACCGGTACCGACCCGCACCGACCCGCCCGGACCGGTCAGCAGGACGCCAGGAACCGCCGCAGCACCCGCACCCCGAACTCCAGCGCGTCCACCGGCACCCGCTCGTCGATCCCGTGGAACATCCCGGCGAAGTCCATGCCCGCCGGCAACCGCAGCGGCGCGAACCCGTACCCGCGGATCCCCAGGTGCGAGAACGACTTGTTGTCCGTCCCCCCCGACAGGCAGTACGGCAGCACCTTCGCCCCCGGGTCCTCGGCCTCCAGCGCCGACCGCATCCGGTCCACCAGCGGGGCCGCGAACTCCGTCTCCAGCGCCACCGACTCGTTCACGACCTCCACGTCCACCCGGTCCCCGGCCAGTTCCCGGATCGTCGCCATCAGCTCCTCCTGACGGCCCGGCAGGAACCGGGTGTCGATGAGGGCGCTCGCGGACCCGGGGATCACGTTGTGCTTGTACCCGGCCTCCAGCACCGTCGGGTTGGCCGTGTTCTGCAGCGTCGCCCCCACCCAGCGGGCCGTCGTGCCGAGGGTCGCCAGCAGCGCCGAGGGGTCGTCCTCGTCGAAGACGACGCCGGTGATCTCCGAGACCCCTTCGAGGAACTGCCGCACCGTCGCGGTGTACTCCAGCGGCCAGGTGTGCCCGCCGATGCGGGTCACCGCCGCGCACAAGCGGGTCACGGCGTTGTCGGTGCCGACCTGCGAACCGTGCCCGGCGCGCCCGTGCGCGACCAGCCGCAGCCAGGCCAGTCCCTTCTCGGCGGTCTGCAGCAGGTAGGTCCGCTGACCGTCGAGGTCGACGGAGAAACCCCCGACCTCGCTGACGGCCTCGGTGACGCCCTCGAACAGGTCGGCGCGGTGGTCCACCAGCCACTGCGCGCCCTGGACCCCGGCGGCCTCCTCGTCGGCCAGGAACGCGAACACCAGGTCCCGCGGCGGGCGGGTCCCGGTGCGGGCCAGGTCCCGCAGGATCGCCAGCAGCATGGCGTCCATGTCCTTCATGTCGACCGCGCCGCGGCCCCACAGGCAGCCGTCGGCGATCTCCCCGGCGAAGGGGTCGACCTTCCAGTCGGCGGCCTGGGCGGGCACGACGTCGAGGTGGCCGTGCAGCAGCAGCGCGCCGCGCGCGGCCGTGCCCGCCTCGTCGCCGGGGACCCGGACGACCACGTTGCCGCGCCGGGGGAAAGCCTCGACGTACTCCGGCTGCAGCCCGACCTCGTGCAGCAGCCCCATGACGTGCTCGGCGGCCACGCGCTCCCCCGGGCCCGACCCGTCGCCGTAGTTCGAGGTGTCGATGCGCAGCAGGTCGCGGCACAGGTCCACGACCTCGCTCTCGGCCACGGTCGTCCCCTGGGCGGTGCTCGTCTCGGCGTTCACCCGCGTCACCGTAGCCCCGGCCGCTCTCCGGTAGCGTCCCGGTCCCATGGACGACTGGTCGGTGACGACTCCCCGGGGGGTCACGGACACCGTGCACGACGCGATCCTGGAACTCCTCATGAACCGCGGCCTCGAACCCGGCGCGGCGCTGCGCACCCAGGTGCTGGCCGACCGGCTCGGCGTCTCGGCCACCCCGGTCCGGGAGGCGCTGGCCCGCCTGGAGGGGTCCGGGCTGGTGCTGCGCAGCGCCCGCCGCGGGTACCGGGCCGCGCCGCTGCTGTCCTCCCAGGAGCTCGCCCAGCTCGTCGACGTGCGGCTCCTGGTCGAGCCCGGCAACGCCGAGCGGGCCTGCGTCCGCACCGACGACGCGTTCGTGGCCCGGTTGTGGGCGGCCGTGGAGGAGCAGCGCACCGCCCCCACCGGCCCCGGGTACGCCGCCTTCAAGGACTACCTCGCCGCGGACTGGTCCTTCCACGAGCTGCTCGCGGCCGGCACCGGCAACCCGTTCATCGTGCGGACCCTGGACTCCTTCCGCGGCTTCGTGCAGCGCCTGCACCAGGTCGAGGAGCGGGTGACCGACGCCGACCAGAGCGTGGCCGAGCACGAGGCGATCGTGCGGGCCTTCGAGCGGCGCGACCCCGCGGCCGCGGGCGAGGCGATGCGCGGGCACCTGCGGGGGGTCCTGGACCGCGCGATCGGGTGAGGCACTCGCCAACCGGCGTGATTTTCTATAGAATCGGTGGCACGACGACCTCTGGAGAGAGAACGTGAGCGACGACGCGAACGCTGGGACCGGCGTGTTCGACGGTTTCCCCGATGTCCTGACCCGCCAGAACTGGCCGATCACGGTGCCGATGATGCCGCACCCGCACGTCCTGAAGGACGGCACCACGGTGCAGGACCAGCCGGCCGAGGGCTGGCTGGAGACCCTCGAGGTCATGACCGACGCCGGCTACACCTGCATCGACCCGACCGACACGTGGATCCGCATCGCGGACCTGCCCGCCGACCGGCTCCAGGAGTTCGCGCAGACCGTCCGCCGCGCCGGGCTGCAGATCCCCGCGTTCTCCACCTCGCGCCGCTCGGTGATGGACCACGAGAAGGCCGACGAGAACCTCGCCTACTCCCACCGCGCCATCGACGCCTGCGCGGCCATCGGGATCCCGCTGGTGAACTTCGGGTTCATGCGCGGCTTCACCCCCGCCCAGGCCAAGGCCCTGTGGTTCTGGCTCGAACCGGGCTACTCCGACGACTTCTCCGCTGACGTCCGCCAGGTCGCCGTCGGCAAGGTCCGGGAACTGGCCAAGCACGCCCAGGAGGTCGGCGTCCAGATCTCCCTGGAGATGTACGAGGACACCTACCTCGGCACCGCCGACGGCATGGTGCAGTTCGTGCAGGACGTCGGCTACGACAACGTCGGCCTCAACCCCGACTTCGGCAACATCGTGCGCCTGCACCGCGAGATCGAGCCGTGGGAGGAGATCGCCGCCAAGACGTTCCCCCACACCAACTACTGGCACCTGAAGAACTACTACCGCGACGAGGAGCCGACCACCGGCTCCGTCCGCACCCACCCGGCCCCCATGGAGTTCGGGACCATCAACTACCGCAAGGCCATCGGCATGGCCCTCGACGCGGGTTTCCGCGGCGCCTTCTGCGTGGAACACTACGGCGGCGACAGCATCTCCGTCGGCGCCACCAACCGCGAGTACATCCGGCGGGTGCTGCCCAAGGAGACCGCCTACCAGCCGTTCCGGACCCTGTCCGGCAACCACTGAGCGATCGAAGGAGACCGTTCGCATGACGAAGATCTTCGGTGACCCGTCCCAGTTCGTCGACGAGTCCGTGGCCGGGTTCGTGGACGTGTACTCGCGGTTCGTCCAGCCCGTCCCGCACGGGGTGATCCGCTCCACCGCCACCCCCGAGGGCAAGGTCGCGGTGATCGCCGGCGGCGGGTCGGGGCACTACCCCGCCTTCGCCGGGTACGTCGGGCCCGGCCTGGCCGACGCCGCCGTCTGCGGCAACGTGTTCGCCTCCCCCTCCACCCGCTGGGTGTACGACGTCGCCAAGGCCGCCAACCGCGGCGGCGGGGTCGTGCTGGGCTTCGGCAACTACGCCGGGGACATCCTCAACTTCGGGCTGGCCGCCGAGCGGCTGCGCGCCGAGGGCATCCCGGCCGAGCTGCTCGTCGTCACCGACGACGTCGCCTCCGAGGGCCAGGGCGCCAACGGTCAGCGCCGCGGCATCGCCGGCGACGTCGTCGCCTTCAAGATCGCCGGTGCGGCCGCCGAGGCCGGGTACGGCTTCGACGACGTCGTCCGGGTCTCCCGCCACGCCAACGACGTGACCCGCTCCATGGGCATCGCCTTCGCCGGCTGCACCCTGCCCGGGGAGACCGAACCGCTGTTCACCGTCACCGAGGGCCACATGGGCGTGGGGCTGGGCATCCACGGCGAGCCCGGCATCTCCGAGGAACCCATCGGCACCCCCGCCGAGATCGCCGACCTGCTGGTCGACAAGGTCCTGGCCGGCAAACCCGAAGGCATCAGTGGCGTCGAGGGGGACGGCGGGAAGATCGCCGTCCTGGTCAACGGGCTCGGCTCCACCAAGTACGAGGAGCTGTTCCTGCTGTACGGCCCGATCGCGGCCCGGCTGCGCGCAGCCGGCTACGAGATCGTCGCCCCGCAGGTCGGCGAGCTCGTCACCTCCCTCGACATGGCCGGCGCGTCGCTGACCGTGACGTGGCTGGACGAGGAGCTGGAGACGCTGTGGACCGCCCCGGCGCAGTGCCCCGCGCTGTCGGTGGGCCCCACGATCGAGACGACCCCCGCCCCGGCGTACGTGCCGCCGGCCGACGAGGTCGCCGACTACTCCGGCACCCCCGAGGCCGCGCAGGCCGCCGGGCAGCAGGTCGCCGGGCTCATCGAAGCCGTCCGCGACGTCCTCAAGGACGCCGAGGCCGAGCTGGGCCGCATCGACGCCATCGCCGGTGACGGCGACCACGGCACCGGCATGGTCAACGGCTCGGTCGCCGCCGCCCAGGCCGCCCGCGCGGCCGCCGACGCCGGCGCCGGCGCCGCCTCCACCCTGGCCGCGGCCGGCGGCGCCTGGGCCGACCGCGCCGGCGGCACCTCCGGGGTCATCTGGGGCGTCCTGCTGCACGCCTTCGCCGACCAGCTCGGCGACGAGGGCAAGCCCACCGCCGAGCAGGTAGCCGCCGGGGCCACCGCCTCCGTCGAAGCCGTCCAGCGCCTGGCCGGGGCCCGCGTGGGCAACAAGACCATGCTCGACGCCCAGGTCCCCTTCGCCGAGACGCTCGCCGAGCGCGTCGGCGCCGGCGACGACCTCAAGACGGCCTTCACCGCCGCCGCGCAGGCCTCCACCGCCGCCGCGGAGGCCACCAAGGACCTGCGCCCGCAGATCGGGCGGGCCCGCCCGCTGGCCGAGCGGTCCCTGGGCCACCCCGACGCCGGCGCGGTGTCGCTGGCCCTGGTGACCCGCACGGTCGCCGACAAGCTCTGACGACGAGCACTGGACGAGAGGACGAACCATGACTGACCTGCAGTGGCGCGTGGTGCTGGCGGCCGACGAGGCCGGGGTGTCCTACAAGGACGCGATCAAGGCCGACCTGCTGAAGGACCCCCGGGTCAAGGAGGTCCTGGACGTCGGGGTGAACTCCGACACCGACAAGACCGCCTACCCGCACGTGGCCGTCGCCGGGGCCCGCAAGATCGCCGCCGGGGAGGCCGACCGGGGGATCTTCGTGTGCGGCACGGGGATCGGGGTGGCGATCGCGGCGAACAAGGTGCCGGGCATCCGCGCCTCGGTGGCGCACGACTCGTTCTCGGTGGAGCGGCTGGTCCTGTCGAACAACGGTCAGGTCCTGACCCTGGGTGAGCGGGTCATCGGCAAGGAGCTGGCGCGGCGCCTGGCCAAGGAGTTCCTGGGCTACACGTTCGACGAGACCTCGGCGTCGGCGGCCAAGGTCGACGCGATCACCGGGTACGAGACCGGCGCCGCGGAGCAGGCGGGTAGCGTCGGTTCCTGCTGAGACCCCCTGCGACCTGGAGCACTGCCGACCATGACGACCCGTCCCCGCCCGCTCGTCGGGGTCAGCCTGAAGATGTACTTCTCGCTGGCCCGCACGCGCAGCTACCTCGCCGACGTCGCGACCCTCGGTCCCCTGGTGACCGAGTCGGGCGTGGACGCGTTCGTCATCCCCGACTTCCTCACCATCACCACCGGGCTGGACCTGCTGCGCGGGACGGGCATCTCCGTCGGCGCCCAGGACGCCTCCTGGGAGGACTTCGGGGCCCTCACCGGTGAGGTGTCCCCCGCCGCGCTGCGCGAGGCGGGGGCCAGGTTCGTCGAGATCGGGCACGCCGAACGGCGCCGCATGTTCGCCGAGGACGACATCGTCACCGCCCGCAAGGCGGCCGCCGCGGCCCGCAACGGCCTCGTCCCGCTGGTGTGCATCGGCGAGAACGTCCGCATCGACGTCGACGACGCCGCCCGCACCACCATCAGCCAGGTCCTGGCCGCGCTCGAGGACGTCCCGTCCGACGCCGAGGTCGCGATCGGCTACGAACCCAACTGGGCGATCGGGCAGACCGAACCGGCACCGCCGGAGCACGTCGTGGGCGTCACCACGCGGCTGCGGGACGCACTGTCGCACCGCTCGGGCCTGACGCGCATCCTCTACGGCGGCAGCGCGGGCCCCGGCATGTTCACCGACGTCGCCGAGGGCGTCGACGGCCTGTTCCTGGGCCGCTTCGCCCACGACGTCGCCAACTTCGCCGCCGTGATCGAGGAGATCGCGGCCCACCCGCTCAACGGAGCGGACCACCTCTAGGAGACCCACGTGCCCACCGCACCCCGCACCGACAAGATCACCAAGGTCGCCCAGATCGGCACCGGCTACATGGGCGGCGGCATCGCGCAGTCGCTGGCGCTCGCCGGCAACGACGTCTGGCTGGCCGACGCCGACCGGGAGTCCACGCAGCGCAACTACGAGCGGCTGCTGAAGGAGTCCGAGCTCTTCGAGGCGCAGGGGCTGTTCGCGCAGGGCAGCACCGAGGTGCTCAAGCAGAAGTTCCACCCGGCCGACTCCATCGAGGAAGCCGTCGCCGACGTGCACTTCGTCGAGGAAGCCGTCTTCGAGGACCCGGCCGTGAAGAAGGACGTCCTCTCGCGCGTCGAGAAGGCCGTCGCCCCCGGCACGATCATCGGGACCAACACCTCCACCATCCCGGTGAAGGTCCTCGCCGAAGCCTTCGAGGACGCCTCGCTGTTCCTCACGGTGCACTTCTCCAACCCGGCCCCGTTCATCCCCGGCGTCGAGCTCGTCACCGGTGAGGCGACGAACCCGGCCGTGCTGCCGCTGATCGACGACCTGCTCACCCGCGCTGGCCGCCGCGGCGCCCAGGTCCAGGACGTCCCCGGCTTCGTCCTGAACCGCCTGCAGTACGTCCTGCTCAAGGAGGCCATGTCGGTCGTCGAGGAGGGCGTCGCGACCCCGGCCGACGTCGACACCATCGTCTCGACGACCTTCGGTTTCCGGCTGCCGTTCTTCGGCCCGTTCGCGATCGCCGACATGGCCGGTCTCGACGTGTACGCCAAGGGTTTCAAGGTCCTCGAGGGCCACTTCGGGGAGCGGCTGTCCGCACCGGCCAACCTCACGGCCCTCGTCGAGCAGGGCAAGTTCGGCACCAAGACCGGTTCGGGCTTCCTCGAGCTCGAGCCCGAGAAGCTCGCCGCCCTCATCGACTACCGCAACCGCGCGTACCAGAAGATGGGCGAACTCCTCGCCGAGCTCGGCCCGTCGCCGATCGCGGAGTGAGACCGGCCCCCTCCCCCGCCGGGTGACCACCCTCACCCGGCGCACAGCACGCACCCACGCCCCCGGTGGTCAAGATTCCCTCGACCACCGGGGGCGTCGGCGCTCAGGACGCCCGGACCCCCGCCGGCGGCCGGTACCGCACCGCGCACGTCACGACCACGTGGCCGGCGGTGAACACCAGCCACCCCGCCAGGACCGCGGACCACCACCCCGGCAGTCCGTGACCGGCCGACCGGGCGGCCTGCACCACCGCCACGGTCAGCGACCCGGCGAAGACGTCCATCCCGGTACCCACACCAGCAGGTCGGTGCGCAACCGCCGGCGCAGCTCGCCCCCCCAGACCGGCGTCGACCCACTCCTGCTCGCGCGGCACGTCGACCCACTCCTGCTCGCGCGGCACGTCCACCCACTCCCACCGCGCCCGCGGCACCCACCGCGCCAGCGCCGAGAACGTCCCGACCGGACCCGCCGTGAGCACGGCCAGGGACGTCACCGCCCCGGCCGCCCAACCCCACGCGCCCGCCTCGCCGCCGGGCCCGAAGTGCGTCGGGACCCGCTCCGGCAGCACCGTCGCCGCCCACACCACCCTCCGCGCAGGCCGGCACCGCGGTCGCGACGAACAGGACGAGCACAGGGCGCGCGACGTCCCGGGACACGGCCCCGGACCCTGCCGGGCCCGCTCGCCGGTCAGTCCAGGCAGAACTCGTTGCCCTCGGGGTCGGCCAGCACCAGGTGCCCGGCCTCCAGCGGCGGCTGCGGCTCCCGCCGACACAGGACCGTGGCCCCCACCGCGACCAGCCGTTCGGCCTCCGCCTCCAGCGCCGCCATCCGCTCGGCCCCCTCCAGCCCGGGCGCGGCGCGCACGTCCAGGTGCACCCGGTTCTTGACCACCTTGCCCTCGGGGACCTTCTGGAAGAACACCCGCGGCCCACGCCCGTCCGGGTCCACGACCGCCGACGCGTCGTCGCGACGCTCGGCGGGCACCCCGAAAGCCTCCAGCGCCTCGGCCCACGTCTCGAACGGCGGCGGGGGCGGCTGCACCCGGTACCCCAGCACCTTCGCCCAGAACCGGGCCTGCGTGCCCGGGTGAGCCGCGTCGAACGTCACCTGCACCTCACGAGTCATGACCCCACCCTCCCGCCGATCACGGACAGAACCGGTCCGCGATCGGCCGGTCCGGGTGCACGATGGGCCGGTGAGCGCAACACCGGGAGCATCGACGGCCGAACGCGTCCTGCGGCTGCTGGAACTGCTGCAACGGCGCTCGCGGTGGACGGCCGCCGACCTCGCCGCCGAGCTCGGCGTCACCGACCGCTCGGTGCGCCGCGACGTCGACCGGCTCCGCTCCCTGGGCTACCCGGTGCCGGCCACCGCCGGGGCCGGCGGCGGGTACCGGCTCGGCGCCGGCGCCCGCCTGCCCCCGCTGCTGCTCGACGACGAGGAGGCCGTCGCGACCGCCATCTGCCTGCGGGTGGCCGCCGGGGGCACCGTCACCGGCGTCGACGACGCCGCCGTGCGCACCCTGGCCAAGCTCGACCAGGTCATGCCCCCGCGGCTGCGGGAACGGGTCCGCGCCGTGCACGCCGCCACCCAGACCCTCACCGCCCCGGGCACCCCGATCGACCCCGACCTGCTGGTGGCGCTGGCCCACGCCTGCCGCGACCACCGGCGCACCCGCTTCACCCACCGCGACGCCGAACGCACCGTCGAACCGGTGCGGATGGTCACCACCGGCCGCCGCTGGTACCTCGTGGCCTACGACCTCGACCGCGACGACTGGCGCACCTTCCGGCTCGACCGGGTCCACGACGTGCACGTCACGACCCTGACCTGCCCCCCGCGCCCCCACCCCGACCCCGACCCGGCCGAACTCGTCGAGCGCTCCCTGACCCGGTCCCCCTACCGGTTCACCGCCCGCATCCGCGTGCACGCCCCCGCCGACACCGTGCGCGACCTCGTCCCGCCCGAGGTCGGGCAGGTCGTCCCCGAGGCGCCCCGGCGGTGCCTGCTCCTCGTCGCCGGTGACGACCCCGACTGGATCGCGGCGCACACCGCCCGCCTCGGGTTCCCCGCCGAGGTCCTCGAACCGGCCGAGGTGCGCGACGCCGCGGCCCGCCTGGCGGCCAACCTCACGGCCCTGGCGGCGCCACCGCCGTCGTGAGGTGCTGCAACGTCGGCCGGTGCCCCGGGGACACCCCGTGCCGCCGGTCGTGCTCGAACAGGTCCGTCAGCGGTTCGCTGCGGATCCCGGTGAAACCGCCCGCCGCCAGCAGGTCCCTCAGCGCCCGCGGCGACCCCGACACCAGCGGCAGGTCCACCCCGGCGTACGCCGCCGCGAACTCCGGCCCACCCCCGCGACCCAGCCCGTCGGGGAACCACGCCCCGTCCACCACGACGAGCCGCCCCCCGGGGCGCAGCACCCGCCGCCAGTTCCGCACCGCGGCCACCGGGTCTCGCAACGTCCACACCACGTACCGGCTCACCACCGCGTCGAAACGGCCCGCCCGGAACGGCGGGTCCACCGCGTCCCCCCGCACGAACTCCACCGCCGCCCCGCGCGACCGGGCCCGCTGCAGCATCCCCACCGACCGGTCGACCCCGGTCACCCGGTGCCCCAGCCCGGCCAGCAGGTGCGCGACGTACCCGCTGCCGGTGCCGACGTCCAGCACGTCCACGGGCGACGGCAGCGCCCGCGACCAGACGTCCCGCCACAGCGGCCGGGCGTGGTCGACCCGCAGCTGGTCGTCGTCGTACGACGGCGCCCGCCACGTCCAGTACTCGTCGATCCGTTCCTGAGCGCTCACCGGCGACCCCCTCGCCGGGGCCGGAAGGCCAGCTGGAACCCGTCGCCGAGGTCCAGCCGGCGCACGTCCACCTCGTAGACCGCCTCGACGTTCCCCGGGGTCAGCACCTCCTCGGGGGTCCCGGCGGCGTGCACCGCGCCCTCGTGCAGCAGGACGACCTCGTCGCAGTAGACCGCCGCCAGGTTCAGGTCGTGCAGCACCACCACCACCGTCGACCCCAGCCCCCGCACCAGGTCCAGCACCTCGTGCTGGTACCGCACGTCCAGGTGGTTCGTCGGCTCGTCCAGCAGCAGGTGCCCGGCCGACTGCGCCAGCGCCCGCGCCACCAGCACCCGCTGCTTCTCCCCACCGGACAACCCGGCGAAACCCCGCGGGGCCAGCGACAACGCCCCCACCCGCCGCAACGACTCCCCCACCACGTCGCGGTCGGCGGCGGTGGTCCCCCCGAACGGCCCCCGGTGCGGGGTCCGGCCCAGCAGCACCATGTCCGCCACCGTCAGCGGCAGGTCCCCCCCGTGCTCCTGCACCACGACCGACACCCTGCGCGCCAGCTCCCGGGTGGACAGCGCACCCACGTCCACCCCGTCGATCCGCACCGACCCCGCCGACGGGGTCAACGACCCGTACAGCGTGCGCAGCAACGTCGTCTTGCCGCTGCCGTTCGGCCCCAGCAACCCGGTGACCTTCCCGTCCGGTGCCCGCAGGTCGGCCCCGCGCAGCACCGGCGCACCGCCGTAACCGAACTCGACCCCGCGGGCCTCGATCACGAGACCGCCCCCACCGGGGGGAACCGCTCGACGATCCGCGCCAGACCCTCCACGGCCAGCGGGGTCGGCGGCTCGGTGAAGTTGAACAGCAGCGGCAGGACGGCGCCGTCGCGGACCGCGGTCACGCCGGCCAGACCCGGCATCGACGTGACGGCCTCGGTCACCGCCTGCGGGTCCCCGTCGCTGTGCAGCAGCACCAGCACGTCGGGGTCACGGGCGATGAGCTCCTCACGGGTGACCTCGAACACCCGGTCGTCCACGTCGGCGAAGACGTTCGTGAAACCGGCCGCCTCCAGCTGCGGGTTCGCCATGCTCGCCGAGCCGTAGGCGTAGGTGACCCCACCGCCGACCGTGGGGTACAGCACCGCCGCGGTCCGGCCGGTGGCGGGGACGGTGAGGTCGGCGACCCGCTCGCGCAGCTCCGCCGCCGCAGCCGCCGCACGCTCCCGCCGGTCGAACACCGCGCCGTAGAACTCCATCTGCTCGGACACGTCGTCGAAGCCCACGTCCGGGACCCCCGAACCGCACAGCGCCGGTTCCTCCAGCAACGGGATGCCGGCCGCCTCCAGCGTCGCGCGGTCGAGGTTGTCGACCTCACCGATGACCAGGTCCGGTCGCTGGGCGATGACGACCTCCCGGGAGATCTGCAGGTGACCGCTGGTGTCCAGCCGGTCGGTGAGCGACGGGATCGCGTCCAGCTCCGCCCGGGTCGCCTCGTCGTAGTAGTCCGCCGGGAACCGACCGGCGCGGGCCACGACCCGGTCCAGCACCCCCAGGTCGTGCAAGAACGGCACGGCCGCGCTCTTGAGCAGGACGACCCGCTCGGGCTCGGCGTCGAAGGTGACGTCGGCGCCGCAGTTGCGGACCGTCAGGGGGTACCCGGCCCCGGGGGCGGTCCCCTCGGCACCGGTCCCGGAACCGCCGCAGGCGGTCAGCAGCAGGAGCACCAGGGCAGGAGTCAGACGACGCACGGGACGTCCCTTCACGACTTCTCGGTGGAGTACTGGTTGCGGATCAGGTGCAGCAGGAACGGGGCCCCGACCAGGGCCGTGACGATCCCCAGCGGCAGCTCCTGCGGCGCCATCAACGTGCGGGCCAGCAGGTCCGCCCACAGCAGCAGCGACGCACCCAGCAACGCCGACACCGGCACCACCCAGCGGTGCGCGGCCCCCACCAGCCGCCGGGCCAGGTGCGGGACCACGAGCCCGACGAACCCGATGCTGCCGCTGGCCGCCACGAGCACCCCGACCCCCAGGGACACCAGCACCAGCAGCCGGGTGCGGAACGCGACCGGGTCCACCCCCACCGTCCGCGCGGTCTCGTCCCCGATCGCCAGCGCGTCCAGACCCGGCGCCCACCAGCGCAGCAGCACCACCACCGCGACGGTCACCACCAGCACGACGGTCAGCGGCGAACCCCACGTGGCCAGGGCCAGCGACCCCAGCAGCCAGAACATCACCGAGCGGGCCCCCTCGGCCGACCCCGACGCGAAGACGAGGAAGCTCGTCGACGCGCTCAGCGCGTACCCCACGGCGACCCCGGCCAGCAGCAGCCGCACCGACGTCACCACCCCCGCCGCCCGCGCCACCGCGAACACCAGCAGCGACGCCGCCAGGGCCCCCAGGAAGGCGCTGCCCGACAGGGCGTGCTCACCCAGGCTCGCGAAGGCCCCGAACAGGATCGCCGCCGCCGCCCCGCACGACGCGCCCGAGTTGATGCCCAGCACGTACGGGTCGGCCAGCACGTTGCGCACCATCGCCTGCAACGCGGCCCCGCACACCGCCAGCCCCGCCCCCACGGCCAGACCCAGCAGCACCCGCGGCAACCGCACCGACCACACGATCGCCTCGTGCTCGGCCGGCCAGTCCCCCACCGCCGGCCACCCCACCGCCGAGTGCGCCACGATGCCCACCACGTCCGCCGGCGCCACGAACACCGCCCCCACCGCCACGGCGGCCGTCGCCGTCACCACCAGCAGCAGCACCAGGACCAGCACCACGAACGTGTTGCGCCGAGTACGGGCACGCACCCCCAACGGGTCGGCGACGAGCGACACCCGGACCTCCTCACATCAGCTTGTTGCAATCTACTCGCAACAAGCCCCGGCCCAGGCCCCCCACCGCACCCCGGCGCTCGCGGGCGGCGACCAGTAGGGTCGGACGGTGGCCGAGCAGGTGTCGTTCCCCAGCTCGACCGGCCACCGGCTGGCCGGTCTCCTGGACGTGCCCGACGGGCCGGTCCGCGGGTGGGGCGTCTTCGCGCACGGCTTCACCCTCGGCAAGGACTCCCCCGCCGCCTACCGCATCTGCCGCGGCCTGGCCGACGAGGGCATCGGCATGCTGCGCTTCGACAACCTCGGCCTCGGCGGCTCCGAGGGCGACTGGGGCGACGGCTCCTTCACCCACAAGGTGTCCGACACCGTGCTCGCCGCGCAGTTCATGGCCGCCCGCGGCACCCCCGTCGACCTGCTCGTCGGCCACTCCTTCGGCGGCGCAGCGGTCATCGCCGCCGCCGGGCAGGTCCCGGGCCTGCGGGCCGTCGTCAGCATCGGCGCCCCGTCCGAACCCCGCCACGTCGAGCACAACTACGACGCGCTGCTGGAGAAGGTGATGGCCGAGGGCCACGCGGAGTGGCTCGTCGGCGGCCGGGCCCTGACCCTCAAGCGCGCCTTCATCGAGGACGTCCGCGCCGCCGACCTCAAGCACCGGATCCGCCGCCTCACCGTGCCGCTGCTGGTGATGCACTCCCCCACCGACTCCACCGTGAACGTGGAGAACGCCAGCGCCATCTTCAAAGCCGCCCCGCACCCGCGCAGCTTCATCGCCCTCGAAGGCTCCGACCACCTGCTCACCGCCCGCGGGCAGGCCCGCCGGGCCGCCCGCATCGTCAGCGCCTGGGCCGACCAGTACCTGACCGCCGCACGGTGAACCAGCGGGACGTCCCCAGCAGCACCCACGGCGACTGCGGCACCCAGCGCTCGTCCACCCGAGGACCGCGACCCCGCTGAACCGGACGACCCCGCCCACCGTTCAGTCCCCAGGAAGCTGCACCGACCCCTGACGGAGGACCACCGTGGACGACGCCGCCCGCACCCCCCACCCCCTGACCCGCGCCGTCCTGTCCCGGCGACGGGCGCTCGCCGCCGGGGGCGGCACCCTCGGGATCGGCTCGGTCCTCGCCGCCTGCGGCGACGACACCACCACGAGCACCGGGACCCCGGCCACGTCCACGACCACGACCACCAGCGCGACCAGCGGGTCGACGGCCTCCGGCCCCGAGGAGCTGGCGAAGGTCGCCGACGTCCCCGTCGGGTCGGCCGTCGTCGTCACCAACGCCGCCGGTTCCGCCGTCGTCGTCGCCCAGCCCACCGCCGGCGAGATCGTCGCCTTCAGCGGCCTGTGCACCCACCAGGGCTGCGCCGTCGCCGTCCGGGACGACGAGCTGGACTGCCCGTGCCACGGGTCCCGCTTCGAGCTGCTGACCGGGAAGGTCCTCCAGGGCCCGGCGACGGCCCCGCTCGACCCCGTCGAGGTGCAGGTGGACGGCGACTCCGTCGTCGCCGCCACCTGACACCGCTCGGTCCGGTCCGCCGTCAGCGGCGGTGGGAACGCTCCGGCACCCGGCGGACCGCGCCGGTGGACGCCGACGTCGCCATCGCCGCGTAGGCGCGCAGGGCCGCCGTCAGCGGCCGGTCGCGGTCCTTCGGCTCCCACGGGCGCTCGGAGGACTCCATCTTCGCCCGCCGCTCGGCCAGCACCGCCTCGTCCACCCGCAGGTGCAGACTGCGGGTCTCGACGTCGATCTCGACGCGGTCACCGTCCTCGACCAGGCCGATCAGGCCACCGGCCCACGCCTCCGGGGAGACGTGCCCGATGGAGATCCCGCTCGACCCGCCCGAGAACCGGCCGTCGGTGACCAGCGCGCACACCTTGCCCAGCCCGCGGCCCTTGATGAACGACGTGGGGTGCAGCATCTCCTGCATGCCCGGCCCCCCGGCCGGGCCCTCGTAGCGGATGACGACGACGTGGCCCGGCTTCACCGCCCCCGACAGGATCCCGGTGACCGCGTCCTCCTGGGACTCGAACACGATCGCGGTCCCCTCGAAGTGGAACAGCGACGGGTCGATGCCCGCGGTCTTGATGATCGCGCCCTCGGTGGCCAGGTTGCCCTCCAGGACCGCGAGCCCCCCGTCGGCGGTGTAGGCGTGCGCGAGGTCGCGCACGCACCCGTTCTCGGCGTCGGTGTCCAGGGAGTTCCACCGGTTCTGCGTGGAGAACGCCTGCGTGGTGCGGACCCCGCCGGGCGCGGCGTGGAACAGCTCCACCGCCTCCTCGCTCGGGGACTGCGCCCGCACGTCCCACGCCGACAGCCAGGACGCCAGGTCCGGGCTGTGGACCGTCCGCACCGACTCGTCCAGCAGCCCCGCCCGCCACAGCTCACCGAGGATCGCGGGGATCCCGCCGGCGCGGTGGACGTCCTCCATGTGGAAGTCGGAGTTCGGGGCGACCTTCGACAGGCACGGCACCCTGCGGCTGATGGCGTCGATGTCGTCCAGCGTGAAGTCGAGCTCGGCCTCCTGGGCCGCCCCCAGGATGTGCAGCACCGTGTTCGTGGACCCGCCCATCGCGACGTCCAGCGCCATCGCGTTCGAGAACGCCGCCTTGTTCGCGATGCTGCGCGGCAGCACCGACTCGTCGTCGCCGTCGTAGTACTGCTTCGCCAGCTCCACGATCAGCGACCCGGCGCGCAGGAACAGGTCCCGGCGCGCCGCGTGCGTCGCCAGAGTCGACCCGTTGCCCGGCAGCGACAGCCCCAGCGCCTCGGTGAGGCAGTTCATCGAGTTCGCCGTGAACATGCCCGAGCAGGACCCGCAGGTCGGGCACGCCGACCGCTCCACGGCGTCCAGGCCGGCGTCGGTCACCTGCTGCGAGGCCGAGGCCGCGATCGCGGTGATGAGGTCCGTCGGGGCGTGCGCGACACCGTCGACGACGACGGCCTTGCCGGCCTCCATCGGCCCGCCGGAGACGAACACGGCCGGGATGTTCAGCCGCAGGGCGGCCATGAGCATGCCCGGGGTGATCTTGTCGCAGTTCGAGATGCACACCAGCGCGTCGGCCTGGTGGGCGTTGACCATGTACTCCACCGAGTCCGCGATGAGCTCACGGCTGGGCAGGGAGTAGAGCATCCCCGAGTGCCCCATGGCGATGCCGTCGTCGACGGCGATGGTGTTGAACTCCTTGGACACGCCCCCGGCCTCGGCGATCGCGCCGGCCACCAGGTCCCCCATGTCCTTGAGGTGCACGTGGCCCGGGACGAACTGCGTGTACGAGTTCGCGATCGCGACGATCGGCTTGCCGAAGTCCCCGTCGGTCATGCCGGTGGCTCGCCACAGCGCACGGGCACCGGCCATGTTCCGGCCGTGGGTCGAGGTACGGGAACGCAACGCGGGCACGACAGCTCCAGGTGTGCAGGGAGGGTTGGGTCTCGCACGGGACACCGCGGCCGATGGGCCCGCGGACACCGCCCCGCGCGAGGGGACGTCCCCGGCCGACCCGCGCGTGTGCGGGCGGGCGACGACGTCCTGTCAGCGGCCACCGGAGTCGAGGTGGGCGCGCCTCGTCCCCCGGGTCCGTGACGGAGTTCACCAGGGGCCCGGTCAGGATAGCTCCCTGCCGCGCTCCGTCCGGGCCCCCTCGGTCGGGGCGGTCCGTCTTTGTTCTTTAACCCTTCCAACATTAGTGTTCGTATTGACTCCAATAACTAAATTTCCTATGCTACTGTGGTCGCATGAGCGCCACCGGGTCCGCCGACGTCCCCGCCGAACTGGTCGCCGTCCTGCTCCCCCCGCTCGAACCGCCGCCGACCTTCGACGCCGACACGCTGCAGACCTGGTTCGCCTCCCTCGACCCGGTCCGCCGCGCGGTGCGCGCTCCCGCGACGTGGCGGGCGTACGCCGTCGACCTGGCCCACTTCGGTCAGTGGTGCGCGGTCGAGGAGCGGCAGCCGCTGCCCGCCGAGCCGCAGACCGTGGCCGAGTACCTCCGGGCCCACGTGGAGTCGCTGTCCATCGCCACCCTGCAGCGACGGCTGGCCGCGATCGCCGTGGCGCACGCGCTGATCGGGGTCCCCTCCCCCACCGACGGCGAGCACGTCGGCCTGGTGTGGCGGGGCCTGCGCCGCGTCCACGCACCGGAGCGGCCGCGCCGCCGCGTCGACGCGCTCGAGACGCGCGGGCTGGCCGACCTCGTCGCCCCGCTCGTCGACTCCGCCATGGACCACCGGGACCGGGCCCTGCTCGTCCTGGGGTTCGCCGGCGCCCTGCGCCGCTCCGAGCTCAGCGCCCTCGACGTCGGGGACGTCGTCGACGAGACCGAGCGGCTGCTCGTGACGATCCGCGCCGCCGGCTCCCGCGACGAACGGGTCGTCGAGCTCCCCTGGGGCCACCGGGCGCAGACCTGCCCCGTGCGTTCGTGGCGCACCTGGGTCCGGGTGGCCCGCCTCACCGACGGGCCCGCGTTCCTGCGGATGACCAAGGGCGGCAAGTCGTTGCGCCTGGAGCGCCTCGGCGACCGCGGGGTCGCCGAGGTCGTCAAGCGGCGCGCCCTCGACGCCGGTCTGGACCCGAGCCTGTTCTCCGGGCACAGCCTCCGTGCCGGGTTCGTCACGTCCGCGACCCGGGCGGGCGTGCCCGGCGTCTCCATCGCGCGGCAGACCGGGCACCGCTCGGCCGCGGCCCTGGCCGCCTGCGTGCGCGAGGACCGGCCGTTCCCCGGCAACCCCGCCGCGCACGTCGGCCTGTGACGGGTCCTGCCCGTCGCGAGCGCCGGTCAGGCCGTGACCAGCGGGTACCGTCCCCCGGTCACGAGCCGACCTCGTCCCCGGCCGCCGCGACGCGCTCGTCGGGGCTCCCCTGCCGCTCCAGCGCGGACCGCAGCCGCCGGGCACCGCTCGGTGCGGCGAACCCGGTGGCCGGCGGTGTGGCGCCGGTGAGCCGTTGCAGCGCACGGCCGCACGCCTCCAGCACGGCGAGCACCTCGGGCCGGGTCAGCGCCGGCAACGACCCGTCCGGGCCGTCCAGGGCCAGGCAGCCGGTGACGGCCGAGCGGGGGCCGGAGTCGTCCACGAGCGGGACGGCCACCACGACGGCGTACTTGCCGCGGACCCGGGCGAACTCGGCCTCGCTCAGCCCCTGCGCGTCCCCGGCCGCCTCCAGGGCGGCGACGTCGCGGGCGACCACGGCGCCGGAGGCGACGCACTCGCCGACGACGCCCTTGCCCGGCGCCCAGGTGACCCCCGAGGCGACGGGGCGGCGCCGGGCCCGGACCCGGTGCACGCGCTCCAGCGCCGCGGGACGCCACCGGGGCCGGCGGAGGCGGTAGGCGGCCAGGGCCAGGTCGCGCGGGTCGTGGCCGGAGGCGTCGGAGACGGCCCACAGGGCACCGGAGAGGACGTCGTCGAACAGCTCGCGCTGGGCGGCGGTGCGCCGGCCCCGGACCTCGGAGACCGCCCGCAGCACGGCGGGCACGATGGCCAGCAGGGCCGTCAGCACGATGAGGGCGGCGACCACGCGGTCGGAGGCGTCCCACAGCTCGGCCCGTTCCAGGGCCAGCCCGGCCCCGACGAGCGCGGCGAGCACGACGAGGGCGACGTCGAGCACGAGGCGGGGCGGCACCCGGTCGGTGGTCACGACGATCACCGTAGAGGCCCGGTGCGACACCCCGTCGTCCACAGGGCACCGGCGCCGGTTTCCCGGCTCCTCCGACGGTCAACTACTCTGCACGAGCTCATGCCGCCGACGAAAGACGCCCAGCAGCCCGTGCGCCCGCCCCTGCCGTCCCCGTCCCGCCGACGCACCACCGCCCGTTCCCGCACCGCCTCGACGGTGGGTCTGGCCGCTGCCCTGCTCGTCCTCGCGGCACCGCAGGCGGTGGCGACGACCGCACCGGCCCCGGCGGCGAGCACCGCTGCGAGCACCGACGCCGCCCCCGGCTCGCGCGAGGCGCTGACCGCTCTGGCGGCACGGGCCGCCGCGGCGCTGGAGACGTACCAGCAGGCGCTGGCGGCCCAGCAGGGCGCCGAGGCCGCCGCCGCGACGGCGCAGGCCGAGCTCGCGACCGCGCAGGCCGCCGTCGAGGCCAGCCGCGACGAGCTCGGCTCGTGGGCGGCGCAGGCGTACCGCGGGACCGGGGGGATGCGGGACCTGTCGAGCGTGGCGGTCCTGCTCGACCCGGACGCGGCCGGCGACGTCAGCTGGACGCTGGCGGCGGTCGACCGCGTGGGCGGCGGCTACGGCCGGGCCGTGGAGACCGCCGACCGGGCCCGCGCCGTGCAGGCCGAGGCCGCGGCGAGGGCCGCCGCCGCCGTCGAGGCGGCTCGGGCCAGCGCCGACACGGCCCTGGCGGCCAAGGCCGCCGCCGACGCGCTGGTGCAGGAGCAGCTGGTGGCGTACTCGGCGCAGCAGCGCACCGCCGCCGGGCTGGACCCGCTGGCGCCGGACGCGGCCGTCGTGGACCGCGCCCGCGCGTTCCTGTCGAGCACGGCCACCTGCGCCGGCGGGGTCCTGACCGGGTTCGCCAACGGCGAGCTGCCCGTGGAGGCGCTGTGCCCGCTGTACGGGGCCCCCGCCATGGTCCTGCGCGGTGACGCCGCGCACGCCTTCGAGGCGTTGTCCCAGGCGTTCGAGGCCGAGTTCGGCACGCCGCTGGCCGTCACCGACGCCTACCGCTCGCTGGCCGAGCAGGTCGACGTCAAGGCCCGCAAACCCGGCCTGGCCGCCGTGCCCGGCACGTCCCGGCACGGCCTCGGGCTCGCCGTGGACCTCGGCGGCGGCGTGCAGGACGCCGGGTCCGTGCAGCACCAGTGGATGGACCGCAACGCGGCCCTGTTCGGGTTCATCAACCCCGCGTGGGCGCAGGGCTCCCCCGGCCCGTTCGAGCCGTGGCACTGGGAGTTCGTCGCCGCCTGAGCGGCGGCGGGCCCGGCCGGGTCGTCCCGGGCCGGGCCCGCCGCAACGGGGCCGGGCTCAGTCCACCGTCCAGGCGTCCCAGCGGTTCCGCGTCCACATCGCCGCGCGCAGCTCGTCGCGGACCCGTTCGACGTTGTGCCCGATCTCCCGCGGCAGCCGGTCGCCGAACCGCGCGAAGTACGTCTGGAGCTCGTCGAGCTCGGCCGACCACGCGGCGGGGTCGACGGCGAACAGTTCCGCGAGGTCGGCCGCGGGCACGTCCAGGCCGTCCAGGTTCAGCGTCCCCGGCGCCGGGACCAGACCCACGGGGGTGTGCTCGGCGGCGACGGTCCCCTCCAGCCGGCGGCAGATCCACTCCACGACCCGGGAGTTCTCCCCGAAACCGGGCCACAGGAACCGGCCGTCGTCGCCGCGGCGGAACCAGTTCACGCCGAACACCTGCGGCAGGTGCTCCACGCGGCCGGCCATCGACAGCCAGTGCCCGAAGTAGTCGGCCATGTTGTAGCCCGAGAACGGCAGCATCGCGAAGGGGTCGTGGCGCAGCGCGCCGACCGTGCCCTCGGCGGCCGCCGTCTGCTCGCTGGAGATCGAGGCGCCGAGGAAGACCCCGGCCGACCAGTCGACGGCCTGCGCCACCAGCGGCACGTTCGAGCGGCGGCGCCCGCCGAACAGGATCGCGTCGATCGCGACGCCCTCGGGGGCCTCGAACTCCTCGGCCAGGGAGGGGCACTGCGAGGCCGCGACGGTGAACCGGGCGTTGGGGTGCGCGGCCGTGCGGCCGGTCTCGGCGCCGATCCGCGGCGTCCAGTCCTCGCCCCGCCAGTCCACCAGGTGCTCGGGGGTCTCGTCGGTCATCCCCTCCCACCACACGTCGCCGTCGTCGGTGAGCGCGACGTTGGTGAAGATGACGTTCTCGGACAGCATCTCCATGGCGGTCGGGTTGGTCGACCAGCCGGTGCCCGGCGCGACGCCGAAGAACCCCGCCTCGGGGTTGATCGCCCGCAGCCGGCCGTCGGGGCCGGGTCGCATCCACGCGATGTCGTCGCCGATCGTCTCCACCCGCCAGCCCGGGACGGTGGGCCGCAGCATCGCGAGGTTCGTCTTCCCGCACGCCGAGGGGAACGCCGCGGCGAGGTGGAACACCCGCTGCTGCGGGGAGGTGACCTTCAGCACGAGCATGTGCTCGGCCAGCCAGCCCTCGTCGCGGGCCATGGCCGAGGCGATGCGCAGCGCGAAGCACTTCTTGCCCAGCAGGGCGTTGCCGCCGTACCCCGACCCGAACGACCAGATCTCCCGGGTCTCGGGGAAGTGCGCGATGTACTTCAGGTCGTTGCAGGGCCACGGGACGTCGGCGCGCGAGCGGCCGATGGCGTCGACGAGCGGGAAACCCACGCTGTGCACGGCCGGCACCCACGGCAGGCCCTCGTCGATGGCGGCCAGGGCGGGCGCACCCGTCCGGGTCATGATCCGCATGGAGACCACCGCGTACGGGGAGTCGGTGACCTGGACCCCGAGCTGGGAGATCGGCCCGCCGACCGGTCCCATGGAGAACGGCACGACGTACATGGTCCGGCCGCGCATGCAGCCGGAGAACACCCCGTCGAGCTCCTCGCGCAGCGCGCCCGGTTCACGCCAGTTGTTCGTCGGGCCGGCGTCCTCGCGACGGTGCGAGGCGATGAACGTCCGCGACTCCACCCGCGCGACGTCGTTCGGTGCCGACCGCGCCAGGAAGGACCCGGGCCGCAGTTCGGGGTTCAGCGGGATCAGGGTGCCCGCGGCGACCATCTGCGCCGTCAGCCGGTCGTGCTCGGCCTGCGAGCCGTCGCACCAGACCACCTCGTCGGGTTCGGTCAGGCGGGCGATGTCGCGCACCCACGCCAGCAGTTCGGGGTTCCGCGTCGGGGCGCTCACCTCCAGGCCGGGCGCCCGCAGGCTGCCCGTCCCGCTCCCCGGCGTCCCGGAGCCGGTGGCGGGGCGCGGCGTCGTGGCGGTGGCGTCGAGCTGGATGGTCATGGAGTTCCTCCCCGGTGAGTCGGATCCTCACCATCCAGCGCCGGAGGAGGCCTCGTGCACCCCTCAGCACCATGAAGATCGGCGGTTCTTCACAACAGCGGAACTCGGGTTGGGAGGTGACGGGCTCCACGAGGGTCGGGGCCGGTGTCTCCCGGGGGCGACGACCACCACCGGCCGGTTCCCTCCACCGTGCGGCACCCCGGGACTGCTCGTACGGTCGCGTCATGGCACACGACCTGTACACCGCCAGCGTCTCGGCCACCGCGGGCGCCGTCCGGTCCGACGACGGCGCCCTCGAGCTCGAGGTCCGCGAGGCGACCTCCTCCCAGGACGGATCGGCCACCAACCCCGAGCAGCTCATGGCCGCCGCTCTCGGCAGCTGCCTGCTGGAATCGCTCAAGATCGCGACGAGCACGACCGGCGGCAGCGACGACGGCGTGCAGGTGCAGGCGCAGGTGACGCTGGCCGAGGCCGAGGGGGCCGGGTACTCGGCCCGCTACGAGCTGTCCGTCACGCTGCCCGACGCCGGCACCGACCCCGAGGCGGTGCTGCAGCAGGCGCTGTCGCTGTGCCCGTTCACCAAGAGCATCGACGCCGGCAGCCTCGACGTGCACCTGGCCTGAACGGCCGGCCGCCGTGCCGTCGCACCCGCCCACGCCGGCTGAGGTGCTGCGCTCGGCGGTCGCCGTCGCCGCCGAGGACGAGGAACGCGCCGGGGTGGCGATGTTCCTCGGGCTGCACCCGGCTCCGGCGACCCCCGCCGCCCCCACCCACCCCGCCGACCCCGGGCTCGGGCGCCGGCTGGGAGCCGTGTGGGACGTCCTGGCCGCGCACGACCCCGACGTCACCGTCCAGGACGCCCTGGCCGTGCTGGCCGACCTGGAGTTCCGCTCCGGCCCCCCGCGACCGCCCGCGCCCCACCCGCCGGACCGGCTGGCCGCCTGGCGCCCGGCCGGGTGGCGCACCCCGTCGCGGGCGCAGCGGGACGCCGAGGTGGCGCAGGTGCGCGACGCGCTCGTCGGGGGGCGCCTGCTGCGCGTCGTGAACCACCACGACACCCCGCTGTCCCGCCAGGAGGAGTTCCGGGCCGCGCTGCACGGCTACGCCGCCCGGTTCGACCCGGTGACCGCCGCCGACGTCCTGGCGTTCTTCGCCACCGGCCGGTGGCCGACCTCCCGGCCCGGGATCGTCCCGGCGTTCTTCGACGGTTTCGCCAGTGCCGTCCGCTGCGCCGCGCCGCTGCTGGCCGAGACCGGCCTCACCGGGTGGTTCTACCCGCCGACGGAGTTCCTGGACGTCGCCCCCTCCGACCAGCGGGCGTTCGCGCGGGCGCACGACTACGGCGTGCTGGAACACCCCGGCGACCGGCTGGCGATGACGTGGGACGAGCTCGCGACCCTCGCGCAGACGCACGAGGTGTGCGGTCACACCGCCACCCACGCGGCCGCCGCGGACGTCCGCACCGACGACGACGTGACGCGGCAGGTGCGCGAACCGGTGCGCAGGCTCACGGAGGTCTGCGGCCGGGTGCCCGCGGCGTGGGCGTGGCTGGGCGGTTCACCCTTCGCCGCGGACTCCCCCGGGGACCGGGCCGTCGTGGCGGAGGGCGTCCCGCTGCTCACGTCGAACGCCGTCCTGGAGCGGTTGCCGGTCCCTGCGGCGACCTGACCGGAGCACCGGGCGCGGAGCCGCCCGGATCCGCTCGCCCCCGGTCCTCCGCCCGCGGGGGTTCGGCACCACGGGCCGCCGGTGGTCTTCACGCTCCCCGCGCCGGGCGTGGACGTCGGTGACGTCGAGGGACCTCGCCTCCGGCTGGGCGTCGAACAACGTGGTGTGACCGGCCAGGACGTGCTCGCGCACCGCGGCCCGGCCGACGACGGTGTGCCCGCTGTCGGTGTCGACCCGGGTCACGTCGTCGCTGGAGGAGCGCGCGAAGTCCGCACCGCCGTGCATCGCCTCGAAGCAGTCGCGCAGCGGTTCGTCACCGCCCGGTCCCCGGTGGGAGGGGGCTCGGGCACCCGCCGGCGGTCACAGGACCAGGTACCCGACGAAGGCGAGGGCGAAGCCGACGAGGCCGATGAGGGTCTCCATGACCGTCCAGGTGCGCAGGGTCGTGGGGACGTCCATGCCCAGGAAGCGGCCGACGAGCCAGAAACCGGAGTCGTTGACGTGGCTGAGCGCGGTGGCGCCGGCGGCGATGGCGACGACGATGAACGCGGGGTCCAGGCTGGACAGGCCCGCGGTCGCCTCGACGGTGGGGGCCATCAGCCCGGCGGTGGTGGTCAGGGCCACCGTCGCCGACCCCTGGGCCACGCGCAGGCCGAGGGAGATGATGAACGCCGCCACGATGACCGGCAGCCCGGTCGCGGCCAGGCTGTCCGCGAGGGCGTCGCCGATGCCGCTGGCGCGCAGCACCCCGCCGAACATGCCCCCGGCACCGGTGATGAGGATGACGGAGCAGACGGGGCCGAGGGAGCCGTTGGCCAGTTCCTCGACCTTCGCGCGCGACAGGCGGCCGTGGCCGAGGACGGCCATGGTGACCAGCACGGCGATGAGCAGCGCGACCGGCGTCTGCCCCAGCAGGCGCAGCCCCTGCACCCAGGTGGCGTCGCCGTCGACGGCACCGGCCGACGCGAGCGTGTTCAGGCCGGTGTTCAGGAAGATCAGCACGAGCGGGAGCAGCAGCACGGCCAGCACCGTGGCGAACCGCGGCGGGGGTCCGGGGTGCTCGACGACGGAGAGCGGGGCGTCCGTCGTGCTCACCTTCCGGCCCCCGTCGCCGCCGGCGCCGGAAGGTCCCCCGCCGGGGGTCCCGCCACCGGCGGGTCCCCCACCGGCACCGGAGGACCCGCCCGACCCGAACCCGTTCTCGGCCGCACGCCCGGCCCACTCCGACGGCAGCGGGACGTCGCTGCGGCGTCCGGCCCACACCCCGAACAGGTAGCTGGCGGTGAACCAGGTGGGCAGGGCGAGCACGAGGCCCACGAGGACGAGGACGCCGATGTCGGCGCCGAGCAGCTCCCCGGCCGCGACCGGCCCCGGGTGCGGGGGGACGAAGGCGTGCATCACCGCGAAGGCCCCCGCGGACGGCAGGGCGTACACCAGGACCGGGCCGCCGAACCGGCGGGCCACCGCGAAGAGGATGGGCAGGAAGACGACGAACCCGGCGTCGAAGAAGATCGGGAACCCGAAGAGGAGGGAGGCGATCCCGAGCGCGAACGGGGCGCGCTGCGCGCCGAAGCGGGCGACGAGGGTGTCGGCGAGCACCTGGGCGCCGCCGGTGACCTCCAGCAGGCGGCCGATGATGACGCCGAAACCGACCAGCAGGGCCACGCTGGCCAGCGTGCTGCCGAACCCGGCGGTGAGGACGTCGACGATGCCGAGCAGGTCCCCCGTGGGTGCGGTGGTCACCACGGCGGTCAGGGCGCTGATGAGGACGAGCGCGACGAAGGCGTGCAGTTTGACGCGCACGATGAGGAAGAGCAGCAGGGCGACGGCGGCGGCGGCGATGAGCAGCAGCGTGCCCGTGCCGTAGGCGGGGGTGACGGTCTCCATCGATCCTCCAGAAACGGCGTTGTTCCTCCGTCGAGCCTAACCCATCGGTGGATCCCCGCCCGGGCTGCGCGCCCGGGGGCAGGGCCTCACTTCAGGCCGCTGCGCGCGATCCCGGCGACGAACTGCCGCTGGGCGATCCCGAACAGCACGAGCACGGGCAGCACCGAGACCAGCGCGCCGGCCATGAGGGCCGGGTAGTCCGTCGTGTACTGCCCCTGCAGGAACGACAGCCCCACCGGCAGCGTGTACAGCGCCGGGTCGCGCAGGGCCACCAGCGGCCAGGCGAACTCGTTCCACCGGTAGGTGAACGTCATGACCACCAGCACCGCGACCAGCGGCCGGGCCAGCGGCAGGACGATCGACCACAGCGTCCGCAGCTGCCCGGCGCCGTCGAGCTGGGCGGCCTCCAGGAGCTCGTCCGGCAGCGACAGGAAGTACTGCCGGGCCAGGAACACCCCGAACGCCTCCGCCGAGCGGGGCACGATGACGGCCCAGTACGAGTTGATCCAGCCCAGGTCGTTGACGAGGTCGAACTGCGGGACGAGCAGCGTCTGGACGGGGATCATCAGCGTCGCGACGACGAGGAAGAACACCACCGCGCGGCCCGGGAACCGGTGCTTGGCCAGGACGTACCCGGCGGTCACGTCGACGACGACGGTCAGGGCGACGGCCACCACGGCGATCGCGAAGGAGTTCTGCACCCACTGCAGCACCGGGAAGTCCGTCAGCGCCCGCCGGAACCCGCCGAGGTCGAGGGAGGTGGGGACCAGCGAGACGCGCCCGGCGACGAGGTCGGACCGGGAGGACAGCGCGGTGACGACCATCCAGTACAGCGGGAACACCCACACGGCGGCCAGGACGAGCACCACGAGGAACCGGGACCAGCGGGTGCGGTCGGGGCGGCGGGTGCGGGTCGTCACGTGCGGCGACGACCCGGCGGTGGTGCCCGGACGGGTGGTGGTGGTCACGACTCCTCCTCGGAGCGGCGTTGCAGGCGCCACCAGAACACGGTCGCCACCAGGATGACGAGGAACACCACGACGCCGATGGCCGAGCCGTACCCCTGCCGGCGGGCCTGGAACCCCTGCGTGTACGCGTAGGTGACGAGGATGTCGGTCGCGCCCGCGGGGCCGCCGCCGGTCATGACGCGGACGACGTCGAAGACCTGGAACACCTCGATGACCATCAGGACCGTCACGAAGAACGTGGTGGGCCGCAGCAGCGGCCAGCTGACGAACCGGACCCGCTGCCACCGGGAGGCGCCGTCCAGTTCCGCGGCCTCCAGCAGGTCGGCGTCGATGCCTTGCAGCGCACTGAGGTACAGCACGACGACCAGGCCGGTGCGCGCCCAGAACAGCACGACGAACACCGACACCGCCGCGGCGGTCCCGCCGGACTGCCAGTCCGGGGCCGGCAGCCCGAACCCCGACAGGGTGCGGTCGACGATCCCGACGTTCTCGTCGAAGATCCAGCGGCCGGCCATGGCGACCACGACGCCGGAGATGACGTACGGGGCCAGGAACAGCGCGCGGAACAGCCCGCGGGCCGGCAGCCGGTCCCGCAGCAGCAGGGCGAGGGCGAAACCGGCCGCGATGCTCGCCGGGACCGACACGACCGCCAGCAGGCCGGTGTTGCCCGCCGCCCGCCAGAACGCGGGGTCGCGCACCATCCGGGCGTAGTTGTCCAGGCCCACGAAGTCGGCGGTGCCGATGCCGGTGGCGTCGGTCAGCGAGATCCGCACCGCCTGCACGAGCGGCCACAGGACGAACACCCCGAACAGCACCAGCGCCGGGGTCAGCAGCGCGTACGACGTCGCCCAGCGCCGGGCCGCGGCGGTCCGCACCCCGCGCGGCGACCGGGTGAGGGGGGCGGTCGCGGTCACGACGTGAGCACGGACCGCACCCCGGCGACGATCTGCGCGAGGGCGGTGCGGTCGTCGTCGCCACCGAGGAAGGCGGCGTCGAGCCGGTCGGCGAGCTGACCGTTGACCGCGCTGAAGTCGGGGACGACGACCTGTTCCACGAGTTCGGTGCGGATGGCGCGGGCCTGCTCGACGAACAGCGGCATCAGGTCGGGGCGGACGGCGTAGTCCAGCGTCGCGGGGTCGACGTCGGTGCGGGTGGGCAGGACCGTCGCGGCCGCGCAGAACGTGCCCATCTGCTCGGCACCGGCGCAGAACTCCAGGAAGTCCAGCGCCGCCTCCTTGCGGGACCCGGCCTCGACCGCGACGAGCGCGTTCCCGCCCAGGTCGGCCGACGCGTTGACGTCCCGGGGCAGGAACGTGGCCTGGTACTCGAACCCGGCGCCGTCGATCTCCTGCAGCAGGAAGTCGCCGGCGAACACCATGGCCACGGTCTGGTTCACGAACAGGTCGCTGGCCGGCTGCCCGCGCGAGGAGGACGCCTGCGGCACCAGGCCGCGCCGGAAGAAGTCCCGGGTGAAGGTCAGCGCCTCCAGCAGCCCGGGGTCGTCCTCGGCGACCGCGTCGAGGCCGGGGGTGAGCAGGCGCCCACCGGCCTGGTCGACGAAGTTCAGCCACCGGAACGCGCCGGCGTTCTGCCAGTTCACCGCGAAGGAGTACGCGTCGGCCCGCGACGGCTGCACCCGGCCCGCGGCGTCGAGGAACTGCTCCCACGTCCACGCCGCGTCCAGCGTCGCCGGCAGCGCCCCCAGACCGGCCGAGGCGACCGCGGCGGTGTTCACCAGCACCATCGAGGTGTCGGTGTGGTGCGGGACGCCGAACGTCCCCTCGGCGTCGGTGACCGCACCCCAGAACGCCGGCAGGAACGAACCCTCCAGCGCCGCCGGGTCGGGCAGGTTCGCCAGCACCCCCTGCGCCCGGTAGGCCGCGACGTCGGTGTAGCTGACGCGGAAAAGGTCCGGCGGGGAGTCGGTCCGCAGGGCGGTGTCGACGGCCGTCAGCACCTCCGAGTACGGCACGACCTGCAGGTCCACCCGCGGGCCGCCCTGCGCGGCGAACCCGTCCGCGAGCGCCTGGAAGGCGGTGAGTTCGGCGTCGCCGGCCCAGGTGATCATGGTGAGGGTGTCGTCGTCGCGGGTGGCGTCGCTGTCGGAGTCGGTGGAGAAGCCGCCGCAGGCGCTGAGTCCGAGGGTTCCGGTGAGGGCGCCGGCGGTGAGGACGGTGCGGCGCGTGGGGTGGGTGGGCATGGGGTCTCCGGTGGGCCACGCAGGGGCCGGGGCACCTGCTCGGTGGTGCAGCGGGTGGGTCGGGGTCTGGTCACGGTAGCGGGGGTGGGCGGGGGTGGCGCGGCGGAGCGGGGTGGTTGTCGGGGGGTGGATGGGGGTACGTGGTGGGCGTGGAGGATCACGTGGACGATCACGAGCGGTCGCGTTACCTGTCGGTGTACCTGAACGACCACCTGGCCGGGGCGACGGCGGGGCGGGCGCGTTTCGCGCGGTCGGCGCGGGCGCACCGGGGGTCGGTGGTGGGTGAGGCGCTGGGCCGGATCGCCGGGGAGGTGGCGCAGGACCGGCGGGTGCTGCTGCGGTGGATGCGGGTGCTGGGGGTGCGGCCGCGGTGGACGCTGGTGGCGTTGGCGCGGGCCGGGGAGGCGGTGGGGGCGTTGAAGCCGAACGGGCGGCTGGTGCGGTCCTCGCCGTTGCGGACGGTGGTGGAGCTGGAGGCGCTCGTGCTGGGGGTGCAGGGCAAGGCGGCGTTGTGGGGGGCGCTGCTGGAGCTGGGGGAACGGGGGGCGCCGTTGCCGCTGGAGGAGGTCGAGGCGCTGCTGGCGCGGGCGCGGCGGCAGGCCGTGGAGCTGGAGGAGCTGCGCCGGGCGGCGGTGCGCGACGTCCTGGCGCCCGGGGGTCCCCCGGGCCTCGGCTGAGGCCCGGGGTCCCCCAGGGGGGTCAGGGCAGCAGGTTCTTCACGACGCCGGCGGCGATCTGGCGGGGTTTCTGCTGTTCGCCCTGCTGGGAGGTCAGGACGAGCAGGACCCCGGTGAGGGCGGGGATGGACCACTGCAGGACCTTGAGGCGGCGCTGGGCGGAGGCGGTGTGCTCGTCGGTGCCGCCCGTGGGTTCGGTGGCGCCGGCGGCGGGGGTGGGGGTCTCCTTGCCGAGGCGGGCGCCTTCGATGCCGGACCAGACGGTGATGCCGAGGGCGGCGGCGGTGAGGGCGGTCTTGACGGCGGTGTTGGCGCCGGCGCCCTGCTGGGTGGCGACGCGGCCGGAGTTGCGGACGAGGAGGGCGACGTCGCCGACGAGGTGGGCGGCCAGGGCGACGCCCTGGACGGGGGCCCACTTGGCCCAGCCGGCGGCGGCGACGCGGGTGCGGTCGCCGGGGTCGCGGACGGCGGCGGCGGCGCCGTTGAGGCCGACGGCGCCCATGAGGGAGCCGCCGAACCAGGCGGCCAGGCCGACGTCGTGCAGGCTGCGGGTGAGGAGCTGTCGTCCGGCCATGAGGTTCTCCTGATCGGTGGGGCGGGTCGAGGCCGGGGTGCGGGTGCGCTGCGGCGCACCGGCCGCGACCGCGTTCGGTGTCTGGGCCACTGTGGCCCGGTGGGGGGTGGGCCGCACGCGGGAGCGCGGGTCAGCGCACCGGTTCGTAGAGCCGCTCGGGGCGTCCGGCTCCGTAGCGCAGCCGCACCCGGGCTCCGCCCTGGTCGACGAAGTGCTCGAGGTAGCGGCGCACGGCGACCCGGGACAGCCCGAGCCGGGCGGCGACCTCGCTGGCGGACAGGGCGGTGCCGGCGTCGGCGAGGGCCCGGGTGACGAGGGTGGCGGTCTCGACGCTCAGGCCCTTGGGCAGGGGGCGTCCGGCGGGTTCGGCGGGGGTCGGCACGCCCAGGGCGCGGTCGACGTCGGCCTGGCGCAGCACGCCGGTGGTCAGGGTGCGGCGGGCGGCGCGGACGTGCTGGAGGCGTTCGGTGAGCTGTTGGGCGCCGAAGGGTTTGATGAGGTAGCCGGCGACGCCGCTGCGCAGCGCGGTGCGGACGGTGTCGGCCTCGCGGGCGGCGGTGATGACGACGACGTCGACGTCGGGCCCGTCCTCGCGCAGCCGGCGCAGGACCTCCAGGCCGGGGACGTCGGGGAGGTAGAGGTCGAGCAGGACGACGTCGGGGTGAAGCCGGCGCACGAGGTCGAGGGCGCGGGTCCCGGTGCCGGCGGTGCCGACGAGCCGGCACCCGGGGGCGGCGTCCACGAACCCGCCGTGGACGGAGGCGACCATGGGGTCGTCGTCGACGACCAGCACGCGCAGCGCGTCGTCAGGCACGGGGGGCCGCCGGGGGGTGGGCGGGGAGGGTGGCGGTGAAGGTGGCGCCGCCGCGTTCGCCGCGCTGGAGGTCCAGCCGGCCGCCGCGGCGGTGGCACACCAGCTGCACGAGGGCCAGGCCGACGCCGTGGCCGCCGGGGGGCGTGTCGTGCTTGGTGGTGGTGCCGCGCCGCACGAGGTGGGTCAGGAGGTCGGGGTCGGCGCCGGGTCCGTCGTCGTGGACGCGGACGAGCGCGCCGCCAGCGCCGTCGTCGCGGACGTCGACCTCCACGGTGCCGCCCCCGGCGCCGGCGGCGGCGTCGACGGCGTTGTCGACGAGGTTGCCCACGACCGTCACGAGGTCGTCGGACAGGTCGTCGGGGACGGCGGGCAGGTGGGCGCCGGTGGCCAGGACGAGGTCGACGTCGCGCTCGTCGGCGACGCTGGTGCCGGCCAGCAGGAGGGCCGCGAGCGCGGGGTCGTGGACCTGGGTGGCGATCTGCTCGCCGCGTTCGGCGTGGCCGCGGCTGACGCGGTCGATGAAGCCGACGACGTCGTCGTAGCGGCCGAGCTGCACGAGGCCGGAGATGGTGTGCAGGCGGTTGGCGAACTCGTGGGTCTGGGCGCGCAGGGCCTGGGTGGCGGTGCGGCTGAGGCCGAGTTCGTGCTGCAGAGCGATCAGTTCGGTGCGGTCGCGCATGGTGGTGACGGTGCCGGCCGGTTCCCCGGCGGGGGTGCCGGTGCGGTGCAGGACGGTGCGGTTGAGGACGAGGAGGCGTTCGCCGGCGACGACGGGGCGGTCGTTGGGGGCGGGGTCGCGGGTGAGCAGGTCGACGACGTCGGGGGGCAGGGGCAGGGAGCGCACGGGGCGGCCGACGACGCCGGGGGGCAGGTCGAGCAGGTCGCGGGCGGCGTCGTTGGCGACGGTGACGACGCCGTCGTGGTCGAGGGCGACGACGCCTTCGCGGATGCCGCGCAGGACCGCTTCGCGGTGGGTGGCGAGGGAGGCGATCTCCTGGGGTTCCAGGCCGAGGGTCTGGCTCTTGACGCGGCGGGCCAGCAGCCAGGCGCCGAGGAGGCCGACGAGGGCGGACATGCCGAGGTAGGTGGCGAGGTCGGGCAGGGCGGTGCGCAGCTGGGTGTTCCAGCCGGCGGCGTCCTGGCCGACGAGGACGGCGCCGACGACGGCGCCGGGTGCGCCGCCGGTCCCCGCGCCGTCGGTCTGCACGCCGTCGTCGGCGAGGACGGGGACGCGGGCGGCGGTGGTGGTGCGGTCGCCGAGGAGGACCTGCCCCAGCCAGGACGGGTCGTCGGCGGGGCCGTGGGGGGCGGCGGGCAGCGTCGTGCCCTGCAGGCGGGGGTCGGCGGGGGAAGCGGTGACGCGGCCGTCGGGGGTGGCCAGGAGCAGGACCGCGACGTCGGAGGTGGTGCGCAGCTGCTCGGCGGTGGCGGTGAGCGCGGTGGCGGTGGTGAGCCCGCGGGCGGTGTCGGCGAGCTGGCGGCGGACCAGGGGCAGGGACGCGACGTACTCGGCGACCTGCCGGACGCGGCGTTCCTGGGCGTCCTGGGAGGCCTGGCGGGACTGGGTGACGGACACGGCGCCGACGCCGACGAGGACGACGGTGAACAGCAGGACCTGCACGACGAGGATCTGCCCGGCCAGGCTGCTGCGGGGGCGGGGTCTGCGCACCGGTGCACCTCCTCGTACGGGTCCCGGTGGTCCGCTGCCCCGCCGGGTGGGCAGCACCTTACGGCGGCGCCCGCCGGGGTCGGTGCCGTCGGGGGCCGGGCGCGTGCGACCACAAGGACCGCAAGGACCATCGCGACCGCAAGGGTGACGGGGGTGGTGGTGGGCGGCAGCATCCTGGGCGACGGGTCGGCCGCGGCTGCCCGTCCGCGGGGGCCGGCCGGTCCCGGCGCAGGCCGTCGACGAGGACGCCATGACCGACAACCCCTGTGATCCCCTGGCCGGTGCCGCGGCGCGCGCCGGGTCCGGCCCGGCCCGGCCCGGGTTGGGCCGGCGGGCCCTGCTCGGTGCGCTGGCCGCCGGGCCGGTGCTGCCGGCCGCCGGGTGCGGTGTGACCCGCCGCGCGGCGGCGACGGCGGACGGGCCCCTGGACCGGCTGCAGCTGCTGGTGCCCAACGCCCCCGGTGGGGGGTACGACACGACGGGCCGTTCGGCGGTGCGCGTGATGGAGGAGGTGGGTGCGGCGCGGGGGGTGGAGGTCACGAACCTCTCCGGCGCCGGCGGCACCGTGGGCCTGGCGCGCTGCGTCAGCGAGAGCGGGAACCCGCAGTTCCTGATGTCGATGGGGCTGGGGGTGGTGGGCGCCTCCTACACCAACGACGTCGACGTGACGCTGGAGCAGACCACCCCGGTCGCCCAGCTCATCGAGGAGGCCGGTGTGGTGCTGGTGCCGGCCGACTCCCCCTTCGCCACGCTGGGCGACCTCGTGGGGGCCTGGCGCTCGGGCGCGGGGTCGCTGGCGGTGGGGGGTGGTTCCTCCCCCGGCGGGCCGGACTTCCTGCTGCCGATGCAGCTGGCCGACGCCGTCGGCGTGGACCCCGCGGAGGTGAACTACGTCGTGTACGACGGCGGCGGGGACCTGCTGCCGGCCCTGCTGGGCGGTCAGATCGCCTTCGCCACCAGCGGGTACGGCGAGCTGCTGGACCAGATCACCACGGGGGCGGTGCGGGCGCTGGCGGTCTCCAGCCGGGAACGGGTCCCCGTCCTGGACGTGCCGACGCTGCGCGAGCAGGACGTGGACCTGACCTTCACCAACTGGCGCGGGCTGGTGGCCCCGCCCGACCTGGACGAGACGGAGGTGGGGCGGCTCGTGGACGCCGTGACCCGCATGCACGACTCCCCGCAGTGGCGGCAGGTGCTGACCGACAACTCCTGGACCGACGCGTTCGCCACCGGCGACGCGTTCGGGCAGTTCCTGGACGAGCAGGCCGGGCGGGTCCGCGACGTCCTGACCCGGCTGGGGCTGGTGTGAGCGCGCCGGCGGCCGGGGCCGCCGCCACGCGCGCGGGGTCGCCCTCGCCGCGGCGCCGGGACCTGTCGCAGCTGGGGGTGTGCGCGCTGCTGCTGGGGCTGGGCGCGGTGGTGCTGGCCGACGCGGCGACGCTGTCGCAGGGGCTGGTGGACGAGGGGGTCGTCGGCCCGCGGCCGGTGCCGTACGTCGTGGCCGCCGGGCTGGTGGTGACGGCCGTGGCCCTGGCCGTGGACGTGCTGCGCGGTGGGCGCGGGCAGGCCGAGGACGGCGAGGACGTCGACGCCTCCGCCGGGACCGACTGGGCCCGGCTGGGCGCGCTGGGGCTGGGGTTCGCCGCGAACGTCCTGCTGCTGGAACGCCTCGGGTGGGTCGTGTCGGCCGCGTTGTTCTTCGGTGTCACCGCCAAGGTCCTGGGCGGGCGGAGCCTGCTGCGCGCGATCGCCGTCGGTGCGGTGCTGTCGCTGGCCACCTTCTACTTCTTCTGGGTGGTGCTGGGGATCCAGCTGCCGCCCGGCCTCCTGGACGGGATCCTGTGATGGGCGACCTGGCTCTGCTGCTCGGCGGGTTCGGCGACGCGCTGACCCCCGCGAACCTCGCCTTCGCGGCGATCGGTGTCGTCCTGGGCACCGCCGTGGGTGTCCTGCCCGGCATCGGCCCGGCCATGACGGTGGCGCTGCTGCTGCCGCTGACGTACGCGCTGGAACCGACCAGCGCCCTCATCATGTTCGCCGGGATCTACTACGGCGGGATGTACGGCGGGTCCACCACCGCGATCCTGCTGAACACCCCCGGGGAGTCGTCGTCGGTGGTGACCGCGCTGGAGGGCAACGAGATGGCCCGCAGGGGCCGGGCGGCGCAGGCGCTGTCGACCGCGGCCATCGGGTCGTTCGTGGCCGGCACCATCGGCTCGGTGCTGCTGGTGGCGGCCGCGCCCCTGATGGTGGGGCTGGCGGTGAACCTCAGCGAGGGCGACTACTTCGCGCTCATGGTGCTGGCGCTGCTGGCGGTCACCGCGGTCCTGGGGTCCTCCCGGGTGCGGGGTTTCGCCTCGCTGTTCACCGGCCTGGCCATCGGCCTGGTCGGCCTGGACGCCATCAGCGGTCAGGCGCGGTTGACGTTCGGTGTGCTGCAGCTGATCGACGGCATCGACATCGTCGTCGTCGCGGTGGCGATCTTCGCCGTCGGGGAGGCGCTGTGGGTGGCTTCGCGGATGCGCCGCACCGCGGTGGAGGTCATCCCCGTCGGCCGGCCGTGGATGGGCCGGGAGGACTGGAAGCGGTCGTGGGGGCCGTGGTTGCGGGGCACCGCGTTCGGTTTCCCGTTCGGGGCCGTCCCGGCCGGCGGGGCCGAACTGCCGACGTTCCTGTCCTACGTCACCGAGCGCAAGCTGTCCAAGCACCCCGAGGAGTTCGGCCACGGGGCCATCGAGGGCGTCGCCGGGCCCGAGGCCGCCAACAACGCCTCCGCGGCGGGGACCCTGGTCCCGACCCTGGCGCTGGGCATCCCCACCAACGCCACCGCCGCGGTCCTGCTCGCCGCGCTGATCTCCTACGGGTTCCAGCCCGGCCCGCTGCTGTTCGAACGCGAACCGGACCTGGTGTGGGCGCTCATCGCCAGCCTGTTCATCGGCAACGCGCTGCTGCTGGTGCTGAACCTGCCGCTGGCGCCGGTGTGGGCGAAGCTGCTGCGCATCCCCCGCCCGTACCTGTACGCGGGGATCCTGTTCTTCGCGACGCTGGGCGCCTACGCCGCGAACCTGCAGACGTTCGACCTGTGGCTGCTGCTGGCCTTCGGGGTGCTGGGGTTCGTGATGCGCCGCTTCGGCCTGCCGGTCCTGCCGCTGATCATCGGGGTCATCATCGGCCCGCTGGCCGAGGAACGCCTGCGGACCGCGCTGACGATCTCCCGGGGCGACTGGACCGGTCTGGTCGCCGACCCGTTCTCCGTCGCCGTGTACGTCGTGGTCGCCCTCGTGGTGACGTTCCCGCTGTACCGGCGCCTGCTGCCGGCCCGGCTGCGTGCCCGCTCCACCGTCGACGTCGCCCACAGCGACCCCCAGCCCGAGGAGGCCCACCGGTGACCGTCGTCGTCGCCTACGCACCCACCCCCGAGGGGGAGGCCGCCCTGCGCGCCGGGATCGAGGAGGCCCAGCGCCGCGGGGAGGACCTGTTCGTCCTGAACGCCCCCGCCGGGACCGCGCTGGCCGAGCGGACCCACGCCTCCCCGCAGCAGCTGGAGCGGGTCCGTCAGCAGCTCGCGGGAACCGCGGTGCCCGCCCGCGTGGAGCAGCGCAGCGGGCAGGGCGACACCGCCGAGGTCGTCGTGGAGGCCCTGCACGAGCTGGGCGCCTCCGCGGTGGTCGTCGGCCACCGCCGCCGCACCCCGGTCGGCAAGCTCCTCATGGGCAGCGCGGCGCAACGCATCATCCTCGACGCGCCGTGCCCGGTGATCACCGTGAAACCCGCGCCGCACGAGTGAGCCCGCCGCGTCGGGGGCGGACCGCTACGACCGGCTGCCGGCCCCCGCCGCGGCGTCCACCCGGACCTGCCGGCGGTGGGTGTCGGCCGGGGTGCGCGCGTCCACCGACCGCGGCAGCAGCAGCGTCCCGCGGGCGGCGCGGTCGGCCTCCACGGCGTCCAGGACGGTGCGCCAGCTGGACCAGTCCAGGTGGGTGCCGGGCAGGTGCTCGTTGTACCCGGTGCGGTAGTAGACGTGCGTCCACGTCGGGGCGGCCAGCGTGCCGACGACCTGCGGCTTGTCGTCGACGAGCACGTCACCGGTGATGAGGGTCTTGTCGCGCGTGACGACCATCCGCTCGGTCCAGTGCAGCCCCAGGTGCTCCTCGACCCACTCGTACTTCTCCCGCACGCAGTGGCGGTACGCCCGCACGGGGGCGGTGCAGATCCGCACGTCGTGCCCGGCGTCGAGCATCGCCTCCAGGGCCTCGCGAGCGCCGGGCAGGGGCCGCAGGCCGCGGAAGAACCCCTCCTGGGCCGGGACGGCGCGGATGCGCTCGTGCCAGTCCGGCGGGTAGCTGTCCTCGATCCAGTAGGAGGTGGCGTCCGATCGCGGGGCCAGGGGTGCGCCGGGGTGGGTGGCGCTGAAGTGGCGGTCGAAGCCGTCGCCGAAGTCCGCCAGGACCTGGTCCTGGTCCACGAGGACGAGCATGGCGGCGGGTCCTCCTGCCGGTGCGCGGGGCGTGGTCCGTTCCCCTCCTCCATCGGCACGCCGGTGCGCGACGTGAAGCCCGGCGTCCGGCGGGGTACGCCCGAACGGCGGATCGGGTCGCGGGGGCGCGGCGCCGACGAACGGGGGGAACGGGCAGCCCACCGGGGGCTGGTGACCGTCGGCCCCGAAGGACCCCACCGTGCTGCACCACTCCCGACCCGTCGTCGCCCCGCCGGCCACCGCGGCGGAGATCAGTGCCCTGGCCCGGACGCTGGTGCGCCGCCCGGAGCTGAACCACCTGGACGACGAGTCGCTGCTGCTGCGGCTGGCGCGGACGACGGCCGTGGGGCACCTGCTGCGGTCGCGGGCGGTGGCCGCCGCCGGGGACGCGGAGCGGTTGCTGGACGCGATGCTGGTGGACGGGCGGGCGGTGGTGCTCGACGTGTCCGACCCCGTCCCGGCCGAGGGTGTCCTGGCGGTGCGCCGGCCCGCGAGCGCGCGGGACCTGCCGCGGGCGCGGGACATGGCGCGGGCGTTGGCGCCGCTGCTGGCGGGGCGCTGAGGCGGGCCGCGCAGGACCGACGAGGGCCGGGACACCGGTCGCGGCCGGTGGTCCCCGCTGACCGCGCCGGGGATCGGCGCCTGCGACGGCCCGCAGGTGCGGTGGCTGCTGCCCGGCGATCTCGTCCGGGACGACGCTCACGCACCTGCGGTGCCCGAACGGGCGGGCACGGTGACCCCGGGTGGGACCGGGGCCGGCGGGTTAGCGTGACGGCGTGGCTGGCGACGTGGACATCGTGCTGTTCGGCGCCTCCGGTTTCGTCGGGCGGCTGACCGCGGCGCACCTGGCCGCGCAGGCCCCCGCCGGCACGCGGGTCGCCCTGGCCGGCCGCTCGCGCGAGCGGCTGGCGGCCGTGGCCCGCGACCTGGGACCCGCCGCCGCGCACTGGCCGCTCCTGGTCGCCGACGCCTCCGACGAGGCGTCGTTGCGCGCGCTCGCGCAGCGGGCGCACGTGGTGGTCTCCACCGTCGGCCCCTACCTGCGGCACGGCCTGCCGCTGGTGCGGGCGTGCGCCCGCGCCGGCACCCACTACGCCGACCTGACCGGCGAGGTGCTGTTCGCGCGCGCCAGCATCGACGCCGCCGACGCGGCGGCCCGCGCCAGCGGGGCCCGGATCGTGCACTCCTGCGGTTTCGACTCGGTGCCCTCCGACCTGGCCGTGCTCCTGGCGCACCGGTGGGCGCGGGCTCACGACGCCGGGCCGCTCGCGAGCGCCACGCTGGAGGTCCTCTCAGCGCGCGGCGGGTTCAGCGGCGGCACGATCGATTCCCTGCGCCTGCAGCTGGACACCGCGCGCCGCGACGAGCGGGCGCGGGCGCGGGTGGACGACCCGTACGCCCTGAGCCCCGACCGCGCCGGTGAACCCGACCTGGGCCGCCAGCTCGACACGTTCGGCCCGCACCGGCGCGCGGCGACCGGCGACTGGGTAGCGCCGTTCGTCATGGCCCCGTACAACACCCGGGTGGTGCGGCGCAGCAACGCCCTGCTCGAGCACGCCTACGGCCCGCGGCTGCGCTACGCGGAGGTCGTGGCGTTCTCCGGGCGCACCGCGGCCCTGCGGGCGGCCGCGGTCGCGGGGGTGCTGGCCGGGCTCACCGGACTGCTGGCCGTCCAGCCCCTGCGGCCGCTGCTCGACCGGGCACTGCCCGCCCCCGGCACGGGCCCCAGCGAGCGCACCCGCCGCACGGGCCACTTCCGGCTGCGCCTGGACGCGCGCACGGAGTCCGGCCGCCGCGCCACCGTGACCGTCGCCGCCCAGGGCGACCCCGGCTACGCCGCGACGGCGGTCATGCTCGGGCAGAGCGCCCTGGCGCTGGCCCTCGACGGTGACCGCCTGCCCGCCCGCGCGGGGGTCCTGACCCCCGCCACGGGCATCGGGGTCCCCCTCGTGGACCGTCTGCGCCGCCAGGGGTTCACGTTCGACGTCGTCGCCGACTGACGTCGCGGGGGTCGAGGCCGTGGCCGACCTCGACGGGGCGTTCGGACCTGTTGCCCGGTCGAGCGACCCCCTCACGACCGCACCAGGCGGTCCGGCCACGTGACGAGGCTGTCGACGGATGGCTGCGCGACGCGTCGGGACCGACGGGCACCGCACGTCGACGCCTGGCACGACGGGCACCTGGTGGCCATCGCCACCGGTCAGGACACCCGGTGCCGCCCGGCCCACCGGCCGAGCTGGTCCTGCCCTCCGCACCAGCGGGGACTGCCGGGAGCCTGAGTTCTGGGGCCGACGGCGCCGGCCGTGCGGGGGGGGTCAGGCCTCACGCACGGCCGGGTCGACCGTCACGGGCAGGTTCGCCAACCGCTCGGGGCGCAGCAGCTCGTCGAGCTGTGCGCGCGTCAGCAACCCGGCCTCGGTCACGAGGTCGGGGATCGAACGGCCGGTGCCCAGCGCCTGCCCGGCGATGCGGGTGGCCGCCTCGTACCCGATCCACGGGTTCAGCGCCGTCACCAGGCCGATCGAGTGCTCCACCCGGTGCCGCAGCAGGTCCGTGTCCGTGCTGATCCCCCGCACGCACCGCTCGGTGAGGGTCAGCACGGCCTGACGGAGCTGGACGGTGGAGTCGAGCAGGGAACTGGCGATGATCGGCTCGAAGGCGTTCAGCTGCAGCTGCCCCGCCTCGGCGGCCATCGAGATGGTGACGTCGCGGCCGACCACGGCGAACGCCACCTGGTTCACCACCTCGGGGATCACCGGGTTCACCTTGCCCGGCATGATGCTCGACCCCGCCTGGACGGGGGGCAGCCGGATCTCGCCGAGGCCCGCGCGCGGCCCGGACGACAGCAGGCGCAGGTCGTTGCACACCTTGGACAGCTTGACCGCGGTCCGCTTGAGGACCCCGGACAGCTGCACGAAGGACCCGACGTCCTGGGTGGCCTCGACCAGGTCCGCGGCCGGGACCAGCGGGTGCCCGGTCAGCCGCGCCAGCTCGGTGCAGGCCAGCGCCGCGTACCCCGGCGGGGCGTTCAGCCCGGTGCCGATGGCGGTGCCGCCGAGGTTGATCTCGTGCAGCAGCTCGCACGCCTCCCCGAGGCGGTCGACGTCCTCGCGGACCATGACGGCGTAGGTGCCGAACTCCTGCCCCAGCGTCATCGGGACGGCGTCCTGCAGCTGGGTGCGGCCCGTCTTCACGACGTCGGCGAACTCGGCGGCCTTGCCCGCGAAGGCGTCGGCCAGGTCGGTCATCGCCGCCCGCAGACCGTGGACGACGTCGAGCACGGCGACCTTGACGGCCGTCGGGTAGACGTCGTTGGTGCTCTGGCCGCGGTTGACGTGCTCGAGGGGGTGCAGCACCTCGTAGCGGCCCCGCGGGTGCCCGAGGACCTCCAGCGCCAGGTTGGCGATGACCTCGTTCGCGTTCATGTTGGACGACGTGCCGGCCCCGCCCTGCACGACGTCCACGACGAACTGCCCGGCCAGCTCCCCCGCCCGCACGCGTCGGCTCGCCTCGACGATGGCGTCCGCCCGCTCCTCGTCGAGGACCCCGAGCGCTCGGTTCGCCGTCGCCGCGGCCTGCTTGACCGCGGCGAGCGCACCGACGAACTCCGGGTGGGCCGACAGGGCGCGACCGCTGATCGGGAAGTTCTCCACCGCGCGCAGGGTGTGGATGCCGTAGTAGGCGTCCGCGGGCACGTCGCGGTACCCCAGCGCGTCGTGCTCGGGCCGGACGCCGGTCCGGTCGCTCCCCCGTGCGGGGGCCGGGGGGAGTTCCACGGGGTTCCTCTCAGGGGTCAGTGCCGGACGGTGGATTCGGGTTCGGCCGGTACAGCGGTTTCCCGGGCGCCGATCGCCCGGCCCACCAGGGCCGCTGCGATCACCACGACGAGCGTCCCCACGGTGAAGAACTCGAAGCTGACGCGGCTCACTCCCCACTCCTCGAGGAAGTCGTACTCGAGTCCGAGCAGCCCTTCCAGGACACCGGGCACGACCGCCGCGATCGAGGCGAGCAGGACGAACGCGCACATGACCGAGGCGAGGGCGGTGTACCCGGTACGGCCTCCGGGCACCTCGTAGGGGCGAGGCACGTCGTCGACGAGTCGGAGCCGGATCATCGCCGGGAGGATGACGACGTAGCTGATGAGCAGCGTGGAGACGGCCTGGGTGAGCACCACGCCGAAGACGGCGGCGGCGGTGCCGTGCACCAGCAGCGTTGCCGCCGCCAGGAACACGGTCGCGACGAGGCCGGACACCACGTTCATGCGGACGGGCGTGCCGAGCCGCGCGGAGAACTCACCCAGTCTGGTGGTGAAGAAGGTCCCGTCCGCCGCGGCGACCGCCTGCATGCGGTCGGTCGCGATCATCCACGCGCTGCCCTGGGTCATGAGGGCGTAGACGAAGGCGACGGCGGTGATCGTCATCAGCGGCCCGGCCGCCGAGCCGAAGACCGCGTAGCTCTCCTCGATGGCCTGCATGACGCCGGCGTCGGCGGTTCGGTCGGCGGGCGTGACCAGGATGATGGCCAGCACCGGGGCGAGGTAGGCGATGAGGGTGATGCCCGCCCCGCGCGCGATCGCGGCGGGGGTGTCCTTCTGCGGGTCGTGCATCTCCTCCGACGCCGCGCTCGGCGCCTCGAAGCCGACGAAGGCGAACAGCGCGACGGGGACGATGGCCAGGAACCCGGCCGCGGTGGGCCTGGCCGCCGACCAGTCCACCCCGGCCGTCCCGACCTGCGCCACGTGGATGAGCGCCGTGACGGTGAGGCTCAGCAGGACGAACAGCTTGGCGTAGGCGCCGATGTTGATGAGCACCTTGCCGCGCTTGAGGCTGATGATGGCCAGCAGGATGGCGACCCAGACGAAGACCAGCTTGACGACCAGATCGCCGAGGGCGGAGGTGGGGAGCACGTACTCCGACCACACCGAGCCCGCGATGAAGGCCAGCGACCCGCCGAGCCAGATGGGGTTGGTGATCCAGTAGAGGATGACCGCGACCGAGGCCCAGGTCCTGCCGAAGGCCCGGCGGACCCACTGGTAGGGGCCGCCCTCCTCGGGGTAGGTCGAGGAGGTCTCGGCGAACACGAGCGCCGACGGGACGAGGAACGCCACTCCGATGAACGCCGACCAGACCAGCCCCTCGGGTCCCCCGGAGGCCAGGACGGCGATGCTGTCGGCGCTGATGACGGCGGCGACGATGAACAGGACGATGTCGCCGCGGCGCAACGTCTTGACGAGGCGGCTCTTCTGGACCCCGCTCGCGGCCGCGTGCAGTTCCGGCGCCCCGGGTTCTTCCTGGATCACGTGTACTCCGATTCTCGACGTTGAGCGAAGTGTGGCCGAGGGATGTTACGGCCAGGTGTCCTGCTGCGAGCCGAAGAGGTCGACGACGGTCCACGCCAGCGCGGTCGCCGCGTCGTGGACCATCGCGTCCGCCGACGCCCCGACGCACGCGGCCGCGAACCCCGGTTCGTGGTTCGCCGCGCCACGGCTGTCGACGCGCACGTAGGGGTGGATCGCCCGCACGACCTGACTGACGTTCGCCATGTCCGTCGAGGCGCGGTTCATCCGGGCCGCTCCCCCGCCGCCGACCGACGGGCGGCCCAGCGCGGTGGCGTTGGCCTCGTAGACGGCCAGCACCGCCTCATCGGTGCGGAACTCCGAGTACGGCTTGCTCTCAGGGGTGATCGTCAGGCTCGCTCCCGAGGCCAGCGCACCGGCCTCGAAGCAGCGGTTCACCCGTTCCTCGAGGACCTCCAGGTCGGCCAGGGTCTCGGCCCGGACGTACCAGCGGCCCTCGGTGCGGTCCGGGATCGCGTTCGGCGCCTGGCCGCCGTTGGTCACGATGCCGTGCACGCGTGTACCGGCCGTCAGCTGCTGGCGCAGCAGGCCGATCGCGACCTGGGCGACGACGAAGGCGTCGTTGGCGTTGACGCCCTGGTCGGGGTAGGCGCCGGCGTGGGCGGACTTCCCGCGGTACTCCACGTGCGAGTGCGCGACGGCGAAGGATTCGGCGCGGGCCACGTCGGCCGGGGCCGGGTGCGCCATGAGCGCCAGGTCCAGGCCGGCGAACGCGCCGCGCTCGAGCATCTCGATCTTCCCGCCCCCGCCCTCCTCGGCCGGGGTGCCGTAGACCTCGACGGTCAGGTCGAGGTCGTCGGCCACGGCGGCCAGCGCCCGGGCGGTGCCGACGGCGGTCGCGGAGATGAGGTTGTGCCCGCAGGCGTGCCCCAGTCCCGGCAGCGCGTCGTACTCGGCCACGATCCCGACGCGGCGCGATCCCGTCCCCGTGGTGGCGAGCACCGCGGTCGGCAGGCCGAACGCGCCGGTGGAGGCGGAGAACCCCGCGTCGGCGAGCGCGGTCGCGACCCACTCCGACGCCCGGTGCTCGGCCCAGCCGACCTCGGGGTGGGCGTGCAGCCGCTGCGCGAGGTCGACGAGCGCGGGCATCGCCTCCTCGACCACCGCGGCCACCGCAGCCTTCGCGGAGCTGGTCACCGGTCGTCCCCCGGCACCCCGTAACCGGGGGCGGCGTCGGGGTCCAGCCCGCGGGTGACGTAGTCGTCGCGTTGGGGTTCCCACACGTCGAGCAGGTCGGTGAGGTCCTCGAACGGGTGCTCGCTCCAGTCCACCCGCAGGTCGGTGACCCGCCACCCGGAACCGTTCACGACCGACAGCCCGGCCGAGTGCACCGGGCCCGCTTCACCGCCCTCGGCCATCGCGGCCCGGTAGGCGGCCAACAGGCGGCGCTCCAGCGAGCCCTCGGCGGCGAAGAAGGCCTCGACGAGCCGCTGCGGCACCTGCGGTGTGGCCAGCATGTTCCCGGCGGCGACCGCGTTGGGCACCACGTGCTCGCCCACGACCCCGAGGGCACGACCACCGGAGTGGATCGCGGTGCCTCCCGCGGCGTCGACGACGAGCAGCTGCCGCCAGTCCGCGGTCGGCTCGACCGCGACCAGACCGGCCAGCGCGTCGGCGGCGGACTCGCCCCGTTCGAGGAGGTCGAGCAGCTTCGGCCCCAGCCGGGGGTCGGTCACGTTCTGCGAGTGCACTCCCCCGACGCCGTCGCGCAGGTGCACGCACCGCGCGGCCACGGCCGGGGAGGAGGAGCTGATGACCGAGCCGAAGGCACCGGTCGTCTCGTCGCGGACGAGCAGCGAGAACGTCACTGCGCGCTCCCGGAGAGCACCGCGGTGGCGTCGATCTCGACGAGCCACTCCGGCCGGGCCAGGGAGTGCACGACGATGCCCGTCGACACCGGGAACACGCCCTTCAGCCAGCGGCCCATGGTGCGGTACACGACCTCGCGGTAGCGGACGTCGACCAGGTAGACCGTCACCTTGACGACGTCGGCGATCGACCCGCCGGCCTCCTCCATCAGCAGGGCGATGTTCGCCATGGCCTTCTCGGTCTGGGCCTCGACGTCACCGACGCCCACCGACTCACGGGTGTCGAGGTCCTGGCCGATCTGCCCGCGCAGGTACACGACGCCGTTCGCGACGACGGCCTGGCACAGGTCGTTGTCGAGGTTCTGCTCGGGGTAGGTGTCCTTCGTGTTGAAGGGGCGGATGCGGGTGTGAGTGGGCATCAAAGCGCTCCTGCCGTGGTTCGGTGGGCCGACGTGTCGTGGGCCCGGTCGTGGGCCCCGTACCCGCGCTGGATCGAGATGCTCTCGGCCAGGTAGGCCGCGTCGTGCCAGACTCCCCAGATGAAGCTGGACCCGCGGCGGGACTGCCACGGCAGGCCGAGGAAGTAGATCCCGGGTTCGCCCGACACGCCACGCGAGTGCTTCGGCCGCCCCGAATCGTCGACGGCGCCGGCGGGCAGCCAGCTGTAGTCGGAGGTGAAACCGGTCGCCCACACGATCGTGGTGACGCCCGCGGCGGCCAGGTCCAGTTCCTCGAGCGGCGCCTGCGCGTCGGCCGGCAACGGCCCCAGGACCTTGGCCTCGGGTTCCTCCGGCAGGTCCAGCCCGTTGCGCTCGACGTACGCGTCGGCCTCGGCCAGCAACCCCAGCAGGTTCGCGTCGCCGTCCTCGATGTTCTGCCGCAGGTCCGTCCCGAAGCGGACGACGCCGTCGGCGCAGGACCGGGTGCGCCCGACCAGCCGCATCCCGCCCGCCGCGAGTTCGCGGAAGTCGACGGTGTGACCGCCGCGCGCGCCGCTGACCGCGATGGTCACGTGCTCGGCCCCGGCCGGCGGCGTGGCCGTCTCCCACTTGCCCAGGACGCCGAGCCACCAGCAGAAGTCCCGGCCGCGGTAGCTGCGCGGCGGGCGGTCGTGCGGACCGACGGACAGGAACACCCGGCGGCCGGAGCGTTGCAGCTCCTCGGCGATCTGCACGCCCGACGACCCGGCGCCGACGACGAGGACGGCGCCGGCGGGAAGCTGGTCGGGGTTCTTGTACGAGCTGGAGTGGATCTGCTGCACGCCCGCGGTGCCCGGGACGATCGGCGGGATCACGGGGGTCTGGAACGCCCCCGTCGCGGCGACGACGTAGCGCGCCTGGACGGTGCCCTGCGAGGTGTCGACGGTGAACCCGGGCCGGCCGGGGTTCTTCACGACGCCGTGGACCTCGACGCCGGTGCGGACCGGGGCGTCGATCTTCTCGGCGTAGGTGGACAGGTACTGCGCGACCTGGTCCTTGGTGGCGAACCCGTCGGGGTCGACGTCGGCGAAGAGCTGGTCGAACTCCAGGCCCGGGAACCGGTCGTGCCACGCGGGGCCGTTGGCCACCAGGGAGTCCCAGCGCCCGGTGCGCCACTTCTCGGCGATCCGGTCGCGTTCGAGCACCAGGTGCGGGATCCCGCGGGCGCCGAGGTGCTCGCTCATCGCGATCCCGGCCTGGCCCGCGCCGACGACGAGGACCTCGATCTCTTCGGTGGGCACGTCGAACTCCGTTCGGTGGGTCAGGGGTGTGGAGTCTTGACGCGACCATCCTGAGCGGGACGGGCGCATCGTTCAAGCAGTCCTTTCAACTGCGGGGCATCAGCTGCTCAGATGCGCTGACGCAGCAGGTCCACGGCCCGCTCGGCCAGGACCATCACGGTCCCGACCGGGTTCACGGCGGTCACGGTCGGGAACACCGACGCGTCGACGATGCTGATGTTCTCGAGCCCGAGGATCCGCAGCGAGGGGTCCACGACGCTGCGCGGATCCTCGGCCGACCCCATCCGGCAGGTTCCCGAGACGTGGAAGACCGTCTGGTGGACGGCGCGTTCCCGGCGGGAGATCTCCTCGTCCGTCTGCGCGTCGGCTCCCGGGAACACCTCGCGGACGACGTGCCCGGCCAGCGGTTCGGCCGCCGCGATCCGCCGGGCGAGCCGCACCCCGGCGACGAGCACCCGTTCGTCGTGCCCGTCGGGTCGGTGAAGTAGCGGTAGTCGATCTTCGGCGGGGCACCGGGATCGGCGGAGTCGATCCAGACCCGGCCCCGGCTGCGGGGTTTGGCCACGTTCGAGGCCACCGAGACGTTCCGGGCGGGTAGTTCCACCCCCTGGGCCTCGACGTGGTCCCCGACCGTCGTGACGGGCAGGTGGATCACGACGTCGGGCCGGTCGGTCCCCTCGTCGAGGGTCGTGAGGACACCTGCGTCCCAGTCGGTCGCGCGCACGTCCGGGACGTCGAGGTCGACCTCGAAGATCGTGATGCCCTCGGCGTGGTCCTGCAGGTTCTCCCCCACGCCCTGCAGGTCGAGCACCACCGGGACCCCCGCGTCGGTCAGGACGTCCTCCGGGCCGATCCCGGACAGCATGAGCAGCCGCGGGGTGTCGATGGCCCCGAGGCTGAGCACCACCTCGCGGGTCCCGCAGAAGCGCTCCTCGACCCCGTCCTCGCGGACCGTCACGACCTCCGTGACGCGACCGTCGGCGACCGCGAGCCGCACCGCGCGCCGCCCCAGGACGACGTGCAGGTTGGGCCGGTCCAGCACGGGGTGCAGGTAGGCCACCGAAGCCGAGGACCGCACGCCCGTGGCCGGGTCGTAACCGATCTCGAAGAACCCGGCGCCGGCGGTGAGGTCCTCGCCGTCGGGCAGGTCGTTCCAGGTCTGCCGGCGCGGCACCCCGAGCGCGGTCACGGCGGACTGGACGCTCAGCTCCACGACGGGGTTGCGGTCCTCCTCGGCGACGGGCGTGATGGGCGCCTGAACCCGGTCCCAGTACGGCAGCACGGTGCCCGCGTCCCAGCCGGCCGCCCCCAGCGCGACCCACTCCCGCAGGTCCGAGGCCAGCGGCCGCCACGAGATCATCGTGTTGACGCTGGAGCAGCCGCCGAGCAGCTTCATGCGAGTCTGCCGGATGCAGGAGTTGCCGCGCTCCTGCGGCACCGACCGGTAGTCGAGGTCGTGCTCGGTCTCGAGCAGTTCGGGCCAGCGGGCGATCTGCAGCGCACGCGGCTCGTCGACGTCGCTCGGCCCCCACTCCAGCAGGCCCACGGACAGTCCGGGGTCCTCGGACAGGCGGGCCGCGACGATGCAGCCGGCGGTCCCGCCTCCCACGACGAGGACGTCGAACTCGGTGTGGACAGCGCCCTCAGCGGGCTGCACGACGGACAACTGCTGCTCCTCGGTCCAGGGTCGCGACCGGCTGTGCGCCGGCAGAGGGGGCGGGGGCGGCGGCCGCGGGGAGCCGGCGACGCATGAGGACGTAGTAGAGCGGGCAGATCACCACGAGGCCGACGATCCAGGAGACGTCGACCTCGCCGATCGCCGCGGCCACCGGCCCGACGAAGAACGCCGTGACCAGGAACGGCAGCTGGACGGCGATCCCGACGACGTAGCAGAGCACGGCGATCCCGTTGACCCGGCCGTAGATCCCGCCGTCGCGTTCGAAGAGCGAGGGCAGGTGGTACTCCCCGTGCCGCAGCAGGTAGAAGTCGACGAGGTTGACCGCGGTCCAGGGGATCAGGACGCACATCAGCAGGATCGTGAAGTTCGAGAAGTTCACCAGGAAGTCGTCCGCCGTCGCGATGGCCAGCACGAGGGCGACGACGTAGATCGCCAGCGTCGCGACGGTCCGCGCCCGCGGTCCGGGACGCCAGTCGTCGAACAGCGTCTGCCCCACCGTGATGCTCGCCAGGCTGCCGCAGTAGAGGTTCGCGCCGTTGGAGACGGTCAGCCCGATCGCGAAGATCGCGATGAGCACCGAACTGATGCCGGGCGCCGTCTCACGCAGGGCGTCCGGGGTGCTGAGGTCCGGCAGCGCCGCACCCGTCACCGCACCCACGACCATGCCGAAGACGGAGCCGAGGACGCACCCGAGGTAGGTCGCCCAGAACGCCGGTCGCACGCCGGTGTCCTTGGGCATGTACCGGGTGTAGTCCGAGACGTAGGGGGCGTAGGCGATCTGCCACAACGCGGCGATCGAGACCGTGGCCGTGAAGCCCACCCAGCTGAACGATCCCGAGGTCACGACCGAGGACGGCAGCGGCTCCACCGCCAGTCACCACACGCCGAGGACGACGAAGGCGCCTCCGGCCAGGACGGACGTGATCGTCCCGAGCGCGTGCAGCAGGCGGTAGCCGACGATCGCCGCGACGGCGCTCACCAGGCCGATCGCGACCACGCCGACGCTGGTCGGCAGGTGCGCCAGTCCCGCCAGTGCCTGACCCCCGAGGACGAGGTTGGAGGCGAAGAACGCCGTGTACATGAGCACGACGATCACCACGACCAGCAGGCTGCCGAAGGACCCGAACTGCGCCCGGGTCTGCAGCATCTGGGGGATGCCCAGCTGCGGGCCCTGGGCCGCGTGCAGCGCCATGACGACGCCGCCCACGACGTTGCCGACGACGACGGCCAGGACGGCGGCCCACAGCGGCAGGCCGTAGACTGCGGTGGCGATCGCACCGCTGGCCATGGTCAGCAGCATGATGTTGGCGCCGAACCAGATGGTGAACAGGTTCCGCGTCCTGCCGTGACGCTCGGTCTCGGGGACGTGCTCGATGGTGCGGGCCTCGACCCCGCTGGACCGGGTGCTCTCGAGATCGGCGACGTGGTCGTCCTTCACACCTGACTCCTTCGCTCGGAGCGGCGCACTGGCCGCTTCCGAGTCAGGATCCGCGCCCGGCCCCGTCGCGCCAAACAGCCATCGCAGTTGCCGTGCATCTGTTCCGGCGATGGATCGACGCGGACACACCCCCGAAACCGGGACGAAACACAGGTGTCAGTCCCGGCGGCTGAGCTGGCGGCCCACGACGACGCGGACGGCGTCGGCGACGGCCTGGGCGCGGGCCGTCGTGCGCCTGGAGGCGAGGGAGGCGATGACGAACGGCAACGCGGGAACGTCGTCGGCGATGGCCCGGGTGACCACCGCCCGCCCGTCGTAGGTCTGGTCGTGCCGCGGGCGCATGTTCAGGATCGAGTACCCGTGCCCCTTGGCCACCAGCGAGCGGACGGTCTCGTAACCGTGCGAGCGGTGCCGGACCACCGGCTCGACGCCGGCCGTGGCCAGCACGGACAGGAAGTACTCCCGGCTGTGCGGCAGGTCGAGCAGGATCATCCGCTCGTGCGCCAGCTCGCGCAGCGGGATCCGGGCCCGGGCCGCCAGCGGGTGCGCCGCCGGCAGCACCACGTGCGCCGGCACCTGGGCGATGGTCTCGCGCCGCACGTCGTCGGGGTAGCCGAAGTCGTAGCTGATGACCATCTCGACCTGACCGGACCGCAGCGCGTCCCGCGCCCCGTCGGCGTCGACCTCGAGGACCTGCACCTCCAGGTGCGGGTGGTCCTGCTCGACCAGCGAGAGCACGTCGGCGAGCAGGAACGGGGCCATCGTCACGAAGCAGGCGATCCGGATGGTGCCGCGCACCTGGTTGTCGAGCCCGCGCGCCGCGTCCAGCGCCTCGTCGAGCCCGGCCAGCACCGCGCGCGCGTCGCCCAGCAGCTGCTGACCGGCCGGGGTGAGCGCCAGCCCCTTCGACCGCTGGCGGATGAACAACTGGGCCCCGACCTGAGTCTCCAGCTGCGCCACGGCGGCCGAGACGGCCGACTGCGCGACCAGCAGCTGCTGGGCGGCCACCGTCATGCTCAGGCAGGTGGCGGCCTCGATGAAGTACCGCAGTTGCGTCAGCGTCACGTCGGGCTTGCGGGCCACGTCGCCTCCTCGGGTCGGCGAGATGCTACTGCTGGATCACCCCAGCTGTTGCCGGGTGCCGCCCGGATCGACGACGAGCCCCGCCGACCCGGTCCGCACGCTGTTACAGCCGTGTTTCGCATCTGCCTTTCCGATGCAGTGCTTCGGGAAGCCCGCGTTGAGCGCTGGCCCTCCGGTGCCTAGTCTTCCCGGACAGCGGACACACCGGACGGTCGAGGACGATCGGGACGCGCCGCGTGGAGCCGAGATCCGCGGCCGGACACTGGGAGAACGAGATGACGAAGACCGCTCAGCAGTGGCACGACCTCGCCGACCAGGTGACCCACCCGACCTCGGCCGTCATCGGTGGCGAGCTCGTCGCCGCGCAGGACGGCCGCACCCAGGCCGACCACGACCCGGCCACCGGCCGCGAGCTCGCCCGGGTCGCCGACTGCTCCGAGGGCGACGTCGACCGCGCCGTGCGCGCAGCCCGCGACGCCTTCGACCGCGGCGTGTGGCGCGGGCAGTCCCCCGCCGACCGCAAGCGCGTCCTGCTGCGGCTGTCCGAGCTGCTGCTGGCCCACGCCGACGAGCTCGCCGTCCTGGAGAGCCTGGACACCGGCAAGCGCATCACCGACACCTCCACCGTCGACGTCCCCGGCGCCGCCGCGATCCTCGCCTGGTACGCCGAGGCGATCGACAAGGTGTACGGCGAGGTCGCACCCACCGCCGCGGGCAACCTGGCCGTCATCAGCCGCGAACCCGTGGGTGTCGTCGCCGCGGTCGTCCCGTGGAACTACCCCCTGGAGACGGCCGTCTGGAAGCTCGGCCCGGCGCTGGCCGCCGGCAACAGCGTCGTCCTCAAGCCCGCCGTCGAATCCCCCTCCACCGCGCTGCGCCTCGGTGAACTCGCCCTGGAGGCCGGGCTGCCCGCCGGGGTCCTCAACGTGGTCCCGGGTCGGGGTTCCGTCGTCGGACGCGCGCTGGGCCGCCACCTCGGCGTGGACGCCGTGGCGTTCACCGGGTCCACCGAGGTCGGCCGGATGTTCCTGGGCTACGCCGCCGAGACGCGGATCCGCCGGCTGCAGCTGGAGTGCGGCGGCAAGAGCCCCAACCTCGTCTTCGCCGACGCCGCCGACCTGGAGGCCGTCGCGGACGGCGTGTGCCAGGGCATCTTCCACAACGCCGGCGAGGTCTGCTCGGCCAACTCCCGCCTCATCGTCGAGCGCTCCATCGCCGACGAGCTGCTCGACCTCGTCGTCGAGCGGACTGCGGGCTACCGCCCCGGCGACCCGCTGGACCCGGCGACGGGGATGGGCCCGCTGGTCAGCGACCGGCACGCCGAGAAGGTCCTGGACCTCATCGCCGACGGGAAGGGCACCGCGTCCCTGCGCACCGGTGGCGGGGTCGCCGGCCCGCGGGACACGTTCGTGGAGCCCACCGTCTTCACCGACGTCGACCCGCGCTCGCGCATCGCGACCGAGGAGGTGTTCGGCCCGGTCCTGGCGACGTTCACCTTCGACACCGAAGCGCAGGCGCTGGAGCTGGCGCACGACACCAGCTACGGCCTGGCCGCCTCGGTCTGGAGCGACAGCCTGTCGCGCGCCCACCGCGTCGCCTCGCAACTGCGCGCCGGGACGGTGTCGGTGAACTGCATCGACGCCCTCGACGTCACGACCCCCTTCGGCGGCTTCAACCAGTCCGGGTTCGGCCGCGACCTGTCGCTGCACGCCTTCGACGAGTACACGGCGCTGAAGACGACGTGGATCGCCTACGGACGGGGAGCATGAGCACCGTGCCGACGCCGGACCTGATCTTCACCGGCGGAGCCGTGCTCACCATGGAGGGGAGCCGCACCGCCTCGGCCCTGGCGGTGGCGAACGGCAAGGTCCTCGCCGTCGGTGGTGAGGAGGTCCTGGCCGCGCGCGGCCCGCGCACCGACGTGGTGGACCTCGCCGGCGGTGCCCTGCTCCCCGGCTTCCAGGACTCGCACGTCCACGCCCTCGCCGGCGGGCTGCAGCGGCTGGACTGCGACCTGGCCGGCGTCCACGGCGCGGACGAGTACCGCCGCGTCATCACCGCGTTCGCGGCCCGCCACGACGGTCCCTGGGTCGAGGGGTCGGGGTGGTACGGCGACGCCTTCGAGGGCGGGTTCCCCACCCGCGACCTCCTCGACGCGCTCGTGCCCGACCGTCCTGCCGCCTTCCTCAGCCACGACTGCCACAGCCTGTGGGTGAACTCCCGCGCCCTCGAAGCGGCCGGCGTCGACGAGCGCACGACCGACCCGGCGGACAGCAGGATCGTCCGCGACGGCACCGGACGGCCGACCGGCCTGCTGCTCGAAGGAGCCGTCGACCTCCTCAGCCTGGTGCGCCCGGTCGTCGACGAGGCACGCCTGCGCCAGGCCCTGCGCCAGGCGCAGTCCACCCTCCACGCCATCGGTGTCACCGCGTGGCAGGACGCCCTGATCGGCGAGGCGCTGGGGTTGCCCGACAACTTCGAGGTGTACCGCGCCGCGGCCGCGGAGGGCTGGTTGCGGTCCCGCGTCACCGGGGCCCTGTGGTGGCCGCGCGGCGGGAACGACGACGACGTGGCCCGACTCGTCGAGCGTCGGGCGCGCTCCGGTGGCCGGTTCACGACGACCGCGGTCGAGGTCGTCCAGGACGGCGTCTGCGAGAACCTCACCGCGGCGGTGAACCGGCCCTACGTCGGTCACCCGCACGAGACGGGGCTGAGCTTCTTCGACCCCGAGGTGCTGGCCGAGAACGTCCGGTCCCTCGTGCGTGAAGGTTTCGACCTGCACCTGCACGCCGTCGGCGACCGGGCCGTGCGCGAGTGCCTGGACGCCCTCGAAGCAGCGCAGGAGCGCACCGACCGGCGCCACCAGATCGCGCACATCGACCTCATCGACCCCGCCGACGTGGCCCGGATGGCCCGCCTGGGGGTCATCGCCAACGTCCAGCCGCTGTGGGCGCGCCAGGACCCGGTGCTGGTCGACACGAAACTGCCCTACCTGGACGAGGGGCACCAGCGCGCGCACTTCCTGTTCGGCGCCCTGCACCGCGCCGGCGTCGAGCTCGCGATGGGCTCGGACTGGCCGGTCTCGGACCCCACGCCGCTGTGGGGCGTCCACACCGCGGTCAACCGCACCGCGCCCCCCGCCGACCCGCACGCCCTGGACGAGCGGTCGCAGCGCGACCCGCTGCTCCCGGACGAGCGCCTGCCCGTCCTCACCGCGCTGCAGGGGTACACGCGCAGCGCGGCCCGGGCCAGCCGGCTCGACCACGTCAGCGGGACGCTCACCCCGGGACGGGACGCCGACCTCGTCGTGCTGGACCGCAACCCCCTCGACGTGCCCCCCACCGAACTCGGAACCCTGCGTGTGCGGGCCACCGCGATCGCCGGTGAGTTCGTCCACGAGGCGTGGGACCGCACGCCCACCCCCACCGCCTGAGCCGCAGGAGAAGACCCGTGACACCGCACCCGCTCGACCGCCTCACCGCCGCCGAGTACGAGACCAACCGCGAGGTCCTGGCCGCCGCCGGCCTGGTGACACCGACGACGCGCTTCCCCGTCGTCACGCTCGCCGAACCCGCCAAGGCCGACGTGCTGACGTGGAAGGACGGCGACCCCGTCGAACGCCGGGTGAGGACCGTCCTGCTCGACCGGGCCGACAACGCCGTCACCGAGGTCCTCGTGGACCTGGGGCGCCGGGCGGTCGTCGCCACCCGCGCCGTCGACGTCCGCACCGAGGGCCAGCCGCCGATCATGCTGGAGGAGTTCGGCATCGTCGAGGACGTCCTCTGGGCGCACGAGGGGTGGAACGCGGCCATGACGCGCCGCGGGATCACCGAGCACCGCCGGGTCAGGATCTCCGCGCTGTCCGCCGGGACGTTCGACATCCCCGGTGAGGAAGGCCGCCGGCTCACGCGCTGCCTGGCGTTCCTGCAGTTGAACGACGACGACAACATCTGGGCCCACCCCATCGACGGGGTCGTGGCCTACGTCGACCTCAACACCCGTGAGGTCGTGGAGCTCATCGAGGACGGCCGCCAGTACGACCTGCCGACCGAGCCGTACGACTTCCACCTGCCGCAGGCCGAGCGCACGAGCCAGAAGCCGATCCACATCACCCAGCCGGAGGGGCCGAGCTTCTCGGTCGACGGGGACGTCGTGGAGTGGGAGGGCTGGCGCTTCCGCCTCGGCTACAACATGGTCGAGGGGCTGGTGCTGCACCAGCTCGGGTTCCGGGACCGCTCGCAGGGTGACCGGCTGCGCCCGGTGGTCTACCGCGCCTCGATCGCCGAGATGGTCGTGCCCTACGGCGACCCGAGCCCGGTGCGGTTCTGGCAGAACTACTTCGACGCCGGCGAGTACTCCCTCTCGCGCGAGGGGAACTCCCTGGCCCTGGGCTGCGACTGCCTGGGCGAGATCCGCTACTTCGACGGTGTGATCCACGACGACGACGGCCACGCCCGGACCATCACCAACGCGATCTGCATGCACGAGGAGGACTACGGCCTCCTGTGGAAGCACACCGACGCCTACAGCGGGGCCTCCTCCACCCGACGTCAGCGCCGGCTCGTCGTCTCGTTCTTCATCACGGTCGGCAACTACGACTACGGGTTCTACTGGTACCTCTACCTCGACGGCACGATCGAGCTGGAGTGCAAGGCGACCGGCGTCGTGTTCGCCTCGGCGTACCCCCGGGACGTCGAGCCCGGCACCTACCCGTGGGCCAGTGAGATCGCCCCCGGGATCGCCGCCCCGTACCACCAGCACCTGTTCTCGGCGCGCCTCGACATGCAGGTCGACGGGACCGTCAACGCCGTCGACGAGCTGGAGGTGAAACGGGTCCCGATGGGGCCGGACAACCCGTACGGCAACGGCTTCACCCGGCAGAGCCGTCGGCTCCGCACCGAACTGGAGGGCGTCCGCGAGGCCGACAACCGCGTCCAGCGGGTGTGGGCGGTCAGCAACCCCGACGTGCGCAACGCCGTCGGTGAGCCGGTGCGGTACGTCCTGCACCCCGAGGGCCAGCCGACCCTGCTCGCCGACGAGGGTTCCTCGATCGCCCGCCGGGCCGCGTTCACGACCCGGCACCTGTGGGTCACGGCGCACGACGACGCGCAGCGCTTCCCCGCCGGCGACTACGTGAACCAGAGCGCGGGCGGGCAGGGCATCGACACCTGGATCCAGCAGGACCGCTCGATCGACGGTGCCGACGTCGTGCTGTGGCACACCTTCGGACTCACCCACTTCCCGCGGCCGGAGGACTGGCCGATCATGCCGGTCGACACCACGGGGTTCGTCCTCAAACCCGACGGGTTCTTCGACCGCAACCCCGCGCTGGACACGCCCGACCCGGCGCGCGGGCGGCAGGCGCACGGTGAGACGGCCGGCAGCGACGGCGACTGCTGCCACCCGGCCCGCTGACCTCGGCCGATGACCTCCACGACCGTCTCGGCGGCGGTGCAGGACGCCGCCGCCGGAACCTCCACGACGGGGGAACCGGGCCGCCTCGACCGGCTGGTCGTGCCGGTCGGTGTCGTGTGCTCGGTCTCGCACCTCGTGTCGGCGCCGGTGCACGGCGCGAACCACCCGGTCGCCGGGATCCTCACGGCCGCGGCGGCGGTGTTCTGCCTATTCCACCTCGGGCGGCTGTGGCGGGCTCCCACCGTCGGCGGCTGGTGGAGCACCGGCGCGCTGGCCGCGCTGATGACCCTGCACTCCCCCGTGCTCGACGCCCTCGGCGGCTCGGCCGGTACTGCCCCGCACCGGCCGGGCACCGGGCACCACAGCGCCTCGACCCCGCTGCGGGTCCTCTCCCTGGAGAGCCTGACCACCGCGGGCACGGTGGCCGGGGTGGTCCAGACCGTGCTCTGCCTCGTCGTGGTGCTCCGCCTGCGACGGCGCCCCGTCCCCCGCTGAACCCTGCATCGGGACGCCCGATGCGCCTCGACGGGAATCGTCGTTCGACCCGGCGACCGGTCACCTCCTATGTTCGAGGGACCGCACGCCGGCGGATCCGGACGACGAGGTCCCCAGGAGGAGACCCCGAGATGTCCACCCCCGAAACCATCCCTGAAACCGTCCCCGACCCCACCGGCAAGGCCGCCGACCCCGTGGCGCTGCGCCGCAGCGTGGCCGCCGGCGCGGTGGGCGTCTTCGTCCACTGGTTCGACTGGGCCGTCTACGCCTACCTCGCCGGAACCTTGGGCACGGTGTTCTTCCCCGAGTCCTCCGGTCCGGCCGCCGTGCTGTCGGTGTTCGCGGTGTTCGCCGTCTCCTTCGGCATCCGGCCGCTCGGTGCGCTGATCTTCGGCCCGCTCGGTGACCGCATCGGCCGCAAGCGGACCCTGTCCATCGTCATCCTGCTCATGTCGGCCGGGACCCTGGCCATCGGGCTGCTGCCCGGCTACGGCACCATCGGCATCGCCGCCCCCGTCCTGCTCGTCGCGATCCGACTGCTGCAGGGCCTGGCTGCCGGCGGCGAGTTCGGCAGCGCCGCCAGCTTCCTGGCCGAGTTCTCCCCCGCCGGGCGCCGGGGTTTCGGGGTGAGCTGGCTGGAGGTCGGCTCCCTGTCGGGGTTCCTGGCCGGTTCGCTGGCCTACTACCTGCTGAGCGTCTCCCTGACCGCGTCGCAGATCGTGGACCGGGGCTGGCGCATCCCGTTCCTCGTGGCCGCCCCGATGGGGGTCGTCGGCCTGCTGATCCGGTCCCGCATCGAGGACACGCCGGAGTACCGGGCGCTGGAGAGCACCGACGACGTCCCGCAGTCGCCGGTGCGTGAACTGTTCGGCAACCACCTGGGCACGATGCTGCGGGCCGCGGGCGATCATGACGACGATGCACGTCACGTTCTACGCCGTGCTGACCTACCTGGTGACCTACGAGACCGACCACCTCGGCCACGCCGCCGACGACGCCGCGCTGCTGTCGACCGGGATGTCCCTGCTGGCCCTGGTCCTCGTGCCCACGTTCGGCCGGATGTCCGACCGGTTCGGCCGCCGGCCGGTGTTCCTCGCCGCCGCGGTCGCGCTGTTCGTGCTCGCGACGCCGGCGTTCCTGCTCATGCGCACCGGCACCTGGGGCACCGTCGTGGCCGGACTGGTGCTCGCGGTCCTGCTGTCGGCGATCCGGGGCACCTACGCGGTGTGGAGCGCCGAACTGTTCCCGACCCGCAACGGCCAGGGCGGGCTCTCGCTGGCCTACAACGTCTCCGCCGCGCTGTTCGCAGGTACCGTCCCGTTCCTCATGACGGTGCTCATCGAGGCGACCGGCAGCACGCTGGTGCCCGGCCCGTACCTCATGGTCGCCGCCGCGGCCGGGATCGTCGCCGCGATCACCCTGAAGGAGACCGCGGGTACCCCCTTGCTGACCGCCGAGGACCTCGGCGCCTCACGCGCGCCGGCGATCGCCGACCCCGCCGGGCGGCGACGGGCCTGACCCTCGGCCTGAGCCCAGGGCCTCCTCCTGCGGGCGGGCGCCCTCCGCTCCGGCGCGAAGCCCGCCCGCCCCCTCCACGCACACCCGCAGGCAGCCGACCACGAGGCTGGGGTCGTCGAACCCCGACCCCGTGACGCGCGCGCAACGGCCGGTCGTTCTCCTGCGACCCCCCCGTCAGCGCGGGCGCAGCAGGTCCTGCACCGTGCCCGGGGTCCGCCGTGGATGACCTCCTCCGGCGCCAGCGACCAGGCCGTCGTCGTTGCGACTGACGCCCGGCTTGCCGCAGAGGCGCTCGTCCAGAACAGCTACGTGCGCACGTCGTCCTGGCGCTGCGGCCCCGACTGCACCCGACCTCGAGGTCGGAGCCGTTCGGCGCGGCTGGTCGAACGCGGGAGGGCCCCGGTGCCCGGGGGAAGTGTCTGACGTCGTCCATCCGGACCACCGGAGGCCCTCGTGATCCACACCGGTGCTGGCCTGACCCCACGTCGAATGTCTGCTCGTCCGCCGAGTCCCGGGCCGAGCCTGCCCCGCCGCGCACGTGGCCGAGGAGATGGGTGTCTTCCGCGAGACCGCCCACCTGTGGGTCGACCGGTTCAGCCAGAACCACTACGAGGACTGCGAGCGCGGCACGGTGTGCGCCTCCACCCCCCGCAGCACCCGCAGCGACCGGCCCGGTGGTGAACCCGACCTCGGGGAACCGGGCGGACCGGGCTGGGACACGCTGCTGGACCACCTGGCGCGCTGGTCCGGGCCCGAGGCCGCGGGCGTGGTCGCCGTCGACGAGGACCTCTCCCGGGTCCACGGAGGCTTCCGGTGTCGGTTTCCACCGCGACCCCCACCACACCGAGCCCGCGCAGGAGCCGGCCTTCCCCGCCCCCGTGCTCACCACCGCACCCCGGGTGCAGCCGCTGCGCACCTGCCTGCTCCTGTCCGGCCCACTGGCCGCGGTGCCCACGCTGGGACGCACCTGGCGCTACCAGGACCGGCACTGGTTCGAGCGCCACGGCCCACCGCGCTGTGGCTGGCCGGCCGGCCGAGGCCGGCGCCTGGGCCACCCGCCTGACAACCGCACGGTCACCCCGCGCTCAGAGCGCCACCACGGGCGGCCGCGACTTCACGCCCATGCGACGAGCGAACGCATCTTTCCCCTGCAGCTGTACAGAGATGCTGGCTCCATCTTGCGACACGCCGACAGCCAGCCTCGCTTCGATCGGCGTGTCGCAGGATGGAGTCAGCGTTTCTGTACGGGGCCGCGGGTTCACGCACATCCCGCAGTCCGGGCGAGGAGCCTGGCAGAAGCGGCCACCGAAGGCGCAGACCGTCCTTGCTGTCGATCAGCTCCCTACGTGGTCGTTCCCCGCGCAAGCACCCACCGTTGCGGGACGCCCGCGCACTCCTCGATCAACTCGAAGTCCCGGTCGTAATGCAGGACCGCGGCCCCTTCTACGGCGGCATGAGCTGCGACCAGGATGTCCACCGGGCCGGGTCCGCGATGCTGCCCCTTGGCGACGAGCCCGCCTTGGATGGTCCGAGCTCGGACGTCCACCTCCTGTGACCCGTGGAGCACACGCATCGCCGTGGTCAGGTACTGCCACTGCTGCAAGTGATCGGCCTCGTTGCGGGCAGAGACCCCGACCTCGAGCAAAGTCGGGCCGCAGATGACCAGCTCGTGATCAGCCCGCAACGCCTCGACGGCATCCCGGACGCGTGGCTTGCTGAAGCGCTGGATGACGCTGTTGTCGAGGACGAACCTCACGCAGCGCCCTTGGTGCCACTGCCGCCCGGGCGTTGTGTGTACTCGTCCAGCTTGGTCTGCTCGTGAGCGAGGTGTTCACGCTCAGCTTCGAGGTGGGCCTCGCTGGAGAAGCCGCCGGCGTCGACGTAGTCCCAGAGGTGACTCCACGCCTGGTCCTTCTCCGCCTTTTCGACGGCAGCGCGCAGGGCGGCTTCGACGGTGTCCTTCTTCTGCTTGGTGCCCAGCGCGCCAGCTGCGCGGCCCAGCAGGTCGTCATCGATATCGATGTGCGTGTAGGTCATGCAGACTCCCGGGGGTCGACGTACGTCAATCATAAGCCTGACGTACGTGGAGGTCGAGGCATTCGCCCCCCCCGGGACCTGCGGCACGCACCTCAGCGCGCGGTGTGAGGGGCCTGGCGCGATGAGGTGCAGCGGAAGCACGCTCCTTCATGAGCCTCACCCCTGACCACCTGCCCATCCCCCTCGGTGACGGCACCTGGCGCACCGACCCCCTGCGCCTAGCGATCGCGGCCTACCTGGCCCGCTACCGCGGCGAGACCCGCCGTCACGCCGAGTCCGACCTGCGCGCCTACCTCACCTGGTGCCAGCTGCGCGGCCTCGACCCCCTCCAAGCTCGCCGGCCCCACGTCGAGCTGTACGTGCGGTGGATGCAGGAGACCCAGCGCTTCGCCGCCTCCACCGTCTCCAGACGCATGTCGGTCGTAGCCGGCTTCTACCGGACCTGCGTCATCGACGCCGCGCTGGAGCACCCACCAGCGGACTACGCCCGCCGCCCCAACGTCCCGCCGGAATCACCCACCCCGGGCCTGTCGCACCTGCAGCTCGAAGCGATGCTCGCCACCTCCCGGGACTCGGCCAACCCGTGCGACTTCGCCCTGGTCTGCCTGCTCGGACTCCTGGGCCTGCGCATCGTCGAAGCCTGCGCCCTGGACACCGCCGACCTCGGTGAGGAGCACGGCCACCGGGTCCTGGGCGTGGTGGGCAAGGGGCACAAGGTCGTCCTGGTCCCGCTGGCTGCGGCGGTGGGGAGATCGGTGGACCGCGCCATCGGCGACCGCTCACGAGACCACGGACGGCAGCCGCTGCTGCTGAACACCCGCGTCGGGCGCCTGGACCGCCACTCCGCCACCCGGCGGCTACGGCACTGCCTTCTCGCGGTAGCGCGCTGACCACGCCCCCAAGACGTCGACCGCAGCCAGGTTCACGCCAGAACACGGTGCAACAGGACTTCCCCGCCAGCACCCAACGGCAGCACCAGCAGCAACCACACCGCAGCCGCACCAACGCCCCGAACACGCTCACCCGACCGCGCCGCCGACGCGGCGGCGCCGAGCACCGCCACGAGGACGGCACCGAGGACGCAGAAGACGACCGCGTCACCGGTGTAGCGCAGGTAGACGCCGTAGGTGACCGCACCCTCCGCGAGGAAGACCCCACCCAGCAGCGCCGCCCCCAGCGCGGCCACGCGCAGCGAACGCGCACGCCGCCAGCACCACCCGGCCACCCCCAGGACCGGCCCACCGAGCACCCCGGTAGCAGCCCACATCACGACCATGGCGGGGTTGACGCCGAAACCCCGCAGGGCAGACACGGCGTAGTAGCCGGCGACCTCCCCGAAGCACACCAGGACACCGGCCAGCACCGCAGCCCAGGGCCGCCTGCTCCAAGCGCCGACCAAGAACGCGGGAGCGACCCAGGGACCCACCGCGTTGGCCAGCCCGGCGAAGGGCCACGGCAGCACGCTCTGCAACCCGGACGTGGTCGCCCCCCACACCACACCGATCAGCACCGCCGCACCGAGCAACGGTGCTGCACCCAGGCCACCGCGTCGGGTGTCCCCCTCCCGCGGAACGTGCGGCGATGCCGTCAGGGCGGCGGGTTCGCTCATGGCCCAAGCCTGCCGGGCCGCAGGTGACCAGGACATCACCGCGTGGTCGGACTCTGGACACGCGGTTCCTCATTCCCCAGGTTGAGGGCCGGGCTCGACGATCGACCTGAGTTCACGGTCATCCCGCGGTGTGCGCGCTGACGCTGGCGGCCCGCGACGTCGCGGTCGTGCCGATCTGCGCGCGGTGGACATTGGCGACGTGCCCCGTTCACCCACGCGAAGTGGGCACCCCACCATGCTGATCAACATGCTCTCGAGAGAGGAACATCTTCAGCGTTGGCGAAGTACCGGACGCACCGCCCTGGCCGGGGCTGCGCTGGGAAGCGCCGGCGGCGCGGTCACCGGCGCGCTGGCCCTGCTTGGCGACGAGGTGTGGGGGCCCGCTGAAGCCCTGACCGTCGGCGTCATCGACGGCGCCCCCTTCGGCGCTGTACTGGGAGCGGCCTTCGGCGTAGTCAGCGGTGCGCTGGGTGGCTGCCTGGCGATGCACGTCGTGCGCCGCCACAGCCTCCTGGCTCGCATGCTCCTCGCGCTGTGCTGCGCCGTCCTCATCGCTACCGCCGCGGCCTGGAGCCTGCCTGAGCCGACCCGCACGGTGGGCACGCTCCTTGCCGCAGCGGCTGCCGCGGCAGTGTCCTGGGTCAGTGCACCGTGGTGCTTCCGGCCGTTGCGCGACGCCGTGAACCCCGCCAGCTGATCGACAACCAGGCACGATCGCACGGTCATCCGACGTGGCCAGGACATCGCGCTCATCCCGCCGTCGGGCGGCTTGAGGTGCCAACATGATCACCATGACTGCGTGGCGCCTCACTGCTGAGAGAGAGAGAGAGAGAGGACTGGCTGGTCAGGGAGCGATCTGACACTCCCGGCTGCTACGACTCCGAGTGGCTCTCCGGCCCCAACCCCGGCTACGGCTTCGGCTCGCAGACGTCCGACCGATCGCCCATCAGCGAGGACGAAATGAGGAACGCCATCGCCGACTTCCTCGCCGGCATCAACCGCGAGACCGGCTACCTCGACTGAGACTCCGGCGGCAACGCCGCACGCACGCACTCGGTCATGGAGCGGCTCGCGAGTTCGCGCCCACGAGCGACTGACTCCTCGAGCACCCCACCACCGCTGCACCGCCCGAGTGCCGCACCGTGCGCGACACTCGGCCCATGGGCGACAGCGAGCAGGCCGGCATCGTCGACCAACTCCAAGAGGTCATCGACGCCGTCCTGGTCTGTCGGGGGTTCGCCACCGGTCAGGCCGGCGCCACTGAGGGGCGACGCGAGATCGTCTGGTGCGCGGCTGCTGACGACTTCGCGGCCCGTTTCCCCGAACTGCCCGCCAGCCAGGAGCCGGCGGACGGCTGGGGCACCATGTGCACCGACGTCGTCGTCGACCTGACCAGCGTTGGCGGCCAGTGGCGCCTGAGCGAAGTCAGCGTGGAAGGCGAGCCGCTGGATCGGTTGCTCGCCGGTCTGGATCTCTCCGCCTCAGCCGGGCGGGCCGCCGCCCTGATCGGCGCGACGGCCGAGGACAGCCTCGCTCTCGTGCCGCCACTGTTGATCGAGTTGCTCGATGATGCCGGCCCGAGGCGTTGACGGCCTCGCGGTCATCCCGTGGTGCGCGGCGCGCACGGTCATTCCGCGATGCGGGGGAAATCCTCTCCGCCATCGAAGTCGCCCCTCACCGCGCCGGCAGCCGGCCCGAACTCGCCTAGGACCGGGGCAACCTCCACCCCCACTGCCACGGCCACAGGAAACGGCGGGTCGTGTGCTCAGACTCCTCGTGAGGCGAGGACGCCACCCGCTGGTAGGCCCCCTCCAACGCCTGCTCGTACCCAGCCCGCTCGAAGACCAACGTCGACGGCACCCCTTCCACCAGCGACTCCGGTTCGGTTCTTTCCCAGCGCAGGTTCGACCACAGCACCGTCTCCGCGTGCACGCTGAGTGCGGCCGAGACGTCGACCTCCCCGCAGACCACGCACGAGAAGATGCCCACCCGTCCGGGTGTGAGGTCGGCCTCGGCCCTGCCGCCGGTCAGGACGTCGACGGACTCAGCGATGCCGTCGAGCCACGGCCGGTTCAGCGGGGTGACCACGGTCTCGGCGCCGGGCAGCCCTGCGCGCAACGTCACCCCACCGATGACCCAGTCCAAGAAGAACGACTGCGGCCGTCGGGTGAGGTTGCCGTCATGCATGACGTGCTCGGTCCAGGCGTCCGCCAGCTCGAACGTCAGGGGCTGCGTCTCATCCACCCGTCCAGTGTCGGGTCAGCGGGTGCGACCGCACGGTCATCCCGCGGTGCGCGCGCCGGCGCTGACGACTTCACGGTCGTGTCGAAGGACGGGAGACCGCGTACGCAGTCACTCGAGCGCTGGCTCCCGGGGTGAGCGCATGACGTGCTCGTTCCGGGCTACAGCTGCTCGAGCAGGTCCTCGCCCCACTCCTGGGTGAGAACCTGCGCGCTCCCCGCGCCGGCGCGTGGCTCGAACCACACGCACTTGCCCGGCCTCTCCGCGTCGGGGAAGACCTCGACCCCCCACGCCGCGGAGACCGCGGCGACCACCTGCAGCCCGCGGCCCGTCGTCGCGCTCAGCCCGTGCCGACGGGTGACCACCTCGTGAGGGGAGTCGTCGGCGACCTCGACCCGCACGCCACCAGCAGGCAAGGCCCGCACGGTGAGGGTGAAGGCCGTCCGCGCGTGCAGCATGGCGTTGGTGACCAGTTCGGAGACCGCCAGCTCAGCGGACTCCTCCACGTCAGCGGCGTCCGCCTCGGCCACGGCCCAACGCACGTGACGCCGCGCTCGGGCCACCGCGCTGGCCAGCGGGTCCATCACCAGCGGCTGCCCGATCACCGACCCGGCTTCGGACCCGGTCCCGGACGTGGACGGCAGCACGCTGGGGAGGAGAGGAGGTCCCCCCGCCGGTGCCCTGCCAGGTTCCGCAGGGACGTGCCCGGCGGAGAGGTGCCCACCGGGAAGGTACCTGTGGGTGCCGGAGGCGTCGTCGCCGTCGCCGTCGCCGTCGATGTCGGATTCCGTTCCACGCCAGGGCCGGGGTGCCTGACCGGCCAGCTGCTGCAGGATCTGGCCGAACAACCAGCGCCGGAAGGCCACGACCTCCCGCCCGGCTGGCGCCGTCAGCAGGTGCTCCTGCGCTCGGCAGAAGTCGTCGGCTTCCTCCAGCACCTCGCTGAAGTGGCGGACCCAGGCCGCCGAGGCCGCTGAGGCCTGGTAGATCGCGTCGTAGGCGACCTGTCCGGCGGCGAGTGCGTCGTCCATGGCCTGGGCCTGCTGCGCGCGGTAGGGAGCGTAAGTGGTGTCCAGGTCGACGGCCAGCTCCAGCAGCCGAGCAGGCAGTGAGGCGCCCAGGTCCTGCTCACGCCCGAGCCGGATCAGCGCCAACTCCCGCAGCAGCCCCTCGACGTGGACGCCCAGAGCGGCTCGGTGCCGCAACGGCAGGCCCAGCAACTGGACTTCCACGGTCACGGGGGTTCGCGCTGGCTGCTCAACGCCTGGGTCACGCACCACACTCGCACCTTGACACAGGGATCTGGCGGTGGTCGCGCTGAAGGCGTACCGGGAAGTCGGCGGTGACGTGGTGACGGTCCGGTGCGCAGGTGAGTCAGGCAGGGCTCGGGGCACGTGCGCGGGTGTCCTCCGCGGAGCGGCTTCGATCGGGCGGGGCTGGTCCTGCCGGTGCAGGCGCACGGCGATGAGGGCGACGTCGTCCTCGGGGGTCGGTGGAAGCGTCCGGGCCAGCACCCGATCGATGAGGGCGTCCAGATCGCTGTCCTCGACGATCTGCCTCCAGCGTGCCCTGCAGCCTCTCCAGCCCTTCTCGCGGGGCCTGGTCGAGGTGCTCCACCAGGCCGTCGGTGTGGAGGACGACGGTCGAGCCGCGGCCGGGGGCGACCTCGCCGTCGCGGCGCCCGGTCCCAGGCACCCCGCAGCAGCTGGTCGGTGTGCAGCCCAGCAGCGCGGTGACGACGCCATCGGGGTTGATCACCGTCGCCGGGGGAGAAGGGCTCACCGGCACCGCTCCGCACGTCAACTGACCAGGCTCAACCTGACGGTGGGAGGCGTGCTCGTGCCCTGCGGGTGCCTGCGTGAGCTGCGGGCAGCAGGACGGCGCACGCGCAACGCCGCCGGACTGGCCCACAGGCGGATGCGCCGGGCACGGCCCACCACGTCACCGTCGACCTGCACCGGGAGTTCGACGTCGCTGCGCACCTCGAAGCCGCTCGCCCTCAGCCGCGGCAGCAGCCGTTGCGTCGCCCCGGGACCGGCGGCCACCGACCACAGCGCCCGGGCCCACCGCACCAACCCCCGCGGCGGCAGCACGACACCGTCGAGCACCCCGTCGCCCGGATCGGCACCGGGCATGAGGGTCAGGCCCATCGTCAACCGTCCGCAGTTCCCCACGACGACGCCTCGGGTGGCGTGGGTTCGACTCCCCCCGCCGTCGGCCCGGACGGTGAGGTGGGAGGACGGCCCCCGCAGCGCACCGATCCCGGAAACCAGGTAGGCCGCGTGGCCGATCCTGCGTTTCAGCCCCTCCCCCGCGCCGGCGATCATCGCGGCGTCGAACCCGGCGCCGGCCATCACCAGGAACAGGTGCTGCTCGACCGCGGTGCCCTCCCCGTCGCGGTCGACCTCCAGGCGACCGACGTCCACGGCACCGTCCACCCCGGTGCAGGCGGTGCGCACGGCTCCCGCCACGTCGTCCAGGGGGATGCCGAGGTTGCGGGCCAGGAGGTTGCCCGTGCCGCAGGGCAGCACCCCCAGCGCGACCCCGGTCCCGACCAGCACCCCGGCCACCGCGCGCACCGTCCCGTCCCCCCCGGCCACCAGCACCAGGTCGGCGCCGGCGTCGAGCGCCTGGCGGGCCTCGTCCCGACCGCAGGTGGCCGCGGTCGTCGGCGACCACGACACCACCTGCCACCCGAGTCGGGAGAACTCCCGCTCGACCTCGGTCCGGAGTCGCGCCAGGGCCTGCTCGCCGGGGAACTTCGCGGGGTTCACCACGACAGCGGCCCGACCGACGGGGCCGGTGCTCGGCGAGCCCGCCGGAGCCGGGGCGGGCAGTGCGAGCAGGCGCTGGGTCGTCCCGGGGCGGGAACGCGGCTGACGGGTCATGTCGGCGAGGTTCGCCCAGCCGGCGGTGGAGGTCGTCGTACGAGCGGACGGTCCTGACCTACTGCCCCGGCAGTACCCCCGGCAGAACCGCCAGGAACCGTCGGTGAAGCCGTCGCGGGTTCCTGAGTCGGGGCTCGTCCTGGGCGGGGGTCCTGCTGCGGTCGCAGCAGAACCGGGCACTGCGCGGGGACGACGCGCACGCCGGGTTCGGTGAGCACCGTGGTGCCGTGACCGCGAAGCGCACCGCCTCCTCGACCACGGGCCCACCGGCGACCGGCGGGGCAGCGACGGATCCCACCCGCGACGGTGAGGAGCAGACCAGCGCCGGGGTGGTGCTCGTCACCACCTACCCCCACCTGCTCGTCGAGGTGCTGCGTGCTCGCGGCACCTCGGCGGACCTGCGGGACGAGGACGACAGGGTGGTCCGGGTGCTGGGTGCCGCGGTCGCGGACGTGGTCGCCACCGCCGTCCGCAACTGCCTCCCCCTCACCGTCGTCAGCGCGCCTCCCGAGCCGACACGGCGCCGGCCGGGGCGAGTCACCGCCGAGAAGTCGACAGCGGCGATCGACCGGCGGCTACTGCCGACGCAGTAGCCGCGATGACCGCAGCTGGACGACGTGGGGAAGGCTCCCGCGGCCGATGCTGGAGGAGTCCCGCCGGCCCGTCGTCGTGCTCGGACCCCGCCTCTCCCGTCTTCTCCCCGTTTCCCTGGAGGAACTCCGATGTCTGCCCTCGCTCGCTGGTGCGCCCGCCGGCGCTGGACCGTGGTGGCGGTGTGGCTCGTGGCGCTGGCCGCGCTGGCCACCGCCGCGCTCGGCGCAGGTTCGAACTTCTCCAACAGCACGAACCTGCCGGACACCGAGTCCAGCAAGGCCTACAGCCTCATGGCTGCGGCCGGCATGTCCTCCGGTGGTGAGTCGGGGAACATCGTCTGGCACACCGAGGGGACGGCTGTCGACGACGCGTCGGTGGTTACCGACGTCTCCGCCGCCCTCACGCAGATCGCCGCCCTGCCCGGTGTGGAGTCCGTCGTCAGCCCCTACACCGACGCCGGCACCGCTCAGCTGAACGCCGCGGCGGACACCGCCTACGCGACGGTGACCCTCAGCTCCGAGGACAGCGTCGCGAAGATCGAGTCGATCGCCGCCGGTCTGGACACCGCCAGCCTCGACGTCGCCGTCGGCGGCACCGCCTTCGAGGCGGAGGTCGGCGCCGGCGGGGGCACCGAGGGAGTCGGCATCCTCGCCGCCCTGGTGATCCTGCTCGTCGTCTTCCGCTCGATCTGGGGCGGGCTGCTGCCCATCATCACCGGCGTCCTGGGCGTCGGTGCCTCGCTGCTGTCGATCGTCCTGCTCTCCCACGTCACGACGCTGTCCGCCAACGTCATCACCATGGGCTCCCTGGTCGGCCTCGGCGTCGGCATCGACTACGCCCTGTTCATCGTCAACCGCTACCGCAACGCCTTGATGGCCGGCAAGACCGTTCAGGACGCCGTCGTGGAGGGGGTGGACACCTCCGGGCGTGCCGTCGTCTTCGCCGGCGCCACCGTCGTCATCGCCCTGCTCGGCGTCTTCATCGTCGGCATCGACCTGCTCACCGCGATGGCCCGCGGCGCCGCCCTGGCCGTGGTCATGAGCGTCCTGGCCGCGATCACGTTCCTGCCCGGACTGCTCTCGATCCTGGGGCACCGCGTCCTGTCCCGTCGTCAGCGGCGCCAGCTGGCCACCACCGGCCCCGTCGAACCCGTCAACGCCGTCAGCGCCTCCCAGCGCGGCATCGCCCACCGCTGGGCTGACCTGGTGCAGCGCAACCCGCTCCGTCTGGCCGTTCTCGGCTTGATCGTCATGATCGCCCTCGCCGCGCCGGCGGTGAGCCTGCGCCTGGGCTCCGCCGACGCCAGCAGCGACCCCAGCGGCTCCGCCACCCACCGGTACCACGCGATGATGTCCGAGGGCTTGGGGGACGGTTTCGACGCCACCCTGGTCGTCGTCGGCGAAACCCCCGACCCTGCCGCCCAGCAGGCCTTCGACGCCCTGGTGACCCGGGTGCGCGGCGTCGAGGGCGTCAGCGCCGTCGACGCCGCCCCGGCCACCGGCGCCGTCTCGATCGCGTCCGTGGTCCCCACCACCACCGCCCAGGCCGCGGCGACCGAGGACCTCGTGCACACCCTGCGGGAAGACGTCGTCCCCGCCGCGGAGTCCGGCACCGACCTGCGCGTCCACGTCGGCGGATCCACGGCCAGCAGCATCGACTCCGCCGGGAGCACCCTGTCCAAGCTGCCGCTGTTCCTCGGCCTCATCGCCGTCCTGGGGTTCCTGCTGCTGGCCATCGCCTTCCGCAGCGTCCTGATCCCGTTGATCGGCGCGCTGGGCAACCTCGTCACCCTCGCGGTCAGTCTCGGCGTCCTCGTCCTGGGTTTCCAGCAGGGCTACGTCACCGACGTCCTGCAGCTGGGCAGCGGCGCGCCCATCGAGTCCTTCGTGGCCGTCCTGGGCATCGGCATCCTCTTCGGGCTGGCCATGGACTACCAGGTCTTCCTGGTCAGCCGCATGAAGGAGGAGTGGGAGCACACCCGCGACAACTCCCGGGCCGTCCGCGTCGGGCACGCCGAGACGACCAGGGTCATCACCACCGCCGCGCTCATCATGTTCTTCGTCTTCGCCGCGTTCGGTTTCGCCGGCCAGCGCATCGTCGCCGAGATCGGGGTGGGGCTGGCCGTCGCGGTCCTGGTCGACGCGTTCGTCCTGCGCCTGACCGTGATCCCCGCCCTCATGCACCTGATCGGTCAGCGTTCCTGGGCCTACCCCCGCTGGGCCGAGCGCATCACCCCCCGCATCTCCGTCGAAGGCGGATCCTCTCCCGCCCCGGTCGAACCCGCCGCGACGGCTCGACACCGCACCGGCGCCGCCCTCACCCCCGTGCCGCGCACGCACGGTGACGGAGACCAGGACCGAGGGACCGGGACGGTCCAGGACGCCGACGGTCCGACCGCGCAGGGCTGCACCCGGGGCAGCACCCGGAGCACCACCCAGCTCTGACCGGCGCGGGCCCCGAGCTCCAGGCCGGTGTCCGGCCCGGGCAGGTGACGAGGCAGCGAGCGGGCAGATCCCCACGGGGGTCTGCCCGTTCGTCGTGCAGGAGGAGGACCTCCTCCCCTCGCCCGGTGGACCTCGCCCGGGCACCGGCCCGGCTGCCTCGCCGCCCCTCGAGGACCGGCTGCCGGAGGTGTACTGCGACCGCAGTAGAACCGGGTGCTCCACCGCGACGACGCGCGACGCGCCGAACGGCGCGAAGGTCGTCAGGTGAGTGCCGACAGGGCCGCTGCCCGGGGAGCAGCCCACCGCACGCGGCTGTGGAACCGGTGGGCAGCTGACACGATCGCTGCCATGAGCTCTCCCACCGGCAGTGCGCACCGGGCCGAGGACGGTCCGACCCGGCCCGTGTGGCTGGTGCCCGTGGGACTGCTGGTCAAGACCGTCCACGTGATCGTCCTCGCGGCGCTGGTCACCGGGCTGACCGCCGACGCCCACCCCTGGCGCGCCGCGCCGGTGTACGCCCTGAGCGCTGCCGGGGTGCTGCTGTCCAGACGGTCCTGGTGGATCGGGCTGACCCTGGTCGCCGTGGCACCCCTGCTGGCGGTGACCTCGGGCGCCGAGCCGATCGCGCTGTGGACCGTCGCCTCGTTCACGACGTTCCTGCTGACCGTGCGCGGGGCGCCGCCGGTGCGGGCCGGCGCGATGGCTGCCGCCGGCAACGTCGTGGCCCAGTGGCTGATCGAGGGCGGTTTCAGCGCCCCGGCGTTCGTCACCCCGGCCGTGGCGGCGTTCTCGGCGGTGGCGGCCGCGGCCGTGGGCAGCGCCGTCCGCAGCAACAACCGCTTCTGGGAAGCGCTGGAGCAGCGCGCCCGCGACGCCGAGGTCGGCCAGGAACTGCGGGTCCGTCGAGGTGTCGCCGAGGAGCGGGTGCGCATCGCCCGGGACCTGCACGACAGCGTCGGGCACGCCGTGGCCGTCGTGAACATGCGTCTGGGTGCTGCCGAGGTGCAGCTGCCCGCCGGCGGTGACCCGTCCGGTGACCCGTCCGGTGGCACGGACGTCGAGGCCGTCCGTGCCGAGCTGGCCGCGGCGCGCGCCGGCATCCAGGACGTCCTGCGGGAGATGCAGCAGATCCTGGAGGTGCTGCGGGTGGACGAGGGGCAGGCGCTGGCCCCGTCCCCCGACGCCGGCGGTGTCGAGCAGCTCGTCGCCGGGGCCCGCTCAGCCGGTCTGGACCTCGACGTCGACCTGGGCGAGCCGGGTGACCTGCACCGGCCGCTGCCCGCGCAGGTGGGATCGGCCACCTACCGCATCGTGCAGGAAGCGTTGACCAACGTGCAGAAGCACGGCACCGGGACGGCGAGGCTGCGGGTCGACGTGGCCGAGGACGGGGTGCGCATCGAGGTGCTCAACCCGTTGCCGGCCGACGGGTCCCGGGCGGTGCCGATCGCGGAGGGGTCCTCCGGGACGTCGGCGGCGGGAACAGCCCGGCCGACGGGCGGGCACGGGCTGGTCGGCATGCGCGAACGCGCCGCCGCCGCGGGCGGGCAACTGGAAGCCGGGCAGCACGACGGCTGGTTCCGGGTACGAGCGCACCTGCCGGTGCGGAGAGGAGACGTGCGGTGATCGAGGTGATGATCGTCGATGACCAGGAGATGATCAGAGAAGGATTGCGCATCATCATCGGTGCCCACCCGGACCTGCGGATCTCCGCCGTGGCCGCCGACGGGCTCGAAGCGCTGAAGCTGCTGGAGACGACACCGGTCGACGTGGTCCTCATGGACATCCGCATGCCCGGCGTCGACGGGGTGGAGGCCACCCGCCGCATCCGCGCGACCCGCAGCAGCGAGCAGGTGCGGATCTGCGTCCTGACCACCTTCGACCACGACGAGAACGTCCTGCGCGCCCTCAAGGCCGGCGCGGACGGTTTCCTCAGCAAGGGAGCCGGCCCGGCGGAACTGACCAACGGCATCCTCGACATCGCCCGCGGCGGGAGCGCCCTGTCCCCCACCGCCCTCAGCGCCGTGGTCACCCACGTCGCCGGGGACACCTCCGTGCCCCACGACCCCCGGGCCGTGGAACTGTTCACCGCGCTCACCGCGCGCGAACGCGAGGTCGTGGAAGCGATCGTGACCGGACTGGACAACCAGCAGATCGCCGAGCGGATGTTCGTCTCCCCCTTCACGGTCAAGACGCACGCCAACCGGGCCATGAGCAAGGTCGGCGCCCGGGACCGGGCGCAACTCGTCTCCCTGGCCGTTCGTGCCGGGATGCGCCCCTAGCTGCAGCGGGTTCACTCCACCCGGGTCGTCGTCCTGGCCGCGCGCGGGCGGTGCCGCCACCGCGCGGCGCGTTCGCGCAGGACGACCGGGGAGCGGGCGCCGCCTCAGCGGCCGCTCCCCGGTGGCCCCGGGCCCGGGGGGAGCGGTTCAGGCGGCGGACCACCCGCCGTCGGAAGCCAGCACGACACCGTTGACGTTGAACGCGTCGTCGCTGAGCAGCCAGGTGATCGAGGAGGCCAGCACCGCGGCGGTGACCGGTGCCGGGAGGATCCCCCGGGCGCTGCCCAGACGGGTCGGCCCGAACGGGGAGGTCACCTTCACCTCGATGTTGGTGATCGTCGGGCCGGGGGCGACGGCGTTGACGCGGATTCCGCTGGGGCCGTACATGAAGGCACTGCTCTTGGTCAGCCCCGCGACCGCGTGCTTGGACGCGGTGTAAGCGGCCCCTGCGGCCGAGCCGCGCAAGGCCGCCTCGGAGGCGGTGTTGACGATGGATCCCGCGCCGCGCTCCAGCATGCCGGGCAGGACGGCGCGCATGAGTTTCATCGTGCCGTCGACGTTCACCGCGAAGACGCGCTGCCAGACCGCGTCGGTCATCTCGTGCAGCGCGGACATGTCGTCCATGATCCCGGCGATGTTCGCGAGCGCGTCGATCCGTCCGTCGGCTGCTTCGAGGATGCCGGCGATGGAGGTGTCGTCGGTGATGTCGGCGCCGACGGCGGTGACCTGGAGACCGGGCAGCGCGGTGACGAGGTCGTCCAGGCGCTCCTCGGCCACGTCGACGGCGACGACGTGTCCGCCTTCGCGCGCGACGCGGGTGGCGGTGGCGCGGCCGATGCCGGACCCGGCGCCGGTGACGACGACGGTCCTGCCCGCGAAGCGGTCGGGGGTGAGGCGTTCGGTCCAGGCGGCCTCGGCGGCAGCTGCGGCGGCGGCCATCGGGTCGTCGGTGGGGAACTCGGCGGCAGCGAGGTTGCCCTGGTCGGTCATGGAACTGCTCCTTCGTCGTGGTGCCGGGGATCGAGTCGGGTGGTGGTTCTCGCGAGGTGGTCAGTCCGCGACGACGATGGCCAGGGCCGGGCACCCGTGCGCGGCCTGGTGGACGTCGTCGGAACTCCCGGCGGGGGGCTGGTCGTCGAGCAGGACCACGGTGCCGTCCTCGACGCGTTGGTCGAGGACATCGGGTGCGGCCGTGACGCACTGCCCCGACGCGACGCGGGCGTGCTCGTCGATCGCGGTTCGTCCGGGTTCCTCCTCAGGTGGTCCGGGTGGAGCGCGGGGTTCGAGGTTCACCGTTCCGAGCGGTGTCACCAGGTGGCGGGCCGGGCGTGGACGCCACCGACGGGGGCGTCGTGCTCGAACGGGATCACCTCCGGCGGAACCACCGCCGCGACGTGGGGATCCGCCGGTACACCGCGCCGAGGACCGCGTGCGGTTCCCGTCGGGCCGGCGGCGACCTCCGCGGGTGACGTCGAGGTGGGGCAGCGGTTCCTCGGCCGCGGAGGCGATCAGGTTCGGGTTCTCGCTCCCCCGCAGCAGCAGGACCACGAGTTCGGCTGCCGAGTCGCGTTCCTCGGGCGCCACCAGTGCGGCCGGGGACCGGCCCGGGTCGGCACGGTGCACCACCAGCCACCGGGAACCGCCGTCCCACGACGTGACGCGCGTGCTGGGGTCGCCCTCGCGCTGCAGGCGCTGCGGGTCCGCCGGCAGGGGTCCTGCGTCCTGCGCCGGGGAGGTCACCAGGTCGGTCATCGATCCTCCAGGGGTGGTTCGGTCGCGAGGCCCCGGGGTCGAGAACTCCTTCCCCACCGGCTGTGACGGGTTCCCGGTCCGGCAGCCACCGGGACGCCCCTGCGGAGCGGGGCCGGCCTCGCCCGCTCCCCGATGCACCGGAGGACGCTCACCGCGGTCGACGGCCACCGCGGCGTTCAGCCGACGCGGCTCACCGACGCCGTCAGCATGCCCACGACGGCGTCGACGAGGCCGTCGGCGCACTCCCCCCAGCTCGCCCGGGCCGGCGCCCGCCCGGTGGCGAGCGCCGTCTCGCGCTCGGCGTAGAGGTGGACGGACAGGAGCCGCATCATGTCGGACCGCTCGGCGCGCACGGCCGGCGGGACGTCGGGCAGGCACGCCTGGAGGCCGTCGACGATGCGGCGCAGGGTGGGTGAGCGCAGGGCTCGTTCGACGACGAGGTCGTGGCGACGGGGGTCGGTGGCCAGTTGCGCCGACAGGCGGGCGTACCAGGTGGGTGAGCCGAGTTCCTCGAGGTGCTGGGCGGTGGGGCGCACCAGGCAGTCGACCCAGGCGCGCAGGTCGGCTGACCCCTCGACCCGGGCCAGCTGCCGGGCGCGCAGGCTCTCGACCGCTGCGAGGTGGCGTTCCACGATCGCTTCGACGAGGTCGGCGGTGGTGCCGAAGTGGTAGTTCACGGCGGCGTTGTTGCCCTGCCCGGCGGCGGCGCTGATCTGGCGGTGCGAGACGTTGTCGAGGCCGTGCTCGGCGAACAGCCGCTCGGCGGCGTCCAGGATCGCTTCGCGGGTGGCCTGTGCGCGCGAGGCCGGACGGGCCCGTTCCGGCTGCGGTGATGCGGTCACGTCCTGCACGTGCGTCCCTCCACCGTCTGCGCCGTCTGGTTGCCCGTTGCAACGAAACGACGAGTGTGCTCAACTAAGTCAATCAGTTGCATTAAGACTATCCCCTCGTCGACCGAAGGACCAGCGTGATGTCTTCCTCGCCCGGGCCGGTGCCCGCTGCGCGCGGCAGCCGAGCCACGACGCCACCCCCCGCACCCGCGGACCGGGCGAGCACCAAGGCCGGTCTCGTCGTGGCCGTCCTGGCCCTGGCCGGGATCTCGGTGTCCCTCATGCAGACCCTGGTCATCCCCATCGTGGGTCAGCTGCCGGCCCTGCTGAACTCCACGGCCACCAACACCTCGTGGGCCATCACCGCCACCTTGCTCGCCGGCGCCGTGGTCACCCCCATCGCCGGCCGGCTGGGCGACATGCTGGGCAAGCGCCCCGTCCTGCTCACCAGCGTGGCCGTCATGGTCGCCGGCTCCGTCGTCTGCGCCTTCGCCGAATCGCTCACGCCCATGATCGTCGGGCGCGCCCTGCAGGGCTTCGCCGCCGGCGTGATCCCCCTGGGCATCAGCCTCATGCGCGACGTCCTGCCCGCCGACAAGCTCGGGCCCGCCACCGCCCTGATGAGCGCCTCCCTCGGCGTCGGCGGTGCCCTCGGCCTGCCCGCGGCAGCCCTGATCGCCGACAACCTCAGCTGGCACTGGCTGTTCTGGGTCGCCGCCGGACTCGGCGCGGTGGTCTTCCTGCTCATCGCCACCCTGATCCGCGCACCGCGCAGCACCGCGCGCACCGGCCCGGCCCCCCGCTTCGACGTCCTCGGCGCCATCGGCCTGTCCGGCGCGCTGATCTCCCTGCTGCTGGCCGTCTCCAAGGGCAAGGACTGGGGCTGGACCAGCGGCTGGACCATCGGGCTGTTCGCCGCCGCCGTCGTCCTGGCCCTGGCCTGGGGCCGCTGGGAACTGCGCACCGCGCAGCCGCTGGTCGACCTGCGCACCACCGCCCGCCGCCAGGTGCTGCTGACCAACCTCGCCTCGCTGGTCTTCGGCTACGCCATGTTCGGCATGTCCCTGGCCCTGCCGCAGATCATCCAGCTGCCGAAGGCCACCGGATTCGGCCTGGGCGAGTCGATGCTCGTCGCCGGCCTGGCCATGGTGCCCGGTGGCCTGGTGATGATGGTCACCGCGGGTGCGTCGGCCAAGGTCACCCGCGCTCACGGCCCCAAGGTCAGCCTGATGATCGGCGCGGTGATCGTGGCCGCCGGCTACGGCCTGGGCGCGATCTTCATGGACGCCGTCTGGCAGCTCGCGATCGTCTCCGGCGTCATCGGCGCCGGCATCGGCTTCGCCTACGGCGCCATGCCGGCCCTCATCATGTCCGCCGTCCCCGCGAACGCGACCGCTTCGGCCAACAGCTTCAACACCCTGGTCCGCTCCGTCGGGTCCTCGATCTCCAGCGCCGTCGCCGGCGCGGTCCTGGCCGCCTCGGCGACCACCCTGGGCACCGTCACCGTGCCCTCCCAGGGCGGTTTCCGCACCGTGCTGATCATCGCCGCCGGTGCTGCGCTGGTCGCGCTGGTCATCGCGTTCTTCCTGCCCGGACGTGCTCGCCCCGCCGACTCCCCCGGCACCCCGGGACCCCTGGCAGCGGCCCCCGCCGGCCTGCCCGAACCCCGGTTCGAGGGCCGGCCCGTCAGCTCGCCCGCCCAGGTCCCCGCCCAGGTCCCGACCCAGGTCCCGACCCAGGTCCGCCAGACGATCGCCTCCGCGCTCACCGTGCACGGCACCGTGTTCACGAGCGGTCCGCGTCCCCTCCCCGGGGCCGTCGTCACCCTCACCGACACCGCCGGGCACCAGGTCGCCCGCGGTGGGAGCGACACCGAGGGCCGCTACGAGCTGACCGTGCCCACCGGCGGCACCTACCTGCTCATCACCGCCGCCCCGCACCTGGCCCCGCACGCCAGCCTCATCGCCGTCGGCCGTGGACCACTGGCGCACGACGTCCACCTCGCGGGGCGTTCCGCCCTCACCGGCCGGGTCCTGTCCCCCGGGAACACCGCCGTCGGGGCCGCGATGGTGACCCTGACCGACGTCACCGGCCGGGTGGTCACCTCGACCGTCACCGACGTCGACGGCACGTACGCCTTCGACGCGCTCCCGGCGGGCTCCTACGTGGTGACCGCCCGCTCCGGTGAGCACCCGCCGGCCGCTCAGGCGGCCGAGCTCGGCGACGACACCGCCCTCACCCTCGACCTGCCCCTGCCGGGGTCGGCGGCCCTCGTCGGCAGGGTGACCGCCGGTCGCGACGGTCAGGCCCTGTCCGAGGCGCTGGTGACGCTGATCGACGCCGCGGGTGACGTGGTCCACCGGACGACGACCGGCCGTGACGGTGGTTACCAGCTCACCGACCTGCCCCCCGGGCAGTACACGCTGACCGCCTCCAGCCACGCACCGGCCACGCAGACGGTGACGGTGCGCGCCGGCACCACCGGCAACGCCGACCTGCACCTGGGCGACGGCGCCGACGTCGTGGCGCAGACGCCTCAGCGCTGACGCGGCAGGTCCCGCGCTCGAGCACTGGTTCGCGGCGGCGTCCGGGTCCCCACCGGTGGTGGAGGACCCGGACGTCGTCACGCACGAGGGGTCGAGAGCCCGGCTCGAGGACCCGGCTCGATCCCCCGCGCTCGTGACCCGCTGGCGCCGGCACTGGACCGGCCGCGAAGAACCACGCCTCGTCGCCGTCACCCGGGCCCGGCCGAGCTCGTGCAGGCCGAGGCCGCCGACCCCGGACCGCCCCGTTCGGGACTGCGCGGCACCCGGGTTCACCACCACGGCGAGTTCACCCGGCGGGAGAGGCCCCTCTCCGGGCAGTCCTGCGAGATGGTCGTCCCAGCTGAGGTGCGGGGGTGGCGATCGGCGCACCACCGCGACCGCTGCACGTCGGGAACCGTCTCAGCGCGACGCTCCCGCAGAGCTACCCGCCGTTGGACTGGCGCGTTCCTCCGGCGAGCGCGTCGAAGGCGTGCAGGAACCCCCCGCTGGGTCCGCTGACCGTGACCACCGCCTCCCGCGTGCCGGGTCGGACGGCGACGCCGGTCGCCGAGTACGCCCCGTCGTCGGGGGTGTCGGCCTCGACGGTGGTCAGGTGCTGCCCGGTCGGGCTGAGCACCTGCACGGCAACACGTCCGTGCAGGCCCTGGTGGACGTTGCCGTCGGCGTCGACGGCGTTGGAGTCGATCCGAGCGGCGCCGGTGTCGACGTGCACGGCCGGGTGGATGGCCCGCAGCTGTCGTCCCTGCTCGGTCAGGGCCAGGTGGTCCATCCGATTGGCGTCGTACTGGCTGACGTACGACCCGTCCGAGGTCTCGTCGAAGGAGATGCCGTTCGGCGCGGGCAGCGCCCCGGCCAGGACGGCGGCGGTCCCTGCGGAGGGGTCGATGCGGACGACCCGGCCGCGGGGCTGATCCGGGCCGAGGTGTACTACGAGTGGCGCGCCAACCCGGTCACCGCCCGCGACTGGAACGATGACCACCTCATCAGCACCGCCATCGACATCCACCACGATGCCCCCGGGTTCGGCTACCGATCCATCGCCGATGAGCTGCAGCAGCAAGGCGTGAGGGCATCACGCAACCGCGTCCAACGCCTGTGCAGCCTGCAGGACCTGTTCTCAGCCCACGCCCGCAGACGTGGCGCCGGGCGCCGGCCGGGGCCACCGGTGCACGACGACCTCGTGCACCGGCAGTTCACCGCCGACAAGCCGAACGCCCTGCGGCTCAACGACATTTCCCCCAAGCGGGAGGTGCCCCACCGAGCACCCCACCGCCGGGGGAAAGCTCTACCTCCGTGCGGTCGAGGACGCCTGCTCCAACCGGAGCGTCGGCTACTCCATCGACGCGCGGATGACCGCCGATCTCGCGGCGCAGGCGCGCGGGTCGATGGGCCGGGTCGGGACCTGCGCGGACAACGCCGCGATGGAGTCGTTCTTCAGCCTGCTGCAGAAGAACGTCCTGGATCACCGGCGCCGGTCCAGCCGCGAAGAACTGCGGCTGGCGATCGTCACGTGGATCGAGCAGACCTGTCACCGTCGCCGTCGGCAGCAGGCCCTCGGTCGCCTGACTCCCGTCGAGTTTGAGACACTGCTGCAGGCCGCTCACCCGGCCTGAAAGCCCCTACCGGCAAGGGTCGACTGGAGTGGGGGCAGACCCCATCAACGTCCACGCGCACCTCCAGCAGGCGCGGAGCGAGGACGTGCTGCCGCAGGCCCGTGCCGGTGCTGGCCAGCTCCCTGCGCACCGGCTGCTCGACGTTGGACGCCAGGTGCCCGACAGGAGCGATGGCCAGGTCGAAGCCCCCCAGAGGCGAGACCAGCTGGCTGGGACACCAGCCCGTGAAACGCCCCGCTGACCGTGTTGTCCGCCGTAGCGCTGACTGCGCCGTCACCAGCGGAACCGGTGCGGGAGTGCGAGCGACTGCCGGTGCGCTGCAGCGGTGCCGCGGCGGCGCCCGGCTCCTGTCAGCCTCCCGTTCACCGACGCCTCGCGCCGTCGTAGCCGGTCGGGGTGCCTGTCAGCTGAACGCTGCCCGTAGCTGCTGCCCGATGAAGTCGCGCGCGGCGCGGGCATCGTCGATGACGCCTGCGAGGTACAGGAACGGGTGGACCTGCCCGTCGAACTGGCGGACGGTCACCTCGACGCCCGCGGCCTGCAGCGCCGCGGCGTAGGAGTGACCGTCGTCGCGCAGGGGGTCGCACTCGGCGATGACGAACGTGGCCGGCGCCAGCCCGGACAGGTCCGTGGCCGCCGAGGGCACCAGGCGGGGGTCGTCCAGCGCGCCCCCGGGCGCGTAGCTGTCCAGGAAGTACTGCATGTCCCGCGTGGTGAGGTAGTGGCCTTCGCCGTACCTGCGGTAGCTGTCCGTCCCGCCGGCCCGGCCGCGGGTCACCGGGTAGATCAGCACCTGGTGCCGCAGCCCGGCGTGACCACGCAGCGCCTGCGCCGTCGCGGCCGCCAGGTTGCCGCCGGCGCTGTCCCCGGCGACGGCCACGCGGTTCCGGTCGACCCCGTCGAGGGCTCCGTCCAGCAGCGCGCGGGTCGCGGTTACGGCGTCGTCGAACGCGGCGGGGAACGGGTGTTCCGGGGCGAGGCGGTAGTCGACGCTGACGACGACGGCGCCGCCGGCCACGGCGATGTCGCGTGTCGTCGTGTCGGCCAGGTCCGGGTTTCCCAGGACCCACCCGCCGCCGTGGAAGTAGGCGACGACGGGCAGGCCCTCCTCGTCGCTCGGGCGGTAGACGCGAGCGGGGACCGGCACCCGGCCCGCCCCGGTGAGCTGGACGTCCTCCACGGAGTGGACCGGTGTGGGCTCGCCGGTCAGGGCGATCGCGTCGGCGAGGTTCGCGCGGTTCACGGCGACCGGGAGGGAGTCCAGCGGCGGCGCACCCTCGACCATCGTCAGGAACGCTGCTGCTTGGGGGTGCAGTGCCACGGTGTCGACCATCCTCTTCATCGGGGAGCGTGGGGCGAACCTACCTACTGGGCGGCGGTGCGGCAGCGACCAGGTGGCCACCGGTGGCCCGGACGGTGCAGCCCGGTTGAGCGTCGAGAGGCGTACCGCGAACACGTCCACCCCCTGCCGGGCACGACGACCGCATGGGCCGGCGACCCGCAGTTCCGGGAACCCGTTCACGGGCACTGGTTCAGCGCAGCTCGTCGCCCACGAGTGACGTGCGGTGGTGTCGGCCCCGCGAGACCCAGCCGTCCCGACCCCGCGGTGGCCACGGGGCCGAGACGGGGACTGCTTCGCCACTTCGGCAGAGGTTCCAGCGTCGTCGGGCTGCGTGCTGTGTTCGCAGCATCGCCTCGCTGCCGGGCGAACGGCAGGGCGAACACAGGGCGAACGGCGGAACTCGGGTAGATGTCCAACCCCGTGAACACTCTCCGCGGTGAGTGACGACATGCAACACTCAGTGACGAAATGCCCGTGATCCGTTCGTACCGCAAGGGGAATCACCGCCATGAGCCTGCGCCGACCTCTCGCGCGACTGAGGACCCTGGGTCTGCTGGCCACCGCCGCCGCGCTGCCGTTGAGCGCCGCGACCGTAGTGGCCACCACGGCACCGGCCGCCGCCGCCGGCGTGGAGACCGTCGTCGGCGCCTGCCCGGCCGGCCTGCCCGTCACCAACGCCGCCTGCGGGAAGACGTACACCACGGCCGCGGCCTCGACCGGCCTGCAGGAGATCCGCGGCGAGGACCGCTACGCCACCGCTGTGGCCGCCGCCCGCACCGGGTTCCCCACCGCCGACGTCGTGGTCCTGGTCAGCGGGGAGGACGCCCACCTCGTCGACGCCCTGTCCGCCGCGCCGCTGGCCCGCCGGCTCGCCGCCCCGATCGTCCTGACCGCCCGCGGCGCCCTGCCGCAGGCCACCGCCGACTACCTCGCCCAGCGGCGCCCGGCGGCCGTGCTGGCCATCGGTGGTGAACCGTCCGTCTCCACCGCCGTCCTCGACCGGGTCCGCGCCCTCGGCGTCGCCAGCGTCGGGCGCATCGCCGGCGGCGACCGGTACTCCACCAGCGCCGCGGTCGCCGCGTTCGTGACGGGCGGGACCCACGCGTGGGTCGCCTCCGGCGACAGCGGCCACCTCGTCGACGCGCTCGCCGCCGCCGGGCCCGCCGCACGGCTGGGCGAACCCCTGGTCCTGGCCCCGGTCACCGGGACCGCGGACGCCGCCGCGCAGCTGCGGGCGGCCGGCACCACCTCGACCACCGTCGTGGGCGGTGAGAACGCGGTCGGCGACGCCGTCGCCGGCCAGTTCCCCACGGCCAGGCGCACCAGCGGTGCCGACCGGTTCGCCACGGCGAAGGCCGTCGCCGAGGAATCGGTCACCCGCGGCGTGGCGCGCGGCGACGTCCTGGTCTCCAACGGGGAGGACGACCACCTCGTCGACGCGCTCGCGGCCGCACCGCTGGGGCGGGTGACCTTGCTGACCGGCGACGCCGGAGCCGGGACGAGCACCGTCACCGCGTGGCTGGCCGGGGGGCAGGACCGCACCACCTTCGTGGGGGCCGCGGCCGACGACCTCGTCTGCTGGCAGGTGGCGGACTGCACGCGCGTGGCCTCCACCGACGTCGACGGGGACGGTGCCCGCGACGACGTCGCCCTCGCCGGCCGCGCCGGCGACGAGACCCAGCAGCTCCGCGTCCGGGCCGACGGGACCGTCCGGACCGTCACCGTCGACACGCTGGCCTCGGCCCACTCCAGCCCCTGGGTCGGGGCGGCGCCGCTGGACGACGTCGCCGGCGACGAACTGGTCGTCCTGTCCGAGGTCGGTGCCCACGCCGAACGCAACACCGTCCTCACGTGGCGGAACGACGCCCTGGTCGCCGAGGCCGCGCCGGACCCGCGGTGGGACCGCGGTTCGTGGTTCGTGGACGGATCGGCCAACCTGAACACCGGCATCACCTGGGTCTCCCCCGGGCACCTGATCGTCCGCGACACCGACGTCGACGACTCCGGTGCGCACCTGATCGGCACGACGCAGGCGTACCGGTCGCGCAACGGCGTCTGGGCCGCCGACGGTGCCGCCACCACGGTCGTCTTCGCCGCGGACGCGCAGATCCCCGACGAGTACTCCGGCTGGCACGTCCCGGGGTTGCCGACGTACGGGTCCTGAGCACGCGGAAGCCGCCGGTCCCCCGGCGCCGGCGCCGGCCAGTTCACCCCCCGTCCGGGGGCGGTGCTGGACCGCCGCGACGCCACGCTCCCGCCGATGAGCGGACTGCCGGGGGGAGCACGATGACCGGCTCCGGGTCCGGAGCCGGTCGTCGACAGCCGGCGGCAGACGATGCACCGGGGGTTCGCGTCGGACGTGGTGGGGGCGCCGGCGTGGACCACGGGGACCTCCCGGTGGAGGTCCCCGCGTTCGAGCCGACGCGGTCCGCTCCCGCTCAGCTCCGGCGGGTCGCAGCTGAGCGGTTCACCGCGACCCGGTCCGGTGCCCGCCGGTCAGTTGAGCTCCGCGGCAGCGGGTTTGAGCCAGAGGTTCACCTCGTCGATGCGGTCCGCGCGCTGCAGGTCGTCCTCGAAGTCGACCTCGACGACGTCGAACGTCGACACGTCGACCGGGGCGACGCGCAGGCCGCGGCGGGCGATGGCCGTCTCCAGGCCCCGCTCGAAGTAGTCGCCGTCCGCGCAGGCGCGCAGTTCCTCGATCAGCACCGCCTTGTCGGCGGCGCTGACGTAGTTGATGCCGACCGCCTCCCCCAGGCCACCGGAGACCGTCTTGGACAGTTCGTCGATGAAACCTTCGGCGTCGACGGTGTACTTGACCTCCTCCTCACCGACGGCGGCGGTGTTGACGCACACGAAGCTCTCGTCGCGCTCCAGCCACGGCTGCACCTGCTGCAGGATCCGGGGGTCGAAGACGACGTCGCCGTTCATCCACAGCACACCGCCGGGGTGGGAGGTCTCCAGCGCGCGCAGCAGGCTCTTGGAGGTGTTGGTGGAGTCGAAGAGCTCGTTGTAGACGAAACGCAGGTCCGGGTGGGCCTCCATGAGCACGTTGGCCTTGAAGCCGACGACGACGGCGATCCGCACCTGCTCACCCAGCGCCGAGCGCAGGTTGTCCAGCTGCTGGCGCATGATGGTGCGCCCGTCGCGCAGCACGGTCTGCGACTTCGGCAGCGGGCGTCCCAGCCGGGTGCCCAGGCCCGCGGCGAGGATGACGGCCTGCACGCCGTCGCCACGGGTGCCGGTGGCCGGGACGGTGTTGAAGTGGGTACCGCTGAAACCGTTCACGCCTTCACTCCTGCCGTGCTGTCGAGGGAACCGGTGTCGAAGCGAGGATCGGGGTCGACGCGGGACCGGAGGACGAGGTCGAGGACGCGATCGGCGGCGTGGCCGTCCTCGGCGTGGCAGAACCGGGCCGTGAACGCCTCGTACCGCTGCGCGAACCGCGCTCGGAGCGCCTCCACGTCGGCGAGGGCGTCCAGGACGTCCTCGGAAGTCCCCAGCACCGGTCCCGGGGCGATCTCGGGCAGGTCGAAGTAGAAGCCGCGCACCACGTCGCGGTAGTGCTCGAGGTCGTAGGTGAAGGAGACGATCGGCTTGCCGGTGAGGGCGAAGTCGAACATCGCCGAGGAGTAGTCGGTCACCAGCACGTCGGCGGCCAGGTACAGGTCGTTGATGTCGGGGTGCTCGGAGACGTCCACGACTCCGGGCACCTCCCGCCCGCGCATCGACTCGGGCACGAAATGGTGCAGGCGCAGCAGCAGCGCGTACCCCTGCCCCAGGCGCTCGGCGAAGCGGTCGGGGTCCAGGGGCAGGCGGGCGCCGGGGTCACCGCCGGTGTCGCGGTCGTCGTCGCGCCAGGTGGGCGCGTACAGGACGACGGTGCGCTCCGCGTCGATGCCCAGCTGCGCGCGCACCTGCTCGCGGCGCTGAGCGGCGTCGGGCGCCAGCAGGGCGTCGTTGCGGGGGTAGCCGGTGACCGGGACCGCGCCGGGGAAGCGGAAGGCGGCGCGCAGGGGGACCGCGCCGGCCTCGCTCGGCCCGAGCAGCACGTCCCAGCGGGTGACGTCGTCGTCGAGGCGGGACAGCACGTCCTCGTCGCCCGCGGCCTGGTTCAGCGCGTCGCGGTGGATGCGCTTGAGCGGGGTCCCGTGCCAGGTCTGGACGTAGGTCGTCCCCGGGCGCTTGGCGAAGGGCGGCAGGTGGTTGTCGGCGACGACGACGTCGGCGGACTCCAGCGCGGCCACGGCCTCATCGGTGCCCACGGGCACGGTGGCGGTGCCGGCGGGGAACGACGCGGCGTGGCGAGCGTGAGCCAGCCACACGTGCTCCACGCCCTCCGCACCCCCCAGGTCCGCGCGGTGCAGGGCCCGCTGGTGCAGGGCGCGGGGATTGTCGGAGTAACGGCCCCCGAAGCTGTAGTAGACGATCTTCACGTTCTTCTCTCGGTCGACGGTCCGGCCGGGTGCCCTGGTGGTGACCCCGCCGAGTGCAGTGTGCAGCGTCGGGGCCTCCTCCGACGACTTCCTCCACCACCCGGGGCATCGCGCCAGTGCCCGGCCGACCGGGCGGGACGCAGATGCGTGGCCCCGGAGCCTCGCAGGGAGCCGCCGCGGTGGGTGAGACCGTCGCGGCCGCACCCGGTGCTCCCACCCACCGCCGTGGCGGTCGCCACCCGCGCCGCCCCCACACCTCCGGGGTTGCTGTTGTCCTCGCGCGGATTCGCTGCTCGCGTCGAGTCGTTTATCCCGCTCGTTGACTCCGGTAACTGAACTTCCTCATTCAAGCTGGACATGGAGATCGAGGAGCCCGCCCGCGCGATCCGGCCCTCGCCGACGAGGACGTCGGCGTCCGTGCACGCCTGCAGCAGCGGCACGGTCGGGACGACCCCTCGCCGGCGCAGTCCGGGCGGCTGCGGGTGAGGACGTGCTGCGGCAGGACCGTCGCGGTGCTGGCCGGAACGGGCGCTCAGCTGCTCCGGCACGGGCCCCGGGTCGTCGGCCGGACCGGCACCGCGGATCAGGCACCCGCCGGGCGAGGTCCGGTCCGGTGCGGTGCGGGCCCGCCGTGGCTGCACCCGGCGCCGGGGGCTCAGGACGCCGCCACCGTCCGTCGCCGGCGTCGGGCTGCACGGCTCCCCCACCCCGCGCGTGCCGGGAGAGCTCGCCGGCGAGCACAGGTCCGTGGCGGACCGGCGAAACGGTCTCGCCCGTGGTCGTGGTGGTCCTCACCGGGGTCGTCGGGCTTTCCCGGGAACGACCGCGCCGGGTGGACGTCGTCCGCGTTCCCGTCGTCCCCCGCACGCTCGAAGGATCGGCGCCGGAAACGAAAAAGGCCCTGACCTGCACGGATGCTGGTCAGAGCCTGTCTCGTCGCTGTCTCAACGAGTGTCCGAGGGGGGACTTGAACCCCCACCCACTATACGTGGACTAGCACCTCAAGCTAGCGCGTCTGCCTATTCCGCCACCCGGACGAGTGGTGCCCGCCCGGGTGTTTTCTCCCGTGCGAACGAGGAAAACCCTAGCACGGCAGGCAGGTCGTCCACGCCACTGCTCCGCCCGGGGGACCGGCCGTCGGGTGGGCGGGAGCCGGTGCCGATGCCCACCGGGTGGACCACGCCGTGACCGACCCGCACCCCGCCGACCCCTGCGCCCGAGCACGGGCCCTGGTGGACGGGGTCGAACGGGTCGTGCGGGGCCGGCGAGCGGCGGTGGAGCTGCTCGTGGCCGCGGTGCTGGCGCGCGGGCACGTCCTGGTCGAGGACGTGCCCGGCAGCGGGAAGACGACGCTGGCGACGGCGTTCGCGGCGTCGCTGGGCGCGCGGTGCGGGCGGGTGCAGGCCACGGCCGACCTGCTGCCGGCGGACGTGACCGGTTCGGGCGTGTGGGACCCGGCCTCCGGCGGGTTCCGGTTCGTGCCGGGGCCGGTGTTCGCCCCGGTGGTCCTGGTCGACGAGCTGAACCGGACCTCCCCGCGCACGCAGTCGGCGTTCCTGGAGGCCATGGAGGAACGGGCCGTCACCGTCGACGGCGTGCGCCACCTCCTCCCGGACCCCTTCGTGCTCGTCGCCACCCAGAACCCCGTGGAGCAGCACGGCACGTACCCGCTGCCGGAGGGGCAGCTGGACCGGTTCGCGGTCCGCGTCGTGCTGGGGCCGCTGGACGAGCAGGTGGAGCGGCAGGTGGTGCGCGAGCAGCTCGCCGGGAACCGGCCCGAGCGCCTGTCCCCCGTCCTGTCCCTGGCCGGCCTGCTGGAGCTGCAGGAGGCCACGGCCGCGGTGCACGTGGCCGACGCCGTGGTGGACCTCGCCGTCCGGCTGTGCCGGGCCACCCGCACCGACCCGCGGGTCCTGCTGGGGGCGGGCACGCGGGCGGCGGTGACACTGGTCCGCTGCGCGCAGGGCCGCGCGCTGCTGGCCGGGCGCGACCACGTCGTGCCGGAGGACGTGCAGGCGCTGGTGGTGCCCGTGCTGGCGCACCGGCTCGTGCCCGGCGACGGGCACACCCTGGCCGGCGAGGACGGGACGGCCGCGCGCACGCTCACCCAGGAACGGCTGGCGGCCGGTCTGGTGGGTTCGGTCCCGGTGGACCTGCGGCGGTGAGCGCGGCCCCCGACACGGCCCGGGCCCCGGTGGCCGAGCACCTGCTGGACCGGCACCCCACCCGGCCGCGGGTGCGGGTGCGGCCCATCGCGCTGGCCACGTCCGGTCCGGCGCTGCTCGTGCTGTCCTTCGGCGTCGGCAACCGGTGGCTGGCGCTGGTGGCGTGCCTGCTGCTGGCGGTGACGGCGCTGGCCGTGCTGACCGCGCCGCCGGTGACGTCGCTGGCGGTGTCGGTGCGGGTCCCGGCGCGGGCGCGGGCCGGGCAGGTCGTCGAGCACGTCGTGCGGGTGCGCAACACGTCCTCCCGGCCCTGCCCGGCCGTCGTGCTGCACCTGGGCGGGGACGGTTTCGCGCCCTGCCACACGGGGTTGCCGGACCTGGCCGCCGGTCAGGTCGTGGAGCTGCGGCTGCCGCGGGCGGCGCGCTCGCGCGGGCTCAGCGCCGGGCCCGTCGTCCTCGTCGAGGCCGCCGACGTGCTCGGCGTGCACCTGCAGCGCCGGTGGGCGGCGGTCCCGGCCGCGGTGGCCGTGCACCCCGCGCCGTCTGCCGTGCCGCGGCTGCCCGTCCCCGCGCCGCGCCCGGGCGCCGACGACCTGGCCGCGGTGCGGCCCTTCCGCGCCGGGGACCGGCCGTCGGCCGTGCACTGGCGGGCCAGCGCCCGCCGCGGCGGTGGGCCCACCGGCCCGGCGCTGGTCGTCGTCGAGCGCGAGGCGGCGCCCGAAGGGGTGCTCGTGGTGGTCCTGCCGACCGCACCGGCGGGTTTCGAGGACGTCCTGGGGCAGGTCGCGGCGCTGATCGGAGCCGGACGGGCCGCCGGTCGCCGCATCGCGGTCCTGGACCCGACGTCCCCGGTGGTGGCCGAGGGGGCCACCGCGCTGGACGTGCTCGCCGCCGCGCAGCCGGCCGAGCACGTCCTCGCGCAGCCCGGCGGGGCGGCGCTGGAGCGCGCGCGGCGCACGGCGGGCCCGCACGGACGCGTCGTCGTGGCCGCCGCCGACGGCTGGCGGTCGGCGTGAGGGGCCCGCGCGCAGCCACCGGGGGCGACGTGCCGGGCGAGGTGCCGGGGGACGTCGCGCCGGGCGACCTGCTGGCCTCCCACGCCCCGCCCGCGGTGGCGCTGCGCTGCGCGGGCGTCGCGCTCGTCGGCGCGGTCCTGGCCCTGGTCGTCACCGGGGTCGTCCCGGCTGCGGCGGCGCTGACCACGGCGGTCGCGGTCGTCGTGGCCTCGCTGCTGCGCGGGCACCGGGTCGGCGCCCAGCTCGCCGGGGCCGGTGGGGCGCTCGCGAGCGTCGTGTGGCTGCCGGGCGTGGTGGCCGCGGGGGGTGTGCCGGCGGTGTGGCCGGTGGTGGCGTGCGCGGTGGGGTCGCGGCAGTTCGCGACCGTGCGCACGGTGCGGGAGCTGCGGCTGGTGCTGGCGCTGGCGGTGCTGGTGTCGGTGGCGGCGGCGGGCTCGCCGGCGGGGTCGGGGGCCTCGGGTGGGCTGGTCGGGCCGCTGGTGCTGGTGTGGGGGTCGGTGCTGGCGGCGGCGGCGTTCTCGGTGCCGCACCGGCCGGTGCGTGCGGTGGTGGTGCGGCGGGCGGCGCGGGCGGCGGCCGCGGCGGCGGTCGCGGGACTGGTGCTGTTCCTGCTGGTGCCGGTACCCGCAGGCGACGGGTGGGCCGGTGGGGCGGCGGGCCTGCCGGGTGCGCCCGGGAGCTCGTCGGGGTCGGTGGCCCGGTCCGCGCAGGCGTACGCGGGCGGGACGCTGGACCTGTCGGCGCGCGGGGAGCTGGCGGGCACGCGGCTGCTGTCGGTGCCGGTGGACTCGCCGGCGCTGTGGCGGGCGGGGGTGCTCGACGTGTACGACGGGCGGTCGTGGTCGTCGTCGGGGAACCCGGTGGTGTGGACGTCCCGCGCCGGGGCCGGCGCCACCGAGTACTCCGCGGTCCCCGAGGACGGGGCCTCCGAGGGCGTGCGGGCGGACGACGTCGCGGTGCTGGGGGCCTACCCGGCGGTGGTCAGCGCGGGGTCCCCGGTGGCGTTGAGGTCGCCGGACCGGTTGCTGGACAGCGGGTCCGGTCTGGTGGTGGCCGGGGCGGGGGCGGGGTCCGCCTACCGGGTCTCGGCGCGGGTCGTGCCCTCGCTCGAGGACGCCGGGGACGTCCCCGGGACGGGGGCGGCGGACGCGCCGGTGCGGGCGCAGCGGTGGCTGGCGCTGCCGGCGTCGGTGCCGGCGCGGGTGCGGGACCTGGGACGGGAGCTGACCGCGGGCCGGGACGCGGTGTCGGCGGCGCGGGCGGTCTCGGCGCACCTGCGGTCGGTGGCGCGGTACTCCCTGGACGCGCCGGTGCCGGGGCCGGGGGTGGACGCGGTGGACGCGTTCCTGTTCACCGACCGGGTCGGGTTCTGCGAGCAGTTCGCGAGCGCCCAGGTGGTGCTGCTGCGGGCGGCGGGGTACCCGGCGCGGCTGGTCACCGGGTTCTCCGGTGGTGCGGTCGAGGGGCGGCGGCGGGTGCTGCGGTCGGCCGACGCGCACGCGTGGGTGGAGGTGTGGGTGCCGGGGACGGGGTGGGTGTCCTCGGACCCGACGGCGGGGGCGCCGCTGGTCGAGGCCGGCGGCGGGAGCTGGTGGTCGCGGGCGTGGTGGGGATCGTGGTCGTGGGTGCGGGACCGGGTGGCGGCCCTGCTGGCGGACCCGGCGGCGCGGGCGCTGGCCGTCGCCGTCCTGCTGGCGGGGGCCGGGGCGGTGTGGTGGCTGCTGCGCCGGGCCGGTCGCCGGACGGCGGTGGGTCCGGTCCCCGGCGCCGTCGCGGTGGCCGGGGCGCGCCGGGGGGACCCGGCGGTGCGGGCGCTGCTGCTGGCCTGGGAGGGGTTCGAGGCGGCCTCGCCGGCGTCGTGGCGGCGGCGGCCGGCGGAGGGCCTGGAGGACTGGTGGCGGCGGGTGGCAGCCCCCGGTGCCGCAGGAGGGCTCGGCCGGGACCTCACACCCGGGGGGCCCGGGACGTTGGCGGGGGTGTGGGACGAGGTGGGGTGGGCGGTCGCGGTGGTCCAGCGGGCGTGCTTCGCGCGGGTCGTGCCGTCGCGGGCGGAACTGGCGGGGGCCCGTGAGGCGTTGGAGCGTGCGTCGTCCGCCGTGCTGGCGGCGCGGGCCGCGGCCGGTCGCGGTGGGGGCACGGGTGGTCGGGGGTGACCTCGGCGAGCGCCGCGAACGGTGGCGGTTAACCTGAGTTCCCGCCGCGCGGGTGGCCCTGCCGCTCGCTGGTGGACGGTGGATCCGGCACGGTGAGCCACCGCCGCGCGGCCGACGACCAGATCGGGGAAGCCCTTGTTCGACCCTTCCAGCTCCGAGACCGCCTCCGCGCACCGCGTGGGTTCGCCGTTCCAGGGGAACTCGACGTTCGCGCCCGCGAACGCGGCGTTGCTGTCGATCTCGCACGTCGAGGCGCCGGTGGTGGTGCCGTCGTCGCACTTCGACGAGGTGCTGGCGCCCACGCTGGAGCGGCTGCGGTTGCGGCCGGGGCTGCTGCAGAAGGTCGCCGGTGTCCAGGAGCGCCGCTGGTGGGCGCCGGGTCAGCAGGCCTCGGACGTGGCCGCCGAGTGCGGGGCGAAGGCGCTGTCGGAGGCCGGGGTGGACGCCTCGGAGGTCGGGATGGTCATCTCGACGACGGTGACGCGCCCGCACCTGGAGCCGGCGGTCGCCACGAGCGTGCACCACGGGATGGACCTGCCGACGTCGGCGCTGAACTTCGACATCGCCAACGCGTGCCTGGCGTGGGTGAACGGCGTGCAGGTGGCCTCGGCGATGATCGACGCGGGCATGATCCGGTACGCGGTGGTGCTGGGCGCCGAGGACGTGCGCTCGATGCACGAGGGCACGGTGTCCCGGTTGCTGCGCGAGGGCATCACGCGCAAGGACTTCCTGAACGAGTTCGCGACGATGACGCTGGGCTGCGGGGCCGCGGCGGCGGTCATCGGGCGCGCCGACGAGCACCCCGAGGGCCACCGCATCGTCGGTGGGGTCTCGCGGGCGGGCACCGCGCACCACGAGCTGTGCATCGGGGACATGAACCACATGCGGACCGACGCGAAGCTGATGCTGACCGAGGGCATCGAGATCGTCGTGGACGCCTTCGAGGCCGGGGACGCGCTGTGGGGGTGGCGGGACGCGAAGAAGTTCGTCATCCACCAGATCTCGAAGGTGCACACCGAGACGCTGGTGGAGCGGATCGGGGTGGACCCGGCGAAGGTGCCGATGACGTTCCCGACGTGGGGGAACGTGGGCCCGATCTCGTTGCCGATGACGCTGGCGGCGTCGGCTCCGGAGTTCTCCGCCGGTGACAAGGTCATCGCGATGGGTGTGGGGTCGGGTCTGAACACGGCGATGCTCGAGATCGCCTGGTGAGCACGCTCGAACTGCCCGCGGTGACCCCACCGGCGGGCCTGCCGGGCTGGGACGCCCGCTGGTCGCGGCTGGTGCAGGCGCCGGACCACTCCGGGGCGACGCGGACCTGGCACGTGCTGGACACCGCGCCGGACGCGGCCGAGGGCGACGTGGTGGGGACGTTGCTGTGCGTGCACGGCAACCCGACGTGGTCGTACCTGTGGCGGGGGCTGGCCTCGGCGGCCTCGGCGGTGCACCTGGGCTGGCGCGTGGTGGCGGTGGACCAGCTGGAGATGGGGTTCTCCCAGCGCACCGGCACGACGCGGCGGCTGGCGGACCGCATCGAGGACCTGGCCGGTCTGGTCGGGGCGCTGGAGCTGACCGGCCCGGTGGTGGCGGTCGGTCACGACTGGGGCGGCATCGTGGCCTCGGGCTGGGCGGCGGCGGAGCTGGGGCGGCGCGGGGGCCGGCACGGCGGCCGGTCGCGGGTCGAGGTGGCGGGCCTGGTGGTGGCGAACACCGCGGCGAGCTGGCCGGCCGACGCGGGCGCCCCGGGGGTGCTGAAGGCGGTCCTGGCGCCGGGGGTCCGGTCGCTGGCGACGCGGACGTCGCAGGCGTTCCTGCGCACGACGCTGGCGCTGCCGCGCCCGGCGCTGAGCCCGGAGGTGCTGGCCGCCTACCGCAGCCCCTACGGCAGCGCCGCCGAGCGCGACGGGATCGACGCGTTCGTGGCGGACGTGCCCGTGGGACCGGACCACCCGAGCCGGGCGGCGCTGGACGACGTGAGCGCGGGCGTGGCGCGGCTGGCCGCGGCGCGGGTGCCGACGCTGGTGGCGTGGGGTCCGCGGGACCCGGTGTTCACGCAGTGGTTCCTGCGGGACTGGCGCGAGCGCGTCCCGCACGCCGACGTGCACCGGTTCGCCTCCGCCTCGCACCTGACCCCGGAGGACCCGGCGTTCGCGTCGGTCGTGCTGCGCTGGCTGGACCAGCGGGTCCTGAACCCCGGCGCCGACGCGGGGGCCACCGGGGCCGCGGACGCACCGGCGGTGCCGACGGCGCGGCTGTGGGCGGCGCTGGAGGAACGTTCGGGCGACGCGTCGGTCGCGCACACCCCCGCGGTGGTGGAGATGCGCGCCGACGGCACCTCGCGGGCGGTGTCGTGGGAGCTGCTGGGGCGGCGCACGCGGGAACTGGCCGCGGGCTTCGTCGCCCACGGGGTGCGGCCGGGACAGCGGGTGTCGCTGCTGGTGCCGCCGGGGGCGGACCTGACGGCGTCGCTGTACGCACTGCTGCGCATCGGCGCGGTCGCGGTCGTGGCCGACGCCGGGCTGGGCGTGCGGGGCCTGTCGCGGGCGGTGACCGGCGCCGGGGTGGACTGGGTCGTGGGCGTGCCGAAGGCGCTGCTGGCCGCGCGGGCGCTGCGCTGGCCCGGCCAGCGGATCGCGGTGGCCGACCTGCCGCAGGTCGCGCGGGCCGGCGCGCACCGGCTGGCGGCCGGGTTCGCGCTGCCGGCCGAGCCGGCGGCCGAGGCGCAGGCCGCGGTGCTGTTCACCTCCGGGTCCACCGGCCCGGCCAAGGGCGTCGTCTACACCCACGGGCAGCTGTCGCAGCTGGCGCGGGCCATGGGCGCGGTCATCCGGATCGGCCCGGGGCAGCCGCTGGTGTCGGCGTTCGCGCCGTTCGCGCTGTTCGGGCCCGCCCTGGGCGCCACCTGCGTCGTCCCGGCCATGGACGTGACCCGGCCGGCGACGCTGACGGCGGCCGCGCTGGCCGACGCCGTCGCCGCCGCGGGCGCCACCTCGGCGTTCCTGTCCCCCGCCGCCGTCGTCAACGTCCTGGCCACCGCCGGTGCGCTCGACGAGGCGCAGCGGCAGGCGCTGGGGCGGGTCTCGACGTTGCTGTCGGCCGGTGCGCCGGTCCCGACGGCGCTGCTGCAGCGGGTGCGCGAGCTGATGCCGCTGGCGGACCCGCGCACCCCCTACGGGGCGACGGAGGTGCTGCCGGCGACCGACGTGGGCCTGTCGGACATCCTCGAGGCCGGTGCGGGCGAGGGGATCTGCGTGGGCCGCCCGATCGAGGGCGTCACCGTGGCGGTCGCCCCGCTGGACGCCGACGGCGCCGCCGGGACCGACCTGGTCACCACCCCCGGCGTCGTGGGCGAGGTCGTCGTGGGCGGCGAGCACGTCAAGGACCACTACGACCAGCTGTGGGCCACCCAGGCCGCCAGCGTCGACGTCCGGCCCTCGGCGACCCTGCTGGGGGCGGTGCGGCCCGGGCGCTGGCACCGCACCGGCGACGTGGGTCACCTGGACGAGCGGGGCCGGGTGTGGATCGAGGGCCGGCTGGCGCACGTCGTGGTCACCGCCGACGAGGTCGTGACCCCGGTGGGCGTCGAGCAGCGCGCCGAGCAGGTGCCCGGCATCGTGCGGGCCGCGCTCGTGGGGATCGGGCCGCGGGCCGCGCGCCAGCTCGTCGTGGTCGCCGAGGCCGCCCGGCCGGTGCGGCGGACCACCGTGGCCGACCCCGCGCTGTCGCAGGCGGTGCGCGGGGCCACCGGCCGCAACCTGGCCGCGGTGCTGCTGGTGCCGGCGCTGCCCACCGACGTGCGGCACAACTCCAAGATCGACCGGGCCCGCGTCAGCGCGTGGGCCGAACAGGTCCTGGCCGGCGAGCGGGCGGGGAGGCTGGCGTGAAGGTCCTGGTGACCGGGGCGAGCGGGATGCTCGGCCGGGAGACGGCCCGGGCGTTCGCCGCCCGCGGGGACTCGGTGCGGGTGCTGCAGCGCCGCCCGGCGGGCCTGGAGGGCTTCGAGGAGGTCCTGGGGTCGGTGACCGATCCCGACGCGTGCGCGCGGGCGGTGGCCGGGGTCCAGGCCGTCGTGCACCTGGCGGCGAAGGTGTCGGTGACCGGCCCGCACCCGGAGTACGTCGCCACGAACGTCGACGGCACCGCGAACCTGCTCGCCGCGGCCCGCGCGGCCGGGGTGGGCCGGTTCGTCATGGTGTCCTCCCCCTCGGTGGCGCACGCCGGGTCGGCGCTGGTGGGCGTGGGCACCACCCCGGCCGACCCGGCCGCCGCGCACGGGTCGTACGCGCGGACGAAGGCGCAGGCTGAGCTGCTGGCGCTGGCCGCCGACGCTCCCGGCTTCGCCGTCGTCGCGGTGCGCCCGCACATCGTGCTGGGTCCCGGGGACACCCAGCTGGTGCAGCGCATCGCCGAGCGCGCCGCGGCGGGCCGGTTGCCGCTGCTGGACGACGGCACCGCGCTCATCGACACCACCTACGTCGACAACGCCGTGGACGCGCTCGTCGCGGCCCTGGACCGCGCCGAGGACGACGGCGTGCACGGGGAGGCGTTCGTCGTCACCAACGGTGAACCGCGCACGGTGGCGGAGGTGTTCGGCCGGATCTGCGCCGCCGCCGGGGCCCCGGCGCCCACGCGGCGGGTGCCGTCGTCGGTGGCCAAGGCCGCCGGGAGCCTGGTGGAGCGGGTGTGGACGCGGTTCGCGCTGCCCGACGAGCCGCCCATGACGCGGTTCCTGGCCGAGCAGCTGTCCACCGCGCACTGGTTCGACACCACCCGCACGCGGGAACGGCTGCGCTGGGAGCCGCGGGTGCCGCTGGACGAGGGGTTCGACCGTCTCGCCGCGGGGTTCGACCCCCGTTAGGGTCGGTCGGGTGATCAACGGGCCGGCCCTGACCGCCTCCCAGCGCCGGGCGCGCCGCGTGCAGGAGGCGCGGCGCGACCTGGAGGACCTGCGCGGGGACCTGACCCCGCGCCCCGGTGAGCACGGCCTGCACCGGGCCGCGCGCATCGAGGACGCCGTCAAGGGCCTCGCGGGTGCGCGGCTGCGCCGTCGCGGTTACCACGCGCGGGCCGTGGCCTACCCCGGCTACGGCGGTCCGGGGTGGGTGCGGGTGTTCGGGCGGGTGCTGCTGGGCCGGGAGGACACCCGCGACGAGGCCGAGCGCGAGGTCGTCCGCAAGGTCCGCGGGTGGCGCAATTTCCTCACCGTCCCGGTCGCCGACGCCGCGGTGACCGTCCGCATCGGCGGGCACGAGCGGGTCGTGCGCACCAACCGCGAGGGCTACCTGGACGAGCGGGTCGAGATCGACCTGCCGCCCGGTGAGCACGAGGTCGTCCTGACCGTGGGCCCGCAGTCGTCGGCCCCGGACGCGCTGCCGCCGGACGTGGAGCTCGTCGAGGACGACACCGAGGGCGGGGCGGAGACGCTGCCGCCGTCGGCGTTGCCGCACAGCGGGAGCGCGCGCGTCGTGGTGGTCGGGCCCGAGCCGGTCACCGGGCTGCTGTCGGACATCGACGACACCGTGGTGGTGACCCGCCTGCCGCGCCCGCTGGTCGCGGCGTGGAACTCCTTCGTGCTGGACGAGCGGGCCCGGGTGCCGGTCAACGGGATGGCCGAGCTGTACCGGCAGGTCGTCGCGGAGAACCCGGGTGCGCCCGTGGTGTACCTGTCGACCGGGGCGTGGAACGTCGCGCCCACCCTGGCGCGGTTCCTGGACCGCTCGGGGTACCCGCCCGGCCCGCTGCTGCTGACCGACTGGGGACCGACGAACACCGGCTGGTTCCGCGACGGCAGCGCCCACAAGCGCGAGAGCCTGGCCCGGCTGGCGCGGGAGCTGCCGCAGGTCACGTGGCTGCTGGTCGGCGACGACGGCCAGCACGACCCGACGCTGTACGCCGAGTTCCTCTCCGCGGCCCCCGAGCGGGTCGCCGGGGTGGGGATCCGGCGGCTGACCCCGGCCGAGCAGCTGCTGGCCGGTGGCCGGCCGCTGGCCTCCGACGCCATGCCCGAGGACTCCCCCGTGCCGTGGGTCACCGGCGACAACGGCTACGAGATCCTGCACCACTGGTACCGCGCGGGCGTCCTGCGCAGCCCCTGACCTGCGGGAGGACCTGCGGAAGACCCCCGGAACGACGCAGGCCGGCCCCCGTCGGGGGCCGGCCTGCGTGGTGCGGCGTGGATCAGAGCTGGGTGCGGCGCGGGTTCGCGACGGTGGTCAGCTCGACCTCGCGCACGTCGACGACGATGCTCTCGGTGGTGTTCTCGTCCATGTCGGACCTCCTGTGGGTTCGGACGGTGCCTGTACTTCGAACCGCAGACGACGCTGTCCTCACCGATCGGTGGCGGGTCGCGTTCAGGTTAACGACACCCGCTCGTGACCGAATCCCCCACGCCCCCCGCGGAGCGAGTGACCTTGGTCACGTCCGAGCGGGTCCTCCGCACGGGCGGCGGGGCTCAGGCCACCCGCCAGCACGCCCGCCCGGCGGCCTTGGACCGGTACATGGCGCGGTCGGCCTCGCGCATCAGCTCCTCGGCGCTCAGCGGCCCCGCGGTGCGGGCCGCCCCGACGCTGGCGGTGACGGTGACCGTCCGCTGCCCCAGGTCGACGGGGATGGTGATGCGCTCGCAGACCCGGTCGGCGATGGCGGCCAGCGCCTGGGCGTCGGCGACGTCCTCGCACACCAGGACGAACTCGTCGCCGCCGATGCGGGCGGCCATGTCCCCGGCTCGCAGCAGGCCGCGCAGCCGGTCGGCGACGTCGCGCAGCAGGTCGTCGCCGGCGGCGTGCCCGAGGCTGTCGTTGACGTCCTTGAAGTGGTCGAGGTCGACGAACAGGACGGCGCAGCCCCCGCCGCGGCGCTGGGTGCGGGCCAGCGCGGTCCGCAGCCGCTCCTCGACCTTGGCCCGGTTGGGCAGCCCGGTCAGCGGGTCGTGCAGGGCGGCGTGCTCGAGCTGCTCGGCTTCGCGCTTGCGGGCGGTGATGTCCTCCACGAAGGCCAGGAAGGCCGGTTCACCGGTGCTGGAGGACGTCAGCGACAGCGTGACCTGGGCCCACGCCACGCCCCCGCCGGGCAGCTCGTAGCGCTGCTCGCGGTGGACGACCTCGGCGGTCCCGGCCAGCAGCGCGGCCTGCTGGTCGGCCACCGGGGCCGGCTCGTCGTGCTCGGCGGCACCGGCCGGGTCCGGGTGGGCGCCGGGCTCGAGCAGCTCGGCGGCCGGGGCGCCGACGAGCTCGGCGGCGTCGCGGCCCAGGAAGGTGCACAGGGCCTCGTTGACCTCGCTGACCCACCCCTCCAGGCTGAACAGCACCATCCCGACGGGGCCGCGGGCGAAGATCTCGTGGAAGCGGCGCTCGGACCCGGCCAGCGCGTCCATGGTGGTGATGGTCTCGGTGAGGTCCTGGGCGATGCCGACGACCTGCTCGGCCCGGCCCTGCGCGTCGCGGTCGCTGACGGTGGAGCGGGTGTGGACCCAGCGTTCGCTCCCGCCGGCCACGACGCGGTAGGTGCACTCGACGATCTCACCGGGGGCGGCCTCGCGCAGGGACCGCACCGCGCGCTCGACCCCGGGCAGGTCGTCGGGGTGGACGACGTCCGGCCCGGCTCCGTCCTGCGCCGGGGGCAGGCCCAGCAGGGAGGCGCCGCCGGTGTTGGTCCACTCCACGCGCCCGCGGCCGAGGTGGATGCGGTAGATGGTGTCCGGGGAGGCGTCGACGACGGCTCCCAGCTGCGCCAGGCGGGTGCGCAGCGCCGCGACCTCGGCGGCGTCGGCGCGCTCGGCGCCGACGTCGCGCAGGTGCAGCAGGGCCCCGCCGCCGGGGACGGCGCCGGCCTGCACGCGCAGGGTCGAGGGGCTGCCGTCGGCCCGCACGACCGCGACCTCCAGGTCGAGGTCACCGGTGAGCTCCCCGGCGGCCAGGGAGCGCAGCAGGTCGGTGCCGAGCACGTCGGCGGCTCCGTGACCGAGGAGGTGGGCCAGGCCCGGGCCGGCGTGGACGAGGACGCCGTGCGCGTCCAGCAGGGCCACCGCCGCGCGCTCGGGACGGTCGGGGCCGGTGCGCGGTGCCCGGTGGGCCGCACCGGACGGTCGCGCGGACGGCAGTGCCGTCATGGTCCACCTCCACCGTCGCCCCGGGCTCGGGGACGTGCGCCCGCGGCACGTCCCACCGGTGGTCTCGGCCGGGTCGGGGCCGACCTTGAGGGGTGGAGCGGGCCCGGCGGAGCGCTACTGGGCGCCGGCGCGCCGGACGATGCCCTGCAGGGCGGAGATGGCCTCCTCGGAGGCGCCGGCGGCGGCGATGTTCGCCTCGCGGACCGCCTCGTACACCTCCTGGCGGTGGACCTGCACGTCGCGCGGGGCGTCGATGCCGACCCGGACCACGTCTCCCCGCACTTCCAGGACGCGCACCACGACCTCGTCGCCGATGACGACGGATTCCCCGGCCTTGCGGGTCAGGACCAGCATGCGACCAGTGTAGGTGACGAACCGTGTTCGGCCATGTTCTTCCCGTCACCGATCGGGGCGTGTGGCGGAGCCGGTCGTGGTGCCCGGACGCGCCTGCGCCCGCCCCCGCAGGACGGGGACGGGCGCGGGCGCGGGAAGGGGTCAGCGGTCGTCGCGGCGACGCCCCAGGGGCTCCTCGTCCTCGGCCCCCTCGGCGACGGCCTGCTCGGCCTGCGCCTGGTAGCCGCGCACGATCGAGCGCACGACCTGCGCGGCGACGGAGGTGACGACCAGCGACAGGACCAGGTGCAGCAGGGCCGTGTCGACCTCGCCGGTACCGCGGAGCACGCCCAGGACGGCCGGGGCGGCCAGCAGCAGGCTGACGGCCAGCACGATCGCGGTCATCGGTCTCCTCCACGGCGGTGCTTGATCTGGGTCTGCATGACGTAGCGGCGCAGCCGGTCGGCGGCGGCCACCGGTTCGGCGAACGCGAGGACCACCTCGAGCCGGTCGGGGTCCAGGGAGTCCAGGGACCGGACGACCTGCCCCACCTGGTCCACCGGGTCGCCCTCGAGGTCGAAGGAGATCCGCGCCAGCCGGCCCAGCCGCAGCCAGGTGCCGGCCGGGACCGAGGCCGCGGCCCCGCCCTCGGACAGGTCGACCAGGTGCGCACCCACGACGGGCTCGCCGTCCTCCTCGGCCGGGTCGGGCTCGGCCCGCAGGGGGTCGCCGGCGACCGGGGAGATCCGTGCGGTCCCGGTGGCCGGGACCCGCGCGAAGCGGCGGCGCTGCTCGACGACGACGTCGCCGCTGGGGGCCAGGTCCCACGCGGGGACCCGGTGGCGGACGACCTCGGCCAGCAGGAACTCCTGGCGGCTCTGCCCGCGCTGCCCGGCCCAGCAGACCGAGACGGCCAGGCCGGGGGCCACGACGTGCAGGTCACCGCGGAAGCTGGGAGCGGCCACCACGAGGCTGCTCTCGGTGCTGTCCTCCACGCGGGTGGGGATGCGGATGGTCTCCCCGCCGAGGGAGTCGGGCAGGTGCACCTCGACCCACACGCGGTCGTTCAGTCCGGGCCAGTGCCCGGGAGCGGAGCGCGCCAGCTGCGCTCCCGAGGCGGCACGTCGGGCCATGGAGGTCGGTCTCCGGGATCGGGGCGGGAGGGCGGGGCTGCCGGGACGCGTGAGCGTCGAGGTCAGCGCAGGCCCTGGTCGCCGGCGGCGTCCAGGAGCAGACCGGCCCACGCCCCCGAGGTGGCGGGGCGGCCGTCGAGGAACCCGACGGGGACGTCGAGGGACAGCACGTCCAGCGGGTCCGGGCTCTCGGCGGCGCGGTGCACGGCCAGGCGGCGGGCGGGCAGGCCCACCCCGTCCAGGGCGCGCAGGAGGCTGGCCACGGCGTGGCTGCGGCGGGTGGCGTCGACGCAGACGACGACGGAGGCGGCGCCGATCTCGGCGGCCATCCGGGCGGCGCGCTCGGCGTCGGCCCCGGTCGGGCGGGCCGGGATCGCCACGGTGAGCGGTGCGCTCCAGCGGCGGGCCTGGTCCTGGCGGGCGGGCAGCTCGTCGGCGGTCACGGTGTTCTGGACGTCGGCGCGGCCCAGGACGAGCGGGGCCTCGGAGCCGACCTCGTCGGCGACCAGGAGGGCTGCCGCGACCACGGCGTCGGCCTCGCCGATGACGACGACGAGCTCGCCGGCGCCGACGCGCAGCGGGGCGGGGACGTCGATGTCGCGGGCCAGGCGCAGCACGTCACCGGTGTCCTGCGGCTCGCGGTACGCCATGCGGGACGACCCCGGACGCTCGCTGTAAGTGGTCACCGGTTCACGGTAAGTCAGATCCATGGTCATCGCCTCGTTCTCGTCCCCGTTGCGGTTCACTGCTCGGTCACTGGCGCGCTCGTCCAGGCGCGCGGGGGCCTGGTAGCTGCGGGCGGGGCGCTCGTCCTGGCGCTCGTAGCCCTGCTCGAACGGCTGGTCGTACGGCTGCTCGAAGGACTGCTCGAGCTGGTCGTAGTCGTGCGCCCACTCACCCCGGCGGTCAGCGGGGCGCTCGGCCGGGCGCTCGGCGCGCTCGACCTCGAAGCGGTCGCCGAACTGGTCGCCGAACTGGTCGGCGAACTGCTCCTCCACCGCGGCGGGACGGCGCAGCTCCGGACGCCGGGCCGGGCCGCGGCCCTCCCGGGCGGTCGCGCCGTTGGCTGCACCGAACTGATCGGACACGCGTTCCTCCGGAGTGCGAGCGGGTCGGGCGTCGGGGTGTCCCGGACGGGGACGAACGGAACGCACCGGCGTCGTCACGGAGCGTACATTAGCCGTCACGGGGGCCGCAGAAGTGCGCGTGGTCCCCGAGCGCATCGCGGCCAGGGTCCGGGCGAAGGTGTCGCTCTCGGTGGAGATCGGGCGGTGCGGGCGCGGCGAGGGGGCGGCGGCCGCCTCGCGGGGCAGCTCACGACGGGCCGGCTCACGACGGGCCGGCTCGCGGCGCGGCGCCTCGCGGCGGACCGGCTCGGCCTCCGGGCGCACGCCCTGGCCGGCGGCGAACATCGCCCCGAGGCGGTCGGTGCCGTCGGCGGCGTCGGCCGCGGCCAGGACCTCGCCCAGGGACCGCGCCGGCGCGGCGGCACCGCGCTGGGCCTGCCCGACGCGCTCGGCCTGGCGGCGGCGCACGTCCGCGCGCGCCTGCTGGCGGCGCTCCTCCTGGGCGCGGGCGGCGTCGCGACGGGCCCGCTCCTCGCGCTCGGCGTGCTGGCGCTCCATCTGCTGCTGCATCCGCTCCTCTTCCAGGGCTCGTTCGGCGGCGGCTCGTTCGGCGGTCTCGCGCTCGGCGCGGACCCGCTCGGCCTCGGCGCGCTCGATCTCGGCGCGCTCGGCGGCCGCACGCTCGGCGGCGACACGCTCGGCCTGCACCCGCTGGGCCTCGGCGCGCTCGGCCTCGGCCCGCTCGGCCTGCGCCTGCTCGAACGCGGCGCGCTCGGCGGCGACACGCTCGGCAGCGGCACGCTCGGCGGCGGCACGCTCGGCGGCGGCACGTTCGGCCGCCACCCGCTCGGCCTCGGCGGCCTCGGCGGCCTCGGCCCGTTCCAGCTCGACGCGGGCCTGCTCCAGCAGGGCGGCCTCGAACGCCTCGGCCGCGCCGTCCTCCACCTGGGGGACGGTCCCGGTCTCGACGGTCGACGCAGCGTGCTGGTCGTCACCCGTTTGCGCGATCACGACGGGGTTCTCGGCATCGACGCCCGAGACCTTGAGCGCCCCCTGCAGCGAGTCCTCGAAGGACGCCGGGGCGGTCTCGCCCGCGGCCTCGCCCTGCTGGGCGCGCAGCATCTCCAGCAGACCGGCGCGGGCGGACTCGAAGTCCTCCCCCGCGGCCTGCGCCCCGGCCCCGCCGGTGGTCGCGCCGGTGGTCGCGCCGGTGGTCGCGCCGGTGGTCGCGCCGGCGACCTCACCGGCGTCCTCCGCCCCGGCCTGGGCCTCGGCCTGCGCCGCGGACGTCTCGGCCGCGTCGGCGGCGGCCAGCAGCGCCTCGAAGTCGAGGGCCTCGCGCTCCTCCACCCCGGCCTCGGCGGGGGCCTCCGGACGCGTGCCGGTCTCGGGGGCGGTGGACGGGGCGGGTGCGGTCAACGAGTCTCCTCCGGCGCCGTCCATCTCGACGGTCACCTCGTAGCGTTCCTTGCTGAAGAAGCCGGCGACGCCTCCGGAGCGGATGCGCTCGGCGCGGACGACGCGGGCCGCGGGGCCGTGCTGCTGACGGACCTCGTCGAGGAGTTCCTGCAGGTCAGTGCCTTCAAGAAGCAAGTGCATGGACACCGCTCACCGATCCAACCGTCTCGATCCGGGGGTGGTTGCTCACGTCGTCGTAGGACAGGACGTGCAGGCGGCCCACGGCCACCTTCAGCAGGCGGCGCAGCGGGGCGCGCAGGGGGGGCGCGCACACGAGGACCGCGCTGATGCCCTGCCCTTCGGCACGATCCAGGCAGGAACTTGAGCCGGTCACCAGGTGCTCGGCGGTCAGGGCGTCCAGCGCGAGGCTGGCGCCGTGCTCGCCGGGGCGCAGGGACTCGGCCAGCTGCTGCTCCAGCAGCGGGTCCAGGGTGATGACGTGCAGCGTCCCGTCCTGCTCGTGGACGGCCGCCACGGCCGGCCCCAGGGACCGGCGGGAGGCCTCCACGAGGCCGTCGAGGTCGCTGCCGGCCTTGGCGCGCAGCGAGAGCGCCTCGAAGATGCGGGCCAGGTCGCGGATCGGGACGGCCTCGTCGAGCAGCGCCTGCAGCACCCGCTGGACCTCGCCGAGGGTGAGGACCGCGGGGGTGAGCTCGTCGACGACGGCCGGGTGGGTGCGCTTGAGAGCCTCCACGAGGGAGCGGACGTCCTCGCGGGACAGCAGGCGCGGGGCGTGGGTGCGCACCAGCTCACCGAGGTGGGTGATGAGGACGCTGGCGCGGTCGACCACGGTGGCGCCGGTGAGCTGGGCCTGGTGGCGCAGCTCGGCGGGGATCCACTTGCCGGCCAGGCCGAACACGGGCTCCACGGTGGAGCGGCCGGGCAGGCCGTCGAGGTTGTCGCCCAGGGCCAAGACCTGCCCGGGCGGGGCCATGCCGCGGGCGACCTCGACGCCGGAGATGCGCACCGCGTAGGTCGACATCGGCAGGTCCAGGGAGTCGCGGGTGCGGACCGGCGGCACGACCAGGCCCAGCTCCAGGGCGATCTTGCGGCGCAGCGCGCGGACCCGCTCGAGCAGGTCGCCGCCGCCGGAGGTGTCGACCAGGTCGACCAGGTCGGGGGCCAGGACCACCTCGAGGGGGTCGACCCGCATCTCCTCGAGCAGGTTCTCGGCCGCCTCGGTGGGGTTGACCGGCGCGGGGGCCAGCTCGGCCAGGGCCGCGTCGCGGGCGACCTTCTTGTCCCGCGCGGCGATGCGGGTGGAGGCGTAGATGGACGCGGCGCCGATCACCAGGAACGGCAGCTTGGGCATGCTCGGGATGAGGGCCAGGACCACGAGCGCGGCCCCGGCGATCTGGAAGGCGACCTTCTGCGAGGACAGCTGCTTGATGGCCTCCGAGCCCATGTCCCCGTTGGAGGTGGAGCGGGTGACGATGAGGCCGGTCGCCACCGACAGCATCAGGGCCGGGACCTGGGTGACCAGGCCGTCGCCGATGCTCAGCAGGGCGTACTTGTTGATCGACTCCGCCGGGCCCAGACCGTGCTGGACCATCCCGATGGCGAACCCGCCGATGAGGTTGATCAGCATGATGATGATGCCGGCGATGGCGTCACCCTTGACGAACTTCGAGCCACCGTCCATGGCGCCGTAGAAGTCGGCCTCGGCGCTGACGTCGGCGCGGCGCTGGCGGGCGGTGGCCTCGTCGATCAGACCCGCGTTCAGGTCCGCGTCGATGGCCATCTGCTTGCCGGGCATGGCGTCCAGGGTGAAGCGGGCACCGACCTCGGCGACGCGCTCGGCACCCTTGGTGATGACGACGAACTGGATGACGACCAGGATCAGGAAGACCACCAGGCCGATGACCAGCGAGCCGGAGATCACGAAGTGCCCGAAGGCCTCGATGACCTTGCCGGCGAAGCCGTCACCGAGCACCAGTCGCGTCGAGGCCACGTTCAGGCCCAGGCGGAACAGGGTGAGCACGAGGATCAGCGACGGGAAGACCGAGAAGTCCAGCACCCGCTTGACGAACATCGTCATCAGCAGCGCGATCAGCGAGAGCGTGATGTTGAGGGCGATGAGGAAGTCCAGCAGCGCCGCCGGCAGGGGCACGACGAGCAGCAGGACGATGCCGACGACCCCCGCGGGGATCACCAGCTGCGAGAGGTTCGGAAGTCTCACTGCACCGCCTGTCGATCTCGGGCACCCGATCGGGTGTCACTCGTCCAGCGGCCCGTCCATGGCCCTGCTGCGGCCGTCCTGGCCACCCCCTCCTTCGGCACCGGCGGCGGCGGCCTTGAGCCGCCCGTCCGGGCGAACCCGTCCGGGTGGCACGTCCCGGCGGGCCCGACCGGGCGGCGGCCCCGTACGCGCACGGCCCCGCCCCGCGGGTGCGGGACGGGGCCGGTGGGGCGGGCGGTGCGGTGCGGTCACCAGCTCCCGGCGGACTGCGCCGAGGCGGCCAGGGCCTTCTCGATCGCGCCGGCGAGCGCGGAGACGACGAACGGCTTGGTGAGGTAGATCGCGCCGAGCTCCTCGCCGGCGGTGATGTCCTCGGGGCGCACGCGGGCGGACAGGAAGATCGCGGGCAGGCCGGCGTGCTCGGGCTGGGCGCGCAGGGTGCGCAGCACCTCCAGGCCGGTCATGCCGGGCATGGCGACGTCCAGGACGACGACCTCGGGGGCGCCGCGCTCGGCGATGACGGCGAGCGCCTCGGCGCCGTCGGCGGCGGCCACGACGCGGTGGCCGAGACCGCGCAGGCGCAGTTCGACGAGCTGGCGGATGTCCGGGTCGTCCTCGACGACGAGCACTCGGGCCATGGTGGGTCCTCCTGGACCTCGTAGGGGCGGGTGGGTGGTGCGGGGCCTGGCGGGTTCGGGTGGTGGGGTCAGGGGCCGGGTGGGCCCGCCCCGCTGGGGGTCGGGGCGGGTGCGGCGCGGTCGGGGAGACCGTCGTCGGGGGCCTCGTCGGGGGCCTCGTCGGGGGCCACGGCGTGGGGCGGGGCGTGGGGCAGGGTGATCACGGCGGTGGTCCCGCGGTCCAGCTCGGACTCCAGCGCGACGCCGCCGCCGTGCAGGCGCAGCAGGTCGCGGGCGATGGTCAGGCCCAGGCCGGTGCCGGGGACCTGCAGGAGCGCGGCGTTGGAGCCGCGGGCGAAGCGGTCGAACACGGTCGCGGTCTCCCCCGCGGGGATGCCCATGCCGTTGTCCTGCACGATGATCCGCACGTCCTGCCGGTCGTGCTCGACGCGCAGGCGCACCAGGGAACCGGCCGGGGAGAACTTGACGGCGTTCTCGACGACGGCCAGCAGGGCCCGGTGCAGGTGCTCGGGGTCACCGCTGACGCGCAGCCCGGCGAGCGCGTCGCGGGGGGTGGTGCAGCGCACGGCGCCCCGGGCCCCGGCGCGGCTGGCCAGGGTGGGCAGGGTGGCCAGCACGGAGGTGACGAGGTCGGCGACGGTGCTGGTGCCGCCGGGGCCGCGGGCCGGGCCGGACTCGACGCGGGACAGCAGCAGCAGGTCCTCGATGAGAGCGCGCAGCCGGTCGGTGTTGCGCTCGACGATGCCCAGCACGGCGGCGACGTCGTCCCCGACCTCGCCGACGGCGCCGTCGCGCAGCAGCTCGAGGTAGCCGGAGATGGACGTCAGGGGGGTGCGCAGCTCGTGCGAGACGGTGGCCAGCAGGTCGGACTTGACCGTCTCCACCTCGCGCAGCTCGGCGAGCAGCCGTTCCTGGGCGCGGTAGAGGCCGGCCAGGACGAGGGCGCGGGCCAGGTCGACGGCGACGGACCGGGCCAGCTCGACCTCCGGCTCGCTCCAGCGGCGCGGGCCGCGGTCGTCCAGGACCGTCAGGAGCCCGTGCGGGGACTCCCCGGCCCCGATGGGCACCAGCAGCACCGCCCGGGCCCCGGCGGCGCGCAGGGACCGCTCCAGGGCCGGCGGGCGGCCCCCCGGGTCGAGGGCGGCGAGGTCGGTGACAGGGTCGGCGGCGAGGTCGGTGGCGAGGTCGGTGACCGCGTGCACGGCGCCGGTGCGGTGCAGGTCGGCGAGCCAGTCGCGGTGGTCGTCCAGGGCGGCGCCGGGACCGGGCGCGGTCCCCCGCTCCCCCGGCACCGCGTCCAGCAGCTGGACCCGGACGCCGGTGACGTCGAGCGCCTCGCCGAGGCGGGTGACCGCGACGTCGATCGCCTCCTGGGCCACGAGCTGGTCGCGGACCTGGCGGCCGATGTCGCCGGCGAGCCGGTGCAGCCGCGCCGAGCGCTCGGCGGCCTCCAGGAGGCGGGCGTTCTCGCGGGCCAGGTCGTTGACGGCCAGGGCGACGGTGCGGACCTCGGTGGGGCCCTCGGTGGGGTCGGCGTGCGCGCCGCGCTGGCCGCGGCCGAGGGCGTCGAGGACGTCGACCAGCGAGCGCAGCGGGTCCACCAGGGCGCGGCGGGTGCGCGCGCCGGTGCCGACCCCGACCGCGAGCGCCGCGGCGAGGGTGAGGACGGTGACGGTCAGGGCGCCGTAGCGGGCCCAGGTCTCGGCGGTGGTCGCGTCGTCGCGCTGGTGGCGCACGAGGACGTCGAGGCGGGTGCCGGCCTCGCCGACGGCGGTGAAGGCGGTGGCCTCGGCGGCCGCGCCGGCGGTGTCCGCGGCGCCGCGGTCGGGGTCGAGGACGGCGAGCCAGGTGTCGATGGACCGGTCCTGCTCAGCGAACAGGCTGCGCTGCAACGGGTCGGTGAGCAGCTGCTCGACGTGGGCGCGCTGGGCGGGCAGGGCGTCCAGGGCGCGGCGGTAGGTGTCGAGGGGTTGCGGGCGGCCGGTGTCGCGGTGGTCGCGGACGGCGGCCTCGGCGGTCAGCAGCGTCAGGTGGACGGTGGCGTTGGCCGCTTCGAGGCCGCGCAGCTGGGTCTCGCGGGCGCGGGAGGCGCCGGTGACGAGCAGTCCGCCGGCGCCGCTGACGCCGACCAGGAGCAGGAGGGCGACGACGAGGCCGAGGGCGCGGGTGAGGCCGGCGGCTACGGAGGTGCCCCCGGCGTCGGCTCGGGCGTCGGCGCGGGGGGTCCCGCTCACGCCCGGCGCCCCCGGTGCCCCACCTCGTCGGCCCACGCGCTGAGCATCGGCTCCGGCGGCGCCGACCTTGACCACCGGCGGCCGGGGCCGCGACCGGTCCCGGTCAGGCCGGGACGGTGTGCGCTTCACCGAAGGCGGTCAGGGAGCCCCGGCTGCGCAGGCTCATGACGAAGGCGAGCACCTTGGCGACGGTGGCGAAGAACTCCGGCGGGATCTCCTGGCCGACCTTGACGCTCTTGTACATGGCGCGGGCCAGCTCGATGTCCTTGACCAGCGGGACGTCGTTCTCCTTGGCCTTCTCGCGGATCTTCGTGGCGATGGCCCCGGCGCCCTTGGCCACGACCTTGGGGGCCCCGGTGCCCGGCTCGTAGCGCAGGGCGACGGCGATGTGGGTGGGGTTGACCAGGACGACGTCGGCGCTGGCGACGTCGGCCATCATGCGGTTGCGGGACATGGCCATCTGCTTGGAGCGGATGGCGCCCTTGAGCAGCGGGTCGCCCTCGGCGTTCTTGTGCTCCATCTTGATGTCCTGCTTGCTCATCCGCAGCTTCTTCATGATCCGGCGCCGGCTCATGGCGTAGTCGGCGGCGGCGATGATCAGCCCGACGAGGATCGTGACGGCGAGCATCTTCACGACGGCGCCGCCGGTGAGCTCCAGGACCGAGGCGGTGGGCATGACGCCCTGGCCGATGAGGTGCGGCATGAGGTTCTTCGCCACCAGCCAGACGGCGCCGCCGATGACGACGGTCTTCAGCAGCGACTTGACGGTCTCCCAGATCGCCTGGGGGCCCCAGTGCTGCTTGAGCCCGTTGACGGGGTTGAGGTTGGAGAACTTCGGCTTGAGCTTCTTGGTGGCCGGCCGCAGGGTGCCCTGGAGGGCGCCGGAGACGACGACGGCCAGGACGGTGGCGACGGTCAGCGGGCCCAGCACGCCGGGGACGCCGCGGAAGGTGCTGGTCAGGACGGCGAGGGCGCCGGCGGGGTCGGGGTGGGTGGCGATCTCGGCGATGCGGCCCATGGTGCGCCGCAGCAGGACCTGCCCGGACTCGATGGTGTGCGGGATGGTGATCGCTCCCGCACCGGTGGACAGCCAGGCCCCGACGTCGCGGGAGAACGGGATGTTCCCCTCGTCGCGCGCTTCCTTGAGCTTCTTCGGGGTGGGTGCTTCGGTCTTCTCGCCGCTCACCCGTCACCACCCCCGTCCGTCAGGTCCGGGCTGAGCACCCGCACGACGGTCTCGCGGGCGGTGTCGGCCAGGTCGTCCACGACGCCGGGCAGCATGGAGAAGGTGAACCCGGCCAGCGTCAGGGTGATGAGGATCTTCAGCGGGAAGCCCATGGCGAAGACGTTCAGCGCCGGGGCGACGCGCGAGAGCAGGCCGAGGCCGATGTCGGTGATGAACAGCACCGCGACGAGCGGGGCGGCGATCTGCAGGGCCGAGACGACGAGCTGGACGACGCCCTCGGTGAAGACCCGCGCGACGGTGCCGGTGTCGAGGCCGGCGTCCAGCGGGAGCACCTCGTAGGAGCGCAGGAAGCCCTGCAGGATGAGCAGGTGCCCGCCGGAGACGACGAGCAGCGCCGTGGTGGTCCAGGCGTAGAGCTTGCCGAAGATGGCGGTCTGGGTCTGCATGAGCGGGTCGTAGGCGCTGGCGAGCTGGAACCCGCCGAAGAGGTCGATCATGTCGCCGGCGGCCTGGACGGCGGCGAACAGCAGCGCCACGAGCGCGCCCATGACGACGCCGATGAAGGCCTGCTGGACGGCGGCGGTGATGATCGCGGCCGGTTCGGCCGCGGGTGCGGACTCGCGCAGGCGGGTGGCGACGGGCAGGGCGATCGCGACGGCCAGCATGGCCTTGACGCGCCCGTTGACGGCCTTGTTCGCGAACGGCGGGGCGATCGTGAGGAAGGCGGCGGCGCGGATGCCGGCGAGCAGCAGCGCCAGCAGCAGGTCGAGCGGGACGGCGGGCAGGCCTTGCACCCCGATCAGCCGCCGTGGGTCAGCAGCGAGGGGATCTGCCCGTAGAGCTCGGCGGTGAAGCCGGTGAGCTCGTGCAGCATCCACTTGCCGCACACCACGATCGCGATCCCGACGGCGACGGCCTTGGGGACGAAGGAGATCGTCTGCTCCTGCAGCTGCGTGACGCTCTGGAACAGGGAGATGCCGAAGCCCACCGCCAGGGCCGTCAGGAGCATGGGGGCGCACAGCTTGGCGGCGAGGACGAGAGCGGTCATCCCGATGTGGATGACGGTCACGTCGGTCATCAGCTTCGCCTCTTCCGGTCGCGGGGTCCTTGCCCTGGTTGTCTCGGCCGATCGGGTGAATCCCTTGAGCCCGAGCGGGTGAGGGGCGCCCGGGACGCTCCGGGCCGGGCCGGGGACGCCGGAGGGACCGGTGTCGACGACACCGGTCCCTCGGTCGTGCTCGTGCCGATGCGGGCTACCCCGTGTAGCTGGCCACCAGCGACTTGATGATCAGGCCCCAGCCGTCGACCATCACGAACAGCAGGAGCTTGAAGGGCAGCGCCACCGTCACCGGCGGCAGCATCATCATCCCCAGGCTCATCAGGGCCCCGGAGACGACGATGTCGATCACCAGGAAGGGGATGAAGATGACGAAGCCGATGATGAAGGCGCTGCGCAGCTCCGAGAGCGCGAACGCCGGCACCAGCGTCGTCAGCGGCGTCTCCTCGCGGGTGGCGGGCAGCTCGCGGTCGGCGGCCTTGGTCATCAGCGCCAGCTCCTCGGGGCGCGTCTGCTTCAGCATGAACTCCTTCAGCGGCTTCGAGCCGTCCTCGAAGGAGACCGTCGCGGTCTTCTCGCCCTTGAGGTAGGGCTGGACCGCGATCTCGTTGATCTGGCTGAACGTGGGCGCCATGACGAACATCGTCAGGAACAGCGCCAGCCCGGCCAGGACCTGGTTGGGCGGGGTGCCCATCAGGCCCAGGGCGTTGCGGGTCAGGCCCAGCACGATGAGGATCTTCGTGAAGCTCGTGGTGAGCAGCAGCAGCGCGGGCGCCACCGACAGGATCGTCAGCGCGATGATGATGGTGATCGACTGGCTGGGCTTGCCGTCGACGCCGTTGATGTCGACCGAGACCGACCCGGTCCCGGCCGGCGCGGCGGGCGCCTGCGGGGCCGTGGGCGCCTGGACGCCCGCCTGGACGCCCGCCTGGACCCCCGCCTGGACGGCCCCGAAGGAGGTCGTGAAGGAGGTCGTGAAGGCGGCGGGCGCGGCGGCCGGGGTAGCGGCGGGGGCAGCGGCCTGGGCGCTCAGGGCGCCCCCGACGACCAGACCGCCGGAGAGCACCAGCGCGGCGGCCAGGCTCCGTGCCCGACGGGGGGCACGGCGGGTGGCTCGGCGGGTGGCTCGGGACTTCATCACCTGCGGGTCGTCCTCTCACGAAGAACGTCGACTGCCTTGGACCAGGTGGCCGGGGAGAGCGCCGAACCGCCCACACCGGTGGCGGTGTGGCGGGCGGGGGCCTTCACGGCGATCGTCTCGCCGGCCTTGCGCAGGTAGCGCTCCCCCACCTGGAGTTGCGCCGCAACGGCATCCGTGCCGGTCGCGCCGTCCGCCGAGTCCGTGGCGGTGACGTCGACCTCATCGGCACGTTCGGCCGTCTCCTTGAAGACGGCCGCGACGTCGGTCTCCCCGAGCAGGTTCACCCCGGCGTCGGAGACCCCGACGACCAGGGCCTTGTCGCCGACCTTGACCAGCGCGACGGCGGCTTTGGCACCCAGGCTCTGCTTGGCCAGGACGGCGAAGTCAGCCCCGCCGGCCACGGCGCCCTGACGGCGGCGCAGCCAGCGGGAGATCAGGTACAGCAGCCCGAGCACCGCCACCAGGGAGATGCTCGTCCGCGCGATCGCGGCGACAGCGTCCATCAGGCGCCGGCCTCCGGGGTGACGATCTCGGTGATGCGGATGGCGTAGTCCTCGTCGACGACGACGACCTCGCCGCGGGCGATGAGCTGGCCGTTGACCAGGACGTCGGCGGGCGAACCGGCCGCGCGGTCCAGCTCGACGACCGAGCCGGGCGTCAGGGCCAGCAGGTCCTGCACCGTCATGGAGGTGCGGCCCAGCTCGACGGTGACGTCCATCTGCACGTCGCGCAGCAGGTCCATCGTGCGGCGCGGGCCGGCGGCCGCGGCCGGCGAGGCCGAGGCGGTGGCGACGGGGGCGGGGGCCTCGGCCTGCGCGGTGAGGGTCAGGCCGATGAGGGCCAGGGTCTCCCCCGCGGCGCCGACGACGGCGACCGCGCCGCCGTCGAGCTGGCTGAGGGCCTGCGCGGGGTCGCCCTCGACGCCGGCCTCCAGGACGCACTGGCCCAGGGCGTGCACGACCGTCTCCAGCGCCGGGCGCAGCGCGTCGACCGGGTCGAGGGCGCCCTCGGGGCTCATGAGCAGCGTGTTCAGCGTCTCCTCGCCGACCACGACGGTGACGCGGCCGTTGGAGGCGCCGGCGAAGTTGGCCGACACCGCGGTGCCCTCGTCGCCCATGTCGGGGGCCTGCGGGACCGCCACGACGTCGGTGATGGCGCCGGGCGCCGACAGCGGCAGGACGGCGAGGGCGGCCTGGGCGGCCTCGCGCAGGACGGCGGTCAGGTCGGTGCTGGTCATGGTGCTCATCGGGCGTTCTCCTCGACGGTCGGGACGATCAGGCAGGCGAGCTTGGCTCCGCGGCTACCGGCCACGGCGGAGGCGACGTGGGCGTCGGACGACACCACCTCCAGGGGTTCGTCGGCGCGGTGCGGGAGACGCAGCACGTCGCCGGGGATGAGCGCGAGGATCTCGTCGGGGCGCATCTGCGCGGCCTTCATCCGCACCGACACCTCCACCGGGATGTGCTCCAGGTGGTCGTCGAGGCGGTCGCGCATGAGGCGGCGGATCCGCAGCTCCTCGGGGCTGGCGACCCGCAGCTCGGCGGCGGTCAGCGCGGCCGACAGCGGGTCCAGCGGCATCGCGAGCGTGGCGGTCCCGGTCAGGCCCTCCAGCTGCAGGTGGAAGGAGGAGACGATCATCACGTCGGTGGCCGCGGCGGCCTGCGCGAACGCCGGGTTCTGGTCGATGGCCGTCAGCTTCGGCTTCAGGTCCGTCACCGACAGCAGCGAGGAGGCCAGCTCGGTGAGGGTGCGCTCGACCATCCCGCGGGCCAGGACGGCTTCGATGTCGGTCAGCTGGCGCGCCGGCTGCTCGTTGACGCCGGTCCCGCCGAGCATCCGCTCGATGCAGGAGAGCACGAAGGCGATGTCCATGTGCAGGACCGCGGCGCCGACCAGCGGCTCGGGGTCGAACACGGCCATCACGGTCGGCATCGGCAGCGACGCGGCGTACTCGTCGTAGCTGTACTGCTGGATGCCGTCCAGCTCGACCTGCACGGTGGTGCGCAGCGTCGAGGACAGCAGGGTCGCCCACTGCCGGCAGAAGCCCTCGTAGGTGATCTCCAGCACGCGGGCGTGCTGACGCGACAGCTTGGTCGGCCGTCGGAAGTCGTACGGGACGGGGACACCGCGTCGCCGGGAGCGACGGGTGCCGGTCCGCTCGGTGCTGGGGGTCTCGGCTGCCACGTGCCACCTATCGGCACGAAGGGCCGTCACCCTTTAGCGCGAGCCCGAACGGGTGGTCCGGGCCGTCGCGGCTCAAGTCCCGCGCGGGGGGTTCGGCGCGGTCCGGCGGGTCAGTAGTAGACGGCGATGGGCCCGCGGGGGCCGGGCAGGCAGGTGACGGGGGTGTCGAAGACGCGGCTGAGGACCTCGTCGGTGAGGATCTGCGCCGGGGGGCCGAACTCGACGACGCGCCCGGCCTTCACCGCGCAGATCCGGTCGGCGTAGTGGCCGGCGAAGTTGATGTCGTGCAGGACGACGACGACGGTGCGCCCGAGCTCGTCGGCGGCGCGGCGCAGGTGCTGCATCATCTGCACCGAGTGCTTCACGTCGAGGTTGTTCAGCGGTTCGTCCAGCAGCAGGTACTCGGTCTCCTGGCACAGGACCATCGCGACGTAGGCCCGCTGCCGCTGCCCGCCGGAGAGCTGGTCGAGGTAGCGGTCCTGCAGGCCGGTGAGGTCGAAGAAGTCGATCGAGCGGGACACGGCTTCCTCGTCGGCGGCGGTCAGCCGGCCCCGGGAGTGCGGGAAGCGGCCGAAGGCCACGAGCTGGCGCACCGTCAGGCGCGTCACGAAGTGGTTCTCCTGGCGCAGGATCGAGACGATCCGGGCGAGGTCGCGCGAGGGGGTGCGGGCCACGTCGTAGCCGGCGACCTCGATGGTGCCGGCGTCGGCGCCCAGCAGCCGGCCCACCATCGTCAGCAGCGTCGACTTCCCGGCGCCGTTGGGGCCGACGAGGGCGGTCACTCCGCCGGCGGGGATCTGCAGGTCCACCGGCCCGATCGACACCTCCTGGCCGTAGGTCTTGCGGACCGCCTTGAGCTCGATCACAACCGGCCCTTCCGGAGCAGGACGACGAGGAACACGGTCCCGCCGACGGCCTCGATGAGGATCGAGACCGCGCCCTCGGCGTAGAACACGTTCTTCAGGACGAAGTAGGCCCCGGCCAGCACGGCGAACCCGGCGGCGACGGCCATCGGGAACAGGTGCCGGTGGTCGTGGGTGGGGGCGGCCTGGTAGGCGATGGAGGCGACCAGGAACCCCAGGAACGTCATGGGCCCCACCAGGGCCGTGGAGGCGGCCATCAGCACCGACACCAGCAGCAGGACGGCCATGAGCTCGCGGCGGTGGTCGGCGCCCAGGCCGACGGCGACGTCGCGGCCCAGGGCCAGGACGTTCAGCCGCGCCGAGAGCAGGTGCAGCCCCAGCGCGGCGGCCGCGCACAGCGGCACCACGATCGGCAGGTAGGAGGGGTCGGCGTTGGAGACCGACCCGAACAGCCGGGCGGTGAGGACGTCGAACTCGCTGGGGGTCAGCAGGCGCTGCATGAACGTCGCGACCGAGCGCAGCCCCCCGCCCAGGACGATGCCGACCAGCAGCACGACGTGCAGGTTCGCGTAGCGGCCGCTGAGCAGCCAGCCGTACAGCAGCATCGAGAACCCGACCATGACCACGACCTGCAGCGCGAACTGCGGGACGCCCTGCAGCGCGATCACCCCGACCGCGCCGAGGGAGTAGACCGCGGCGGTCTGGACCGCGACGTACAGCGCCTCGAAACCCATGATCGAGGGGGTGATGACGCGGTTGTTCGTGACGGTCTGGAACGCGACCGTGGCGGTGGCCTGGCACACGACGACGACGGCGATGACCACGACGCTGGTGGCCCGCAGCCGGGCGATGCGCCAGAAACCCTCGCTGCCCACGGGCAGCGGGTTGTCCCAGGCGAGGATGCCCGCGGCCGCCGCGGCTCCGACCGCGATGAGCGCGGCCAGGACGAGGCGGTACCGGCGGGCGGCGCGGGCGTCGGCGAACGCCCCCGTCCGCCGGGCCCGCACCGGGCCGGCGGTGGTGGTGGTGAGCAGGTCAGGCATACCGGCGGCTCCGCAGCAGCAGCGCGACGAACACGACCGCGCCGAGCACCCCGAGGATCAGCGAGGCGGGCACCTCGAAGGGACGGATCACGGTGCGGCCCAGCAGGTCGCACACCGTCACGGTGGCGATCCCCAGCAGGCACACCCAGGGCAGGTTCGTGCGCAGGTCGTCGCCGCGGAACATCGAGACGACGTTCGGGACGATGAGCCCCAGGAACGGCAGGTTCCCCACGACGACGGTGACGACCCCGGTCGTGACGGCGATGAGCGCCGTCCCGAGCAGGACGACCCGTTCGTGGTCCAGCCCCACGTTGGTCGCGACGTCGCGGCCCAGGCCGGCCACGGTGAACCGGTCGGCGACGACGAACACGGCGACGGCGACGGCGGCCACGACCCACAGCACCTCGTACTGCCCGCGCAGGACGGAGGTGAAGCTGCCCGCGAACCACACCCCCAGGCTCTGCAGGGTGTCGGTGAGCAGCGCGAGGTAGGTCGTGATCGCCCCCACCACCGCGCCGAGCATGATGCCGACGATCGGCACGACCAGGGAGGACGACAGCGACACCCGGCGCAGGAACAGGAAGAACACCATCGTGCCGACGAACGCGGCCAGGACCGCCCCGGCCATCCGGGTCACCAGACCGGCCTGCGGGGCGAGGACCGTGACGGCCAGCAGCCCCAGGCCCGCCCACTCCGTCGTCCCGGTCGTGGTGGGCTCGACGAACCGGTTCTGGGTGAGCAGCTGCATCACCAGCCCGGACATCGCCATCGCCGCCCCGGCCAGGACCAGGGCGATCGTGCGGGGGACGCGGGTGATGGCGAACATCTCCCGGCCGGCGTCGCCGTCGAGGACGTCGAAGACGCCGGTGAACAGCGACAGCACCAGGAGGCCCGCGACGACGAGGACCCCCAGCAGCAGTTTCGGGTCCAGCAGCGGACGGGCCGGTGCCCGCGTCCCCACCACGCGCCTCAGGCCTTCTCGAGCTGGTCCGCCAGGGTGTTGAAGAACTCGGTGTAGGTCTGGATGCCCTCGTTGGTGTAGGTGTCGGCGGGCAGGTACACGACGTTCCCGGTCTGCACGGCGCTGACGCCCTGCAGCGCCTGCGAGCCCTCGATGACCTGCGTGGCCGGGGTGTAGCCGGGTTCGCGGGCGGCGGCGACGGCGGCGTCGCGGTCCATGACGATGACCAGGCCGGGGTTGGAGGCCGCGATGGCCTCCACGGAGATGTCGTCGCCCTGGTGGTCGTCGGACCCCTCGGGGACCTGCAGCGCGGGGGTCAGCCCGAGGATGTCGAACATCGGGCCGATGGTGCGGCCGACGGAGGGGGCGACGTAGCCGATCTCCCCGCCGGAGACGATGAGGCCCATGACGGTGGTGGCCGGGTCGTAGGCGGCCTCCACCCGGGCGATCGAGGCGTCGAGGGCGTCGTTGAGCGCCTTCGCCTCGTCCTGGTGGCCGAACAGCTCCCCCATCACCGTCGTGCCGCGCTTGAGCTCGGCGTCCAGCGGCTGACCGTCGCGCGGGTCGACCTCGACGATGGTGGCGTCGGGCACGAGCCTCGCGAGGTCCTCGCGGTACTGGGCGAACCGGCCGCCGTTGACGACGAGGTCGGGGTCGGCGGCCACGACGGCTTCGAGGTCGGGTTCGCGGTGGGTGCCGAGGTCGACGATCGAGGGGTCCTGCGTGTAGGAGATCGTCTCCGGCATCAGGGAGACGGCCGCGGCGGACAGCTCCACGCCCCAGGAGTCGAGGGTCTCGAAGGTGCTGTTGTCGGTCGCCACGACCGAGGTCGCGGGCAGCTCGACGGTCCGGGACCCGTGGTTGTCCTGCACCGTCACCGACGTCGCCCCGGCGGCCGCGGCGGTCTCCTCGGCCGCGGGGGTGCCGGAGCAGGCGGTGAGGGTCAGGGCGGCCAGGGCGCCGGCGGAGACGAGGCGGAGAAGTCCGGAAGAGCGCACGGGGGTCCCTCGGGTGGTGACGGCGTGGGGGTGGACGACGCGTGACGCACGGCCGGGGAGACCGGCCGGGTCAGCGAAGCCAAACCTAACGGACGCCTGTGGGACACCCGACGGGACACCGCGTGAGCTTGGTCACTCCGTGAGGTGAGGCTGTCCGAACCTCCGGGAGGACCGCGCCGGTCAGGCGCCGGCGCGGGTGCGGTGCTCCTCGAAGATGCCCACGAGCTCGGCCGCGGCGCGTTCCAGCTCGGCGATCTCCCCGGGACCGAACTCGTGGGGCTCGACCCCCAGCACGCAGTGCGCGCCGACGACCTGCCCGTCGCGGGTGCGCAGCGGGACACCGGCGTAGGAGCGCACCCCGCCCTCGGTCACGACCGGGTTGTCGCGCTGGCGGTCGTCGACGGCGGCGTCGGTGACCACGTAGGGGGCGCCCTCGACGGCGGTGGTGGTGCAGAAAGACCACTCCGCGGGCACGCCACCGACCTCGGCGACCCAGCCGACCAGCCCGTGGCTGCCGGCGAAGAGGGTGGAGGCGTCCAGGACGAGGCTGACCAGGCTCAGGGGGAACCCCAGCCGTTCAGCGGTGCGGGCCGCCACCTCGTCGAGACGGCGCTTCAACTCCGGCTGGCTGCCGTCCCACGCGGCGACCGCCTCCAGCCGCACCCGGTCGGTCAGCACGCTGGCCCCATCCATCCCTGCTCCTCGTCCTCGTGGTGGGCGCCCCCTGGCCGGTGACGCTCACCCCTGGGACATCGGCCCGCGACGGGGGGTGCTGCACCCCCGGCGCCCACCACCACCCGATCGCGGGGGCCCACCGGGTGAGGCGTTCACGCAGCGCACCCGCGGGGCACGGCGCCGGGCCGGTCGGCGCGCCGGGGCTGCCCGTTCGCGTCAGCCCTGCGGCCCTCTGCACGCAGTGCCCCGCGACGCCGATGTCCTTGAGCATGCGAGTAGAACAGCCGGAGCGGAGCGCGCCGGTCCGCCGGCCGCCGGCCGCGGTGGAGGAACCCACCGCCGTGGGGTGGTTGCGCCGGCTGGCCGAGGTGTCCAGCCCCGAGCAGGCGCTGCAGGTGTGGAGCGGGGCCGCCCTGGCCACGGGCTGCCTGGGCATGGACCTGGGGCCGCGCGAGCTGCAGCGCCTGGGTGAGTGGCTCGTGGGCCACTGCGACGACCAGCCGATCCGGATGGCCGTGCGCAGCTGCCTCGTGCGCCTGCACGTGCACCGGACGATGCGCACCGCCGCCGCCCGCGCCTGAGCCGCGGGGCGCCGTCCGCCGGGACCGGTTCCCGGGGAACGTCGGGCACCCGGCCGCACGGTGGGGCGGGGGCCCGGGCGCACCCCGTCCTCACCGGCTACTCGCCGTGGACGACGATCCTGCCCTTGCCCGCCCGCTTGGCGGCGTACATGGCCGCGTCCGCTTCGTCCAGCAGCCGCTCGGCGCTCGCGTCGGGCCCGCCGTCGGCGGCCTCGGCGCCGCTGGTCCCGGCGAACCAGCGCACCCCGATGCTCGCCCCGACCCGTGCGTGGATGCCGTCCAGGACGATCGGGCGCTCCAGCGCGTCCAGGACCCGCTGCCCCACGGCCACCGTCTCGGCCCGCGTGGCCCCCGGGCACAACAGGGCGAACTCGTCCCCGCCCAGGCGCGCGACGGTGTCGCCGGCCCGCACGCAGCCGCCCAGCGCGCTCGCCACGACGACCAGCAGCTGGTCGCCGGCGGCGTGACCGGCGGAGTCGTTGACGGCCTTGAACCCGTCCAGGTCGACGTACAGCAGCCCCAGCCGCCGTCCGCGCACGGCGACCTCCCGGGCCAGGCGCTCGCGCAGCAGGGTCCGGTTCGCCAGCCCGGTCAGGGCGTCGTGGCGGGCCTGGTGGGCCAGCGCCGCCTCGGCGGCGCGCTGCTCGCCGACGTCCTCCAGCAGGCACAGCAGCATCGGCTCGCCCACGCGGGAGTGCAGCAGCGTGGCCGTCACCTCCCCCACCACCGGACGTCCTCCGGCGCTGAGGAAGGTGCTGTCGAAGGTGACCGCCGGCCGGGTGCCCGCGGCCACCGGGCGCAGCTGCGCCGTGAAGGCCGCCGCGGCCGCGGGCTCGACGAGGTCGACGAGCGGTGTGCCCGGCAGGGAGGCCTGGGGGTGGCGGGCGAAGCCGCGCATCGAGCGGTTGGCGCGCAGGATCCGCCCCGGGACCGGCCCCGCGCCGGGCCCGTCCCCGCCGCCGCCCGGGCCGGGGTCGACGGCGACCAGGACGATGCCGGTGGGGTTGCGCTCGAAGGCGGCGCGGAACAGCGCCTCGGACTCGGCGATGCGCTGTTCGGCGTCCAGCTGGGCGGTGATGTCGCTGGCCAGGGTCATGAACCCGCCGAGCCGGCCGTCACCGTCGTGCAGGGGCGCGCTGGTGAGGCTGACCGTCAGCAGGCTCCCGTCGCGGCGGCGGTAGCGGCAGCGGAAGGTGTGCGCTCCCCCGGCCCCGGAGGTGGTGAACAAGTCGGCGGGGTCGTCCAGCCCGGCCCGGTGCGCCAGGGCCTGCAGGTCGCCCGGCTCGTGCAGGTCGTCCACCGGGCGGCCGATCACCTCCCGGGCGTCCCAGCCCAGCATCCGCTCCGCGCCCTCGTTGAACAGGGTGATGCGGCCGGTGGTGTCGACGGCGACGATGGCGTGCTCGGTCGCGGCGTCCAGGACGCCGGCGATCAGGTCGTGGGCGCGGGCGACCTCCTCGGTGGCGGCGCGCAGGGCGGTGAGGTCGTGCAGGGCTGCGACGGCCCCGCCGTCCCACGCCGCTCCCGGGGCGGGAGGCAGCGGGTGGGCGCTGACGCTGACGACCTGGCCGTCGGGGTGGGCCGGGGAGACGAGGCGGCCCTCGACACCGACGACCGGCCGGCCGTGCAGCGCCCGCACGACCGGCAGGTCCGCGCGGTCGACGCGGGTGCCGTCGAGACGGAAGAAGCCGTGCGCCGATGACGGGTCGGCCATCCCCGGGATCGAGACCCCGCCGAAGAGGTCGTCGGCGGCCCGGTTGCGCAGCAGCAGGTTCCCGCGCGCGTCCACCACCGTCACGGCGTCGCTGATCGAGGCGAACACGGCGCCGAGCAGGTCGGCCTGCTCGTGGGCGTGGCGGGCGCTGCGTTCCTCGTCGGCCCGGGACAGGGCCAGCAGGAGGGTGGTGAGGACCAGGGCGCCGAGGAACGCCTCGGCGATCACGACCTGGGCACCGGTGGGCAGGTGCTGCCACGGGTGGTGCCCGAGCCGCACGGCCACGACCACGGCGACGGCGAGCAGGACCAGGTGCACGGTGACCGCCCGCAGCGACTCGCGCAGCGCGACCCACACCACGACCGGGAGGAGCAGGAAGGCGACCGACACGTCCGGTCTGAGCCAGAACGTCCCGACGTACGTCAGCGCCAGGGTCGCCGCGACGGCGCAGCGTTCGAGGGCCCGGGCGCCGGGCGGGCCGTCGGCGCCGTGGTGGCCCCCGCGCAGGACGGCGGCGAGGACGAGGAAGACGCTGAGGGTCTCGTGCAGCAGCCAGTGCACGGCGTCGCTGAGGTGGAGGGGCTCCACGGCGGCCGAGGCCAGCAGCACGACCGGCGTCGAGACCACGGCACCGGCCGCGGCACCGGCCGCGAGGGACCACAGGTCGGACGCGGTGCGCAGGCGCAACCCGTCCGGGCGCAGCCTCCGGTAGGTCCGTGCGCTCGCCAGGCCCTGCACGGCCAGGGCCAGGGCCAGCGCCAGCGCGGCCGCCGGCGACTCCCCCGTCAGGTGCAGCACCACCGCGGCGACGCAGACCAGGGCGCCCGTCCGCAGCGCCCACCGGGACCTCGACGACCCGGTCAACCACAGCACCGCGACCGCCGGCACCGGGGACACCACCGGCAGGGTCTGCGGGAAGCTGACGGCCTGGCCGGCCAGGACCCCGAGGGCGGTGAGGGCCGCGAAGACGCCCTCGCGCAGCACGGGGCGCCGGCTCAGGACCGTCGGCTCGTCGGGCACGGCGTGGTGCAGCGGGACCACCTCCTCCTCGTCCACCGCCCAGGCGGTCCGCTCGGTCGCCGTCGACGCACCTCGGGCGGCGAGGCCGCCACCACGTGCCCGACCAGTCTTCCCCGGTGGGGCGTCGCCGCGACCGGGAGCAGCAGCACGCCGAGCGGCCGGCACCACCCGCTCGCGGGTGGTGCCGGCCGTTCCCCGGTCAGCGGGTGGACGCCCGGGAGGGCGTCACTGCATGACGAAGCTGGTCAGGTAGATGCCCATGACCTCGGGGGTCTCGGCGCCTTCCTCGTCGTGCGTGGTGTAGGCCTCGATGATCTTCGCCTGCAGCTCGTTCTTCAGGTGGTCGCGCTGCTCGGCGTTCTCCAGGTCCGTCATCGACAGGTTGGAGAACTGGGAGATGATCAGGTCGAACGCCTTGGAGCCGTCGAGGCCGTCACCGCTGCCGCCGTGACCGCTGGCCTCGGCGGCCACGCCCTGCAGGGCGACACCGATCTTCAGGTAGTGCCCGTCGGCGAGGTTCACGCTGATCGGGTCCAGCGCCGTGACGGTGCCCGGGGTCAGCGTCGGGGTCGCGGTCGCCTCCGAGGCGGCGGCGGTGTCCCCCTTGGTGAGCATGAACACCCCGGCGCCGGTCCCGCCGGCCAGCAGCACGGCCGCGGCCGCGCCGATGATGATGAGCTTCTTGGCGCCGCCGGGCTTCGCCTCGCCGTCGGCCTTGTCCTTCTTGGCCATGGTGGCCTCCTTCGCGGTGGTGTCGGGTCAGTGGGCGACGGGGGACGTCAGGTTCGGCGAGATGCCCGCCGAGATGTCGACCGTGGTGTCGCCGGTCTCGACGGTGCCCGTCGAGGAGGCGTCGGTGGTGGTGGTGTCGGTGGTGCCGGTCAGCTCCTGCGGGCCGTCACCGGTGCCGGACTGCTGCGCGACCTCCGGCAGCAGCGCCTTGACGGCGTCCGAGCTCGGGGAGGCCACGACCAGGTCGACGCGGCGGTTGCCGGTCAGGGCCTCGGGAGCCTCGTTCGGGTACAGCGGGCGGGAGTCGGCGTACCCGGTCCCGGACAGCCGGGCGGCGGGCAGGCCGGCGGCGGCGAAGCGCTGCACGACGGTCATGGCCCGGGCGGCGGACAGGTCCCAGTTGTCGCGGTAGCGCGCGCTGCCGCTGAGCGGGAGGTTGTTCGTATGGCCCTGCACGGCGACGTCGTTGGGCAGCGTCGCCAGGATCGGCGCGATCGCGTCGAGGACCTCCCGGCCGGTCTGCTCCACCTCGGCGGAGGCGTTGGCGAAGAAGACGTTGTCGGCGACGAGCCCGACGACCAGGCCGTCGGCGGTGATCCGGTAGGTCACCTGGTCCTGGTTCCCACCGGGAGCCAGGGCCGCGTCGATCCGCTTCTCGATCTCGCGGTAGTCCTCGACCTCCTGCCGGGCGGCGTTGAGGTCCTTGGCCGTCTGCGCGGTCTGCGCCTTCTGGAGGATCTCGCGCACCTCGCTGGACAGGCTCTGCTGCAGCGGCTGCCCCGTCGAGTTCGGCGAGATGTCGATCGGCATGTCGCCGTTGTTGGCCTCGAGGATGCCGGCGCTGCCGGAGACCGCCTGGTTGCTGCTGGCGGTGCCCTTGGTGAGGCCGTCCTTGAACTGGGCGAACTTCAGCTGGTCGACCTGGCTGAGGGCGAAGAGGACGATGAACAGCGCCATGAGGACCGTCAGCATGTCGGCGTAGGAGACCAGCCACCGTTCGTGGTTGACGTGCTCCTCGTGCTCCTCGTGCTTGTGGCGCCGCTTGTGCGCTGCGGACATCAGGCCGCCTTCTTGTCCGGAACCGCGGTGCCCGGGGGCAGGAGGCTCTCGAGCTTCTTGGCCACCGAGCGCGGGTTGGAGCCGGCCTGGATGGCGAGGATGCCCTCGACGACGAGTTCCATCTGCGCGGTCTCCATGCCGGACAGGCGCATCAGGCGGGACTGGACCGGCAGGAAGAAGAAGTTGGCGCTCGCGACACCCCACAGGGTCGCGACGAACGCGCCGGCGATCATCGGGCCCAGGGCGGCGGCGTCGGACAGGTTCGCGAGGACGACGGTCAGGGAGATGACCGTCCCGCAGATGCCGACGGTGGGGGCGTAACCACCCATGTCGGCGAAGATCTTCGCGGCCTGCTTGTCCGCGGCCTTCTTGGCCTGGATCTGGGCGGTGAGGATCTCGTACAGCTCGTCGGGGTCGGTCCCGTCGATGGCCGTCTGCAGGCCGTCGCGCAGGAACTGGTCGTCGACCTCCTTGATGGCGTCCTCCAGGGCCAGCAGGCCCTCGCGGCGGGCGCGCTCGGCCATCTTGACGATGACGCCGACGGTCTCACCGGAGTTCTTCGGCTTGCCGAGGAACGCCTTCTGGAGCTGCTTGACCGAGCCGAGGCCGTCCTTGAGGACACCGCCCATGAAACCGACGCCGATGGTGCCGACGAACACCAGGACCAGCGGCCCGGGCAGCAGGATGTCGGTGATCGCACCGCCCTCGTGGTTCTGCGCCCACAGGATGGCGGCGGCGGCGACGATCAGGCCGCCGAGAGTTGCGAAGTCCATGGCTCAGGGCCTCCTGCGGTGCAGCGGGACCGGGGCCGGCAGCTCGCCGTCGGTCGTGCTGGTGGTCTGGTGGTCGGTGGAGTGGCCCTGCGGGTGCGAGGGCAGCTCGAGGACGTCGGCCGTCCCCGTCTCCTCCAGCGAGTGCGCGGTCGCGACGACGCGCGCGCGGAAGGCCATGACGCGCTCGATGACCTCGCCCAGGGGCTCGGTGACGACGAACTTCGCGCCGTCGACGAGCGTGATGACGGTGTCAGGGGTCGAGTCGACGCGCTGGATCAGATCGGGGTTCACGGCGAACACCGACCCGTTGAGGCGAGTCACGAGGATCACGTGTGGTCCGTCCTTGGCGATGGAGGCGGGGGCGCCCGTCCGTGGGCTGGGTGGTTCCACCCAGTTCATCGGCGCGATGCCCGTGGACCTGAGAGGGGGTTGCACCATGCACCCGTTCGTGCTAATGGGCCACCGGATGTCACTCTCCGCGACGGAAGCCGGAAAGCAGAACACCCTCTCGGAGCGGTTGCTCCAAGAGGGTGTCGGCAACTGCGGGCCCGGCCTTGACCGGGCCCGCAACGGGTGGATCAGCGTCAGCGCTTGAGGTTGACCAGTTCCTGCAGGACGTCGTCGGAGGTCGTGATGACCTTCGAGTTCGCCTGGAAACCGCGCTGGGCGAGGATCAGGTTGGTGAACTCCGCCGACAGGTCGACGTTGGACATCTCCAGGGAGCCGGCGAGGATGCCCCCGCGGCCGGCCTGGCCGGCGATGCCGTACACCGGGTTCCCCGAGTTCGTCGAGACGCTGTAGAGGGAGTTGCCCTCCTTGCGCAGACCCGCGGCGTTGTTGAACGACGCGATGGCGACCTGGCCCAGGGACTGCTTGTACCCGTTGGAGTACGAGCCGGTGATGACGCCGTCGGTGCCGAAGGAGTAGCTGGTCAGCGTCCCGATCGGGGCGCCGTTCTCCGTGCCCTGGATCGAGCTGGTGCCGGAGGTGCCGACGTAGCCGGACAGGCCCTTGAGGTCCAGTTCGATGGTGTGCGAGACACCCGCCGCGTCCTTGTACGCCAGGCCCGGGTAGACCCGCGCGGTGTCGGCCGCACCGATCGGGTTGGTGGTGGTGAAGTCGATGGTCTGACCGGTGCTCACGAAGTCACCGGCACCGCTGTTGGCGGTCGGGTCCCAGATCTGCACGTCCCAGTCGTTCGACTTGGTGTAGGTCGAGGTCCCGGAGTTGTACGTGCCCTGGTTCTGGAAGCGCACCTGGACGGTGGTCAGGTTGCCCTGCTCGTCGTACCCCTTGAAGGTGGTCGTGGGCGCGGGGGGCGTCTTGCCGCCGACGGGGGTGTTGTCCAGGTTGCCGGTGATGGTGCCGGTGGTGGTCGCCTTGGCCGGCATCACCGTGTCGGAGGGGATGACCAGCTTCTGGATCTGGCTGTTGGTGTTGATGTCCCCGTTGGCGTCCGGCTTCCAGCCCATGACGTAGGCGCCGTCGTTGGTGACGACCGAGCCGTTCGCGTCGAGGGTGAAGGACCCGTTGCGGCTGTAGAAGACCCCGTCGCCCTGCTGGACGGCGAACATGCCGTCGCCCTGCAGCATCAGGTCGGTCGACTTGCCGGTCGCCTGCGCCGAACCCTGGGTCATGTTCTGGGTGATGGCCTGGACGCGGACACCGAGGCCGACCTGCGACGGGTTGGTCCCGCCGTTGGCGTCGGTCGGGGCACCGGCGGCCTTGGTGAGCTGGGAGAGCGTGTCGGCGAAGACGACACCCGAGCTCTTGAACCCGGCGGTGTTGACGTTGGCGATGTTGTTGCCGACGACGTCCATCATCGTCTGGTGCGAACGGAGGCCGCTGACGCCGGAGAACATGGAGCGGAGCATGCTTCAGACCTTTCGAGGGGGCTGACGGGGAGGAACGGGAGGAGCGAGCGGAGGGATCAGGCGGACTGCGAGGAGTTCGTCGAACCCGGGGTTCCGGTGGTGCCGGAGTTCTGGGTGGTGCTCGGGGTGCCGGTGCCGCCCGTGGCGGCGCTGCTACCGGTGCTACCGGCGCTGCCGGTGGTCTGGGCGCCCTGAGCGGTCCCAGTGGCTCCGGAGGTCCCGGAGGACGCGGTGGACGAGCTGCTGGAGGTCCCCGCGGTCGCGGTGCCCTCAGCCTTCGCCTTGGCCTCCGCGGCCGCCTTCTCGGCCGCCGCGTTGATCGCGGCGGCGTCGATGGTGCCGACCCCGGTGACCTTGGACAGGACGACGCTGACGCCGTCCACGTTCAGGACCGGCTCGCCGTTGGTGCCGCCGGCCGAGCCCTGGGTGAACGAGACGGACTTGACCTCACCGGTCACGACCTTGCCGTTCGGGTCGGTGTAGGACACCTTCTGCCCGACCAGCGCGCTGGCCTGCAGCTTGTTCTGCGCCGCGACCATCGTGCTGGACTGGGTGGCGACGTCCTGCATGGCCTCCAGCGCGGAGAACTGCGCCGTCTGCGCCATGAAGGCCGTGGTGTCCGCCGGCTTCGACGGGTCCTGGTACTTCAGCTGGGCGACCAGGAGCTTGAGGAACATGTCCTTGTCGTCCTTGGTCTTCTTCGTCGCCGCAGCCGAGGTGTCGGTGGCGTTGGCGGTCTTGGTCGCCTTCGCCGCGGTGAGGGCGTCGGAGTTGGCCGTGAGGGAGGCGTAGTAGCTGCTCGCCCCGCTGGCCGCATCGATCGTCATGCCTTCTCCTTCGGACGAACGGGTGAGGAGCTGTAGCCCGAACGGGCACTCACTGCGCCCGGTCGGGTGGATTCCCGGCTGGAACGGTTCAGACGCTCAGGTCGACGCGGCCGTCGGCGGCGGCGGCGAGCTCACGGGCCGCGCGGCGCTCGGCGGCGGCGGCGGAGAACGCCGACCGGGCGCTGTGGCCGGGCGACTGCTGCCCGCTCCCCTGCTGGCCGGCCGAGCCCTGCTGCCCCTGGCCGGACTGCGCGTCGGCCGAGCGGCCCTGCTGGGAGGCCCCGGAGTCGGCGCGCACGTCGACGCTGGTCTGGGTGAAGCCGGTGGTCGCCAGTTCGCGCTGCAGGTCGCCCACGGCGGCCTTCAGGGCGTGCCGGGCGGCCTCGGAGGCACCGGCCAGGGACACGTGCAGGGCTCCCCCGCTGACCTCGGCGGTGACCTTGACCGGGCCCAGGCCCTCCGGGGTCACCTCGACGGTCATGCGGTGCACCGCGTCGGTGTGCGGCAGGTCCTCGACCTTGCCGGCGACGCCGTGCGCGAACGCGGCCGGGTTGGTCAGCGGCAGCGGTGCGGGCGGGGTGGAGGCCGTGGCGGTGGCCGGGGCGGTCACCGTGGCGGTGCCGGTGACCGAGGGGGCCTGCGCGGGGACCAGCGTCAGGGCCGGGTCCACGTCGGCGGGCCGCACCTGGGGGGCCGCGGCGGCGACCGGCGGCGCGGTCTGCGCGGTCACCGCGGGGCCGGTGGCCGGGACGGTCGGCAGCGGCTGGGTGGGGGCCTGCTCCGCGCCGCGCGCGGCGGAGGGGGCGAACTGCGGGGCCGGGGTCTGCTGCCCGGTCTGCTGCCCGGTCTGCTGGCCACCCTGCTGCCCGGTCTGCTGGCCGGTCTGCTGGCCCGCCTGGCCCGAGGTCTCCCCCGCGCCGGTGGGCACCACGACGACCGGCGCCGCGGTGTCGGCCGCCCCGGGAGCGGCCGGGGTGGCCGGGGTGGACGGCGCGGCCTGGGTGGCCGGCGCCGCAGCGGCGACGACGGGCGCCGCCGCGGCGGCCGGAGCCGTCGCCGCAGCGGTCGCCGCAGCGGTCGCGGGAACCACCGGGGTGCTCGCCGCGTCCGGCCGCGCGTGCTGCGGCAGCCCGGTGACGGCGGTCTGCACCGCGGCGGGGGCGGTGGGCACGGCCGCGGGCGTCGAGGTGACGGTCGCGGTCGCGAGCGCCGCGGCGACGGGGTCGCCGGTCACGGCGGGCGCGGTGGCCGGCAGGGGCGCCGGGACCGGCTGCGCGGCAACGGGAGTCGCGGCGGGCGCGGCCCCGGCGAGCGGGGCGGCGGCCGGGGCTCCCTGAGCCGGTGCGCCCGCGGGGGCGGCCTCGACGACGGGCTGGGTGGTCGCGAGGGCCGGGGCGGTGACCGGCCCGACGGTGGCCTTCTCGACGGTGACGGGCAGGCCGGTGGCACCGGCGGCGGTGCCGGGTGCGGCGGCGAGCGTGGCGGTCGCGACCGCGGCCGGGGCCTCGGCGGTGACCTCGCCGTCGACGGCCCGGGGGGTCAGCGCGGCGCGCAGGGCCGCGGGCAGCCCGAGCAGGGCGGGGTCGACGGGGGTGACCGGGACCGCGGTGGCCTCGGTGCGGGGCTCGTCGGTGGTCTCGACGTCGGCGCCGTCGGCCTTGCGGACGGTGGCGCGGCCGGGGCGGGCGGACTCGGTGCGGTCGGCCCGGTGCTCACGGGCGCGGTCGGCGGCCCCGCCCTGCGCGCGGTCGGTGCGCGCGGGGGCGTCGGGGCGCGCGTCGTCGGCCCGGCCGGGGCGCACCGGGCTGTCCGGCTGGTCGCGCTCGGGGCGCACGGCGCGGTCCTCGCGGGGGCTCCGCTCGTCGCGGGCGGAGGTCCGCAGGTCCTGGACGGCCTGCCCGAAGGAGTCGGCGAAGTCGCCGTCGGAGGTGGGGGCGGTGCGGACGGTCTCGCGCGGGGCGCCCACCGGGAACGGCAGGGAGGTCACGGACAGGTTGGTGCTCACGCGGCACTCCCGAGGTCGGCGGTGATCTTCTTGACGTAGTTCTGGGTCTCGGTGAACGGCGGGATGCCGCCGTACTTCTTCACGTTCCCGGGCCCGGCGTTGTAGGCGGCCAGGGCCAGCGGGACGGACCCGAAGGTCTTCAGGTGCCCGGCGAGGTACTTGCCGGCCGCGTCGATGGAGGCGAACGGGTCGCTCGGGTCGATGCCCAGGCTGCGCGCGGTGGCGGGCATGAACTGCATCAGGCCCGTCGCCCCGGCACCGCTGCGGGCGGCGGGGTTGAAGCCGGACTCCTGCTTGGCGACGGCCCGCAGCAGGCCGGCGGGCAGGTCGTACTTCTGCTCCGCGGCGCTGAACGCGGCCTCGTACGGCGCCGACTTCGCGGAGGTCGAGGACAGCGACGCCGGCCGCACGTACGAGGAGGAGCCGGCCGCGGTGGTGCCGCCCAGCCCGGACAGCAGCGCCGCGGCGACACCGGCCCCGGCGGCCGTGGTGGCGGCGGCGGTCCCGAGGCGGCGGATGGTCACGGGGGTCTCCCAGACCTTGGAGATCTTCACGACGTCACCCGTCTTCGGCGCGTGCAGCATCCTGCCGTCGCCGACGTAGATCCCGATGTGGTGGCCGTTCTCCAGGACGACGAGGTCGCCGGCCCTGGCCTGGGCCAGGGACGGCACCTCGGTGCCGACCTTCGCCTGCTGGGCCGCGGTGCGGGGCAGGGTGATGCCGACCTGCTTGGCCGCGTACTGGACGAGGCCGGAGCAGTCGAAGCCGGCGGGGGTGGTGCCGCCCCACTTGTAGGGGGTGCCGGTGTACTGCTGGGCGACGGCCAGCAGCTTCTGCCCGGCGGAGGTGTCGTTGAGGGAGCGCAGGCCGCGGCCGACGACGCCGGAGGCGCCGGAGCCGGTGGTGGACAGCACGTCGGCGAACGCGGACGAGGCGGCGGTGACCGACGAGGCGGAGGAGGCGGAGGAGGCCGGGGAGACCGAGGAGATGGGGGTGGCCGTGGCCAGGGTCTGCCCGAGCCCGGTGCCGGTGAACCGCGCGATCCGGGCCTCGATGTCGGCGATGCGGGACTGGATCTCGGCGACGCTCACCGGTCACCGCCCTCGAGCTGGGCGCGGCGGCGGGCCTTGGCGGCGAACTCGGCGACCGTGCGGTCGTCGAGGGCCTTCTGGTCGGCGCGCAGCGCCGCCTCCTCCTGGGCCTGCTCGTGGCGCTCGACGATGCGCTCCAGGGAGCGCTCGGCGCGGCGGGCGCGGGCCCAGGCGGCCTGCTTCTCCCCCAGGTCGACCTCGGCGCGGGCCACGAGGGCGCGGGTGTTCTCCAGGTCGGCGACGAGGGCGGAGCGGCGGGCCACGGCCGCGGTCCAGGCGGCCATGGTCTCGTCGGTCAGGTGCGCCTCGCCGAGCTCGCGGCGCACGCGGGCGGCGCGGCGCTGCTCGTTGCGCAGCACCGCGTTCGCGGCGGCGACGTCGACCTTGATCTGGTCGGCCTGGACCTTGCGGAGCTTCAGCAGGGCCAAGATGGCCTTGGCAGCGCTCACCGGGCACCTCCGAAGCTCTGGACGAGCTGCTGCAGCTGGGCCCACGCCTGGTCGGCGGGGGTGATGTCGTGGATGTCCTGGCGCAGGAACGCGTTGATCGCGGGCAGGTGGGCCACCGCGGCGTCGACCTCGGGGTTGGCCCCGGGCTGGTAGGCGCCGACGTCGATCAGCTCCTTGGCCTCGCGGTGAGCGGCCATGACGCGGCGCAGGGCGGTCGCGGCGGCCTTCTGCTCGGGCGTGGTGACGCGGCCGGCGACGCGGGAGACGGAGTCGAGGACGTCGATGGTCGGGAAGTGCCCGGCCGTGGCCAGGCGGCGGTCCAGGACGACGTGGCCGTCGAGGATGGAGCGGGCGGTGTCGGCGATGGGCTCGTTGTGGTCGTCGCCGTCGACCAGGACGGTGTAGATCCCGGTGATGGAACCGGTGACGCCGGGCCCGGCGCGCTCGAGCAGGCGGGGCATGAGGGCGAACACGCTCGGCGGGTACCCGCGGGTGGCGGGGGGCTCGCCGACGGACAGGCCGATCTCGCGCTGGGCCATGGAGACGCGGGTGAGGGAGTCCATCATGAGGACGACGTCGGCGCCCATGTCGCGGAAGGACTCCGAGATCGCGGTGGCGGTCAGGGAGGCGCGCAGCCGCAGCACGGGGGCCTCGTCGGAGGTGGCGATGACGACGACGGAGCGGGCCAGGCCCTCCGGGCCCAGGTCGTCCTCGAGGAACTCGCGGACCTCGCGGCCGCGCTCGCCGATGAGGGCGAGCACGGACACGTCGGCGGAGGTGCCGCGGGCGATCATGGACAGCAGCGAGGACTTCCCGACGCCGGAGCCGGCGAAGATGCCGAAGCGCTGGCCGCGGCCGGCGGGCACCAGGGTGTCCAGGGCCCGCACGCCCAGCCCCAGCGGGGTGTCGACGCGGCCGCGGGTCAGGGCCGGCGGCGGCGTGGCGTGCAGGGCGGCGCGGGGGGCGGCCACGAGGGGCTCGCCGCCGTCGAGGGGGTTGCCCATGGCGTCGACGACGCGCCCCAGCAGGGACGGGCCGACGGGGACGTCGGAGGGGCGGCGGGTGGCGACGGCGGGGGCGCCGGCGGCCAGGCCGGTGAGGTGCCCCAGCGGCAGGCAGCGCAGCTTGGAGCCCTCGGCGGCGACGACCTCGGCGGGGATGGAGCAGCGGTGGTCGCCGAGCAGGATCGTCTCCCCCACGGCGGCCTCGAGGCCGGCGACCTCGACGGAGAGCCCGACGATGCCGCTGACGCGGCCGATGACCTGCGGGGCGGCGGCCGTGGCGGCGCGGGCGACCTGGGGGGCCAGGAGCTCGCGCACGCCGGCGGCGAGGCGGGTGCTGAGCAGGTTCGTCGGGGCGTTCACGCCTGGACTCCGTCCAGGCCCTCTCCGACGAGGGCACCCAGGGCGCGGGAGATGCTGGCGCGCAGGCCGGCATCCACCTCGGTGTCACCCTGGCGGGCGATGGCGTCACCCGGTGCGATGGCGGGGTCGGGGAGGAAGCTCACGAGTTCTGTGTCGGACGATGCGTGCTTCCCCTTGAGGGCGTCACCCGTCAGGGCGCTCAAGTCGTCCGGGTGGACGCGGACGGTGACGGGCTTCTCGGCGTCCAGGGGCTTGAGGGCGCGGCGCACGGCCTCGCCGACGGGCGAGTCCATCAGCTGCACCTCGCGGTCCAGGACGGCCCCGGCGAGCTCGAGGGCGAGCTCGAGGACGGTGTCGGCCAGGGCGCCGATGGCGGGTTCGCGCTCGGCGCGCAGGGCGTCGCCGGCGGCCAGCAGGGCCTCCTCGGCCCGGCCGCGGGCCGCGCGGCGCTCCTCGCGGTCGGCGCGGGCCGCGGCGTGCGCGGCCTCCTTCTGGGCCTCCAGCTCGGCGGCGGCCTTCTCGGCGGCCTGCCGCATGCCGGCGGCCCAGCCGGCGGCGTAGCCCTCGGTGCGGGCCTTCTCGCGCAGCTGCACCAGTTCCTCGGTGTCCTCGCGCGGGGCGAGGTCGAGGCCGACGAAGCCGCGGGCGGAGGTGCTCGTCGCGGCCGGGACCGCGACGAACACCCGGGGGTCGCGCGTGGTGGTGGGCCGGGTGTCGGCCGGCACGAAGCTACGCGACGAAGTCATCGTCACCACCACGGGTCAGCACGATCTGGCCGGACTCCTCGAGCTGGCGGATGATCGCGACGACCTTCTGCTGCGACTCCTCGACCGCGGACATGCGGACCGGGCCCATGAGCTCGATCTCGTCGAGCAGGTTCTCGCGGGCCCGCTCGGAGACGTTCTTGAGGATCTTGTCCCGGACGGTCTCGGTGACGCCCTTGAGGGCGGTGGCGAGGTCGGCGGTCTCCACGCCGCGCAGCACGAGCTGGATGGCGCGGTCGTCGAGGGTGGTGATGTCCTCGAAGACGAACATGAGGCCGCGGATCTCCTCGGCCAGCGCGGCGTTCTTGGTCGCCAGACCCTCCAGGATGGAGCGCTCGGTGCCGCGGTCGGCGCGGTTGATGATGTCGACCAGGGGCTGGACGCCGCCGACGGCGGTGTTCGTCTTGGCCTGCAGCACGGTGGAGGTGCGGCGCTGGACGACGTCCTCGACGAGGCGGACGTACTCGGAGCTGGTCGCCTCCATGGTGGCGATGCGCAGCGCGATGTCGGCCTGCATGTCGGCGCTGAGCCCGCCGAGGATCATCGAGGCCTGGTCCGGGCGCAGGTGCGCCACGACCAGGGCGATGGTCTGCGGGTGCTCGCCGGTGAGGAACGTGAGGATCTGCTGCGGGTCGGCCTGGTGCAGGAACTGGAAGGGCTGCACCACGGCCGCCTCGGCGACGCGGCCGAGGACCTCGGCCGCGCCGTCGGCGCCCAGCGCGCCCTCCAGGAGGGACTGGGCGAAGTCCAGGCCACCGAGCCCGCCGCGCAGCGGCGAGGCGATCATCCCGTGGAACTCCTCCAGGACGACGCCGGCCACCTCGGGGCTGACCGCGCGCAGCCGCAGGATCTCCGCGGTCAGCTCCTCGATCTCGGCCGGACGCAGGTGCCCCAGCACCTTCGCGGCGTTCTCCTGACCGACCTGCAGGAGCAGGACGGCGGCCTTCTGCGCCCCGGTGAGGGGAGCGACCTCGAGCTCGGTGGACGACACGGGTCAGGACCTCCGATCGGCGAGCCAGCCGCGGAGCAGTTCCGCGACTTCCTCGGGCTGGCGGGAGACGAGTTCGACGACCTCGGTGCGACGGGCGGCCGCGGCCTCCAGGGCCGGGTCGACCGGTGCTGCTTCGATCGCCACAGGCTTCTCGACAGCCGGGGCGATTTCCTTGAACTCCTCGGCCGGGGCGGTGATGTCGCCCAGCTGCAGCGGGTCGACGTCCAGGACGTCCACCTGCTCCACCTTGCGGCGGCGGAAGGCCACCAGGATGACGACGAGCATGATCAGGACGAGCAGGGCCAGGGCACCGGTCTTGGCGTAGCCGATGAGGGTGTCCTGCTGCTCGGCCTTCTCGGCCTCGGCCAGCGCGGCGGCGGCGTCGGCGGCGGCGGTGTCGTCGAACGCGGTCTTGACGACCGTGATCTGGTCCCCGCGGGCCGCGTCCACGCCGGCGGCCTGGGTGGCGATCTGGGTGACCTGGTTGACGTCCGCGGCGGCCGCGGCGCCCTTGGCGCCGGCGTTCAGCACGACCGAGACGGTCTGCTTGGTGACCTTGCCGGGGGCCTGCTTGATGACCGTGTCGGTCTTGTTGATCGCCGGGTTGCTCTGCTCGGAGGTCTTGGCGTAGCCGCCGTTGCCGCCCTGGGCGGTGGTGCCGGGGACCTGGATGTTGTCCGGGCCCAGGACGCCGGTGGCCGCGCCCCCGGTGCCGGTGCCGTTGTACGTCTCCGACGTCTTCGACTCCGCCAGCGGGTCGATCTGCTGCGGCTGGGTGTACTCGGTCGACTGGGTCGTCTTGTCGTCGAAGTCGAGCGTCGCCTTGACCGTGGCCTTGACGTTGCCCTTGCCGTAGATGCCCTCGAGGTAGTCCTGCAGCTCCGTGGACGCCGAGGCGTTGTAGTCGCTGGTCTTCTCGTTCTGCGCGGTCGAGCCCGAGCCGTCGGTCGAGAGGGTGTTGCCCTCGCCGTCGATCACGGAGACGTTCTTGGGGTCCATGCCCGGGACGCCGCCGGCGACGAGGTTCACGATCGAGGTGACGTTGTCGTTGGACAGGGACGCGCCCGGCTTGAGCTTGACCAGGACCGAGGCGGTCGTGGGGTCCTGCTCGTCGAGGAAGACGTCCTTCTCCGGGATGGCGAGCTGGACCACGGCGGAGTCGACGCCCGCGAGGGAGCTGATCGTCTTGGCCAGTTCCCGCTTCAGGTCCTGCTGGTAGGCCTGCTGCTGCACGAACTCCGAGGCGGTGACGCCCTGGGTGGCCAGCAGCGAGCCGGTGTTGGCCTCGGTCGCGGCGGGCAGCCCCGCGCCGGCCATGGCCAGGCGCTCGGCGTCGACCTTGTCGGCCGGCACCAGGATGGACTTGCCGCCGTCGGCGATCTGGTACTGCACGCCGTCGGCGGTCAGCTTCTCGGTGATGGCGCTGGCGTCGGTCCCCGACAGGTTCGAGAACAGCGGCGCGTACGACGGCTTGGAGGCCCACTGGGAGAACAGGACCGCGCCGCCGAGGAGGGCGGCGACCACCGCGATGACGACGGCCTTCTGGCCGACCGTGAACGTCCGGAAACCGGAGACGAAGTTCTTGGCGTTCTCGACGATCGCCGCGCTTCCCTTGGCCTTGGCCATCAGACCTGCATCCTCAAGATCTCGTTGAAGGCTTCGACGGCCTTGTTGCGGACGGCGACGGTGAGCTGGGTGGCCAGCTGGGCCTCGTTGCTGGCGATCATGTAGTCGTGGACGTTGGTGAGGTCACCGGTGGCCGCCTTGACGGCCAGGTCGTCCGACCGGGACTGCATCCCCTGGAGCTTGTCCAGCCCCCCGGAGAGCAGGGACGCGAACTCGGTGCCGGAGGCGCTGTCCGCCCCGCCGACGGCCCCGGTCGCGGGGATCCCCAGGGCCGAGGTCGGCGCGACCGTGCCGGTGTAACCGGTGCCGGTGCCGCCGCCGATCGAGCTGGTCATCTGCGCGTTGTCGGTGTCGGCGATGCCCTGCCCGAACCCGGTGGCCAGCGTGCCCAGGGCGCCGGTGACGTTCCCGACGCCGCCGATCGATTCGATGCTCACCTACCTCACCCCTTCCCGAGCTGCAGCGCGGACGTGTAGGCGTCCTTCGCGGCGGTGATCGTCTGCAGGTTGGCCTGGTAGGCGCGCTGGGCCATCATCAGGCTCGTCATCTGGGTGCTCATGTCGATGTCGGGGTACTTGACGTAGCCCTGCTCGTCGGCGAGGGGGTTGCTGGGCTCGTACACCCGGCGGCCCTCGGCGCTGCCCTTGACGATGCCGGCGACCTGGGTGCCCTTGCCGTCGGCGGCCTCGGAGGCGACCACGTACTTGGCCTCGTAGGCCGGGTCGCTCGTGCGGGTCGCGGTGTTGATGTTCGCCAGGTTGTCGCTGACGGCGTCCATCCACTTGCGGTTCACGGTGACGCCGGTGCCGGCGATGCCGATCGCGTCGAAGATGCTCATGGGGTGTGCTCCGGATGTCAGGTCAGGGGGACGGGGATCGGGGGTTCAACCCGTCATTGGCTGCTCATCGCGGTGCGCAGCATCGAGTACTTGGAGTTCAGCGCGCTCAGCACCGTCTGGTAGCTGAGGTTGGTGGAGATGTTCGAGATCGTCTCCTCGTCGAGGTTGACGTTGTTGCCGTCCTCGCGGGTCGGCTCCAGCGACTTCCTCGTGGAGATCTGCGTGGTGGCCGCGGCAGCGGCCGAGCCGCCGGCGACCGCGCTGGCCAGCGCGTCCTCGAACTGCACCTTGTTGGCCAGGTAGCCCTTGGTGTTGATGTTCGAGATGTTGTCGGCGATGGCCCGCTGCCGAGCCTGCAGACCGTTCAACGCGGTGTGCAGTGCGACGCTGGTGAGATCGGACACGGGGCCACCCTCCGGGTTTCGAACTTCGGTTCGTGCTGCTGATGTCGGCGAGGCTTGGGGTTCTTGAGGCTCAGACACTCCTTCGGCCCACGAGCGGCCCGGCTTGAGCCCGAACCGGTGCTCCGTGCCGGTGGGAGCGCGGGTCGTCCGCCGCTCCCCCGGCCGGGGCCGTGAGCCTCACCCGGACGGCGGTACCGCGGGGGCGCTCAGCACGCTCTGCGAGCGCTCCGCACGGCCCCCGCGGTGGGACGTCCGGGTCGACCACCCCATCGGCCCAGCGCACCGGCGCCTTGACCGCTCCTGGGTGGTTCACGGTGCGTGCACAGGTTGGGCCGGACGGGTGACGCACGTCCGGAGCATCCAGGTCCTCAAGCTCCGCGGCGGGAGTGCCGAGGTAGACGACAGCGAACACCCCGTCGACCGCGAGTCACCCACGACTCACCCACGACCTGACGACAGGAACCGCCACCCCATGGACGACGCAGAACGTTTCACCGACACCGGTGCCGGCGAGCTGTCCCAGCTGGCCGACGAGGCCGCGCAGCTGGCCGCGACCGAACCGGCCGAGCACCGCGCCGGCGTGCTGCGGGAGCTGACGTCCGCGGTGCGCACCGAGGCCGACGGCGGGGACGGGCGGCTGGGCCGCTGGGCCGACGCCGACCTGTTCGACCTGCTGGACGTCGACGCCGCCGTCGCCGCCGTGCCCGCCGAGCGCCGCAGCGTCCTGCGGTCGGGGTCGCTGCGCACCGTCCTGGTCTTCGCGCCGATCATGGTGACCTGGATCGGCCTGCTGTTCGCCGGCCGCGCCTACGGGGCCATGAGCGCCGCGGGTGAGGCCGACGGCGGGGAGTCGTTCCTGCAGCTGTGGCTCGACGGGTTCGGCGGGCGCACCTTCTTCTCCCTGGACCGGGTCGCGGAGCTGGCCGTCGCGCTGATCACCGCCGCGATCGTGGCGGCGGTCATGACCGACCGCCGCCAGCGCCTGGACGAGGTGAGCGCGCTGCGGGCCGACGAGTCCCACCGGCAGCTCCTGCGCGCCTTCGCCGCACGCGCCACGCTGACCCTGGCCCCGCACCGCAGCAACGCCGCCGAGCAGCTCGGCGCCCACTTCGAGCGCGGCCTGACCGAGCTGGGGCGCCTGGTCTCCGAGACCATCCGGCTGCACGCCGACACCAGCGAGCTCGTCGCGACCGTGCGTTCCTCGGCCCAGCACGCCATCACCGCGGCCGAGGCCGCCAACGCCGGCGGCGCCGACGTGGCGCGCGCCGCGACGGAGCTGAGCGGTGCCGTCACCGAGGCCGTCTCCCGGCACGGCGAGCTCATCGCCGCCGACCGCGACCAGCACACCCGCACGCTGGCCGAGTCCACCCGGACCCTGACCGAGCACCTGGAGCAGGTCCGCGCCGGCACCGCCGAGGCGCTGCGCGAGGGGCTGCAGGGCCGTGACCGGGTCCTGTCGGCGGTCGAGGGCGTGTCCTCGGCCGTGGAGGCCCTCAGCACCCAGACCCGCGAGTCGATCACCGAGCTGTCCGGCGCCGCGGCGACCATGAGCAAGCACTCCGCCGACTTCGGCGAGGCCGTCACCGGCCACGTCGCGGCCCTGTCCACCACGGCCCGCGAGTCGGTCGAGACGATGCACGCCACGGTCGCGGAGAGCGTGCAGAAGGTCACGACGATGACCGGTGAGGCGTTCAGCGAGCACGTCGCCGCCTCCGCCGAGCAGGCCGCGGTGACGATGGAGACGCTGCGCCGCGACGTCGAGCGCACCTCCGAGGCCGCCGAGGCCGCCCTCGGCACCGCCAGCCGCGTCCTGGCCACCGCCGCCGAGGCCGCCGACCGCCGCGCCCGCCACGAGGAGCGCCTCGTGGACCTGCTGGCCACCCAGAACGAGGTCCTGGACTCCTGGCGGGGCATCGAGAACCGCCTCGTGGAGGCCGCCCACGACATGCGGTCGGTGCCGCGCTGGCTGGAGACGGTCCAGCACGAGCACGCCGACGCCACCGGCCGCGCGCTGCGCAGCATCGGTTCCACGCTGCGCGACGACGTCTCCGGCGCCGTGGCCCAGACCCTGGCGATGGCCGGGGAGGACCACGTCCGCCAGGTCAACCGCGCCTACCGCGACGCCTCCCGCACCCTGACCCAGGACCTGACCCAGACCCTCAACCACGAGCTGGGCAGCGTCGTCGACCAGGTCATGGACCAGCTCTCGCACCAGGTCGAGGCCCTGCCGGAGCGGATCGCGCTGGCCTCGGCCCGCCAGCAGCAGCACCAGCAGCAGCAGCGCGCGGTCGTCCGGCCGCCGGCGCCGCAGGCCGCCCCGGCTCCCCAGCGCCGCCCCGAGCCGCGCCCCGAGCCGCGCCCTGAGCCGCGTCCCGAGGTCCGGCCCGAACCGCGCGCCGAGCGCGTGCCGGTCCCCGCGGCCGAGCCGCAGCGCCGGGTGCACCGCGCCCCCGAGCCCGAGGTCCGTCCCGAGGTCGAGGAGCAGTTCGTGGCCGTCGCGCCCCGCACGCTGCAGGACCTGGCTGCCCGTCGCTACGCGCGGGTCGGCCAGTGAGGCGCCCGTCCCGCGGCCCCCGCGCCGTGCGCGCCCGGGAGAACGCCACGGTCGGCCTGGCCGGGTGGGTCTTCGCCGACGCCCTGCTGGCCCTGACGATCATCGGCCTGGCCGCCGGCGGCGCCGTGCACGCCGGGTCCGAGGAGCCGCGCCCGGTCGCGGCCACCGTCGCCCCGGCCCCGACCCCGGTGCCGACGGTCACGGTGACCGCCGCGCCCGAGCCGGTCCCCTCGATGCCCGCGGGCGTCGCGCAGGCCCCGGTCGTGCTGCAGGTCGACGTCGACGGCTCGAACGACGACACGATCCGCTCCTCGGTCGCGGCCGCGGTGGGCGACCTGGCCGCCCAGGGCCGGCGCGCCGCGTTCGTCCTGACCTTCGGGACCGCCGGTGACCCCGGCGCCGGGACGGCGCTGGCGCGGCGGGTCAACGCCCAGCTCGACGTCGCCGCCCCCGGGGTGTTCGCCGGGTCGGCCAAGCGCGACTTCTGGCGCGCGGTCAACGCCCAGTCCCCCCGCCCCGGGGTGGTGCAGCTGGAGGTCTACCTCCTGCAGCAGTAGCGCTCCCCCTTCGGCGATCAAGGACTCAGCCCCGGTGATCAAGGACTCGTGAGTCCTCGATCACCGGGGCTGAGTCCTTGATCGCCCAGGGAGGGGCGGTCAGCGGACGAGCGCGCGGTAGCTCAGCTGCAGCCAGGGCACCGCGACGGCCAGGGTCGGCCCGCCGAGGACGACGGCGGCGGCGGCGTAGGTCAGGACCGACACGCCGCGGCGGGCGGGGCGGGCGGCCAGGCGCCGCACGCGGGCCAGCGCGGCGGACCCCACGGGCATCTCGGCGTCGCCCTCGGGCTGGCCGGCCATCGAGACCAGGGCCCGGGCCAGCGGCAGGGAGCCGGTGTGCCGGCGGGCGGCGTCGTCGGCGAGCATCTCGACGAGCAGCCGCACCGCGTCCAGGGCCGCCTGGCTGGAGACGAACCGCGGGAAGGCGGCGTGCAGGGCGGTGAAGCCCTCCAGCACGAGGTCGTGCCGGGCGCGCAGGTGGGCCCGCTCGTGGGCCAGGACGGCGCGGACCTCCTCGGGGGTCAGGGAGTTCAGCATGGCGTCGGAGACGACGACGCGGGAGCGGACCCCGGGCACGCAGTAGGCGACGCGGCCGGGGCCGGTGAGCACCCGGACCCCGGTCTCGGACAGCAGCGCCGCGTCGACCTCGGAGACGGACTCCTTGCGGTGCAGCAGGTCCACCAGGTCGCGGTGCCGTCGCCGGCGGCGGCGGGTGCGGATGCCGACGAGGGTGGCGACGATCCAGAACCGGACCGTGACGATGGCCACGAGGGTCGAGCCGAGGCCGATGAGGGTGGTCTGGACGGGACCGTGCCGGGCCAGGAAGGGGAACCCGGGCTCCTCGGTGAACAGCAGCGACAGCGACGCCAGCCCGGCGCCGAGGGTGGCCAGGACGGCGGCCAGGGCGACGGACTGCCACAGCACGAGGGCGGCGCGCGGGACCTGCCAGGTCCACCGGGCGCGCGCCAGCAGCGCCGGGACGGGACCCGCCAGGAGCAGCGCCAGCGCTGCGAACCAGACGGCAGTCACCCGGGAGAACCTACGGGGTCGGCGGGAGCGCCTGCACCGCGCGTCAGGGGGCGGGGGGCGCGTCCGGGCGCTCGGGGCCGGTGAGGGCGTCGAGGGCTTCGCGCAGGGCGGCGGCCTCGGCGGGCGAGACGCCGCCGATGAAGTGGACCAGCGCGGCCTGGCGGTCGTCGACGGTCGGCACTCCCCCGAGGGCGTCGAGCATGAGCTCGGCGACCATCTGCTCGCGGGTGGCGGCGGGGGTGTAGCGGAAGGCGCGGCCCTCGCGCTCCTGGCGCACGACGTGCTTCTTGGCGAGGCGGTCCAGGACGGTCATGACGGTCGTGTAGGCGATCTTGCGGTGCTCGGCGAGCTGCTCGTGGACCTCGCGGACGGTCAGCGGGCCGTCGGCGGCCCACAGCCGGTCCATCACGTCGCGTTCGAGTTCTCCCAGGGCCACGGCGGGATGTTACGTCAAGCACACCGGTGAACGCGACCCGTCGTACTACCGATGGACGTACTACACTCGGTCGTAGTACGACAGGCTGTCGTAGAGGAAGGCGGGACCCCGGTGACCATCGAAGCGCTGACCCGGCTGCAGTTCGCCGTGACCACGCTGTACCACTACCTCTTCGTCCCGCTGTCCATCAGCCTGGCGCTGTTCACCGCGCTCCTGCAGACCGCCCACCTGCGCCGCGTCGCCCGCGGCGGCGACGACCGGTACGGCCGCCTGTCCCTGCTCGTCGGCAAGCTGCTCATGACCACCTTCGCCGTCGGCGTCGTCACCGGCCTGGTCCAGGAGTTCCAGTTCGGCCTGTCCTGGAGCGCCTTCGCCCGCTTCTACGGCGACGTGTTCGGCCCCACGCTGGCGATCGAGGGCATGCTCGCCTTCTTCCTCGAGGCGACCTTCCTGGGGCTGTGGTGGTTCGGCCGCGACCGGCTCCCGGCCCTGGTCCACCTGGCCACCATCTGGGTCGTCGCGATCGGCACCGCCATCAGCGCCTTCGTCATCCTCGCGGCGAACTCCTTCATGCAGAACCCCGTCGCCTACACGATCGACGAGCAGACCGGCCGCGCCCGGCTGGGGAACTTCTTCGACCTGCTCACCAACGAGCTCAACCTCGCCGCCTTCCCGCACACCTACGCCGGCGCCGTCATGGCCGGCGGCGCCCTCGTCATGGCCGTCGGCGTCTGGCACCTGCTGCGCGGGCAGTACGCCCACGGCACCCCCGAGTTCGCCGCGTTCCGGACCCTGTCACGGTTCGGCGCGTGGTTCACCCTGGCCGGCGGCGCCGTCGTCGCCGTCAGCGGCGACCTGCTCGGCAAGGTCATCACCGAGGTCCAGCCGATGAAGATGGCCGCGGCCGAGGCGCTCTACCGCACCACCAGCGGCGCCCCGTTCTCGATCTTCTCCTACGCCCCCCTGGGCAGCGACGACCCCACGTTCTCCGTGGAGGTCCCCGGCTTCCTGTCCTTCCTGGCCAAGGGGTCCTTCACCGCCCAGGTGCTCGGGCTCAAGGACCTGCAGGACGCCTACTCCGCGCAGTTCGGCCCCGGCGACTACACGCCCTCCATCCCGGTGGCGTTCTGGAGCTTCCGGCTGATGATCGGCGTCGGGATGTTCGCCGCGCTCGTCGCCCTGGTCCACCTGTGGGTCACCCGCCGCGCGAAGGTCCTCGACCCCGACCCCCGGCTGGCCCAGGGGCTGCTGTGGTCGGTGGGCCTGCTGCCGCTGCTGCCGCTGTTCGCCAACTCCTTCGGGTGGATCTTCACCGAGACCGCCCGCCAGCCCTGGCTGGTGTTCGGGCTGTTCAAGACCGCCGACGGCGTCTCCCCCGGCCTCAGCTTCGCCGAGATCGCCGCAAGCCTCGCCGCCTTCACCCTGGTCTACGGGGCCCTGGCGTACGTCTGGGTCAAGCTCGCCGTCCGGCTCGTCCGCAAGGGCCTGCCCGAGCTGCCCACCCCCGCACCGGCGGAGTCCGACTCCGACGACGAACTCGCCACCAGCTACTGACACGAGCTACTGAGAGGCACGACCGTGGACCTGCCCGTCTTCTGGTACGCCGTCACCGTCCTGGCCTGGGTGCTGTTCTTCGTCCTGGAGGGCTTCGACTTCGGCGTCGGCTTCCTCGGCCCGCTGCTGGGCCGCACCGAGGCCGAGCGCGGCGCCGCCGTGCGCACCGTCGGCCCCGTCTGGGACGGCAACGAGGTGTGGCTGGTCGCCGCGATCGGCGTCACCTTCGCCGCCTTCCCCGACTGGTACGCCGCGCTGCTGTCCGGCCTGTACCTGCCGATGATCGTCCTGCTCCTGCTGCTGGCCGTGCGCGGCGTCGCGATCGAGTTCCGCGGCAAGCACGACACCACCGTCTGGCGGAACCGCTGCGACGCCTTCCTCGCGGGCAGCTCGCTGCTGCTGGCCGGGACGTGGGGCGCGGTCCTGGGCGTCCTGGTCTCCGGGCTGGCCCTGTCGGCCGACGGGGAGGTCCACGTCACCGGGTGGGGCGGCGGCCTGGGCCGGTCCCTGGAACCGCTGTTCGGGCCGTGGGCCGTCCTGGGCGGCTTCGCCGGGGTCCTGCTGACCACCGTGCACGGCGCGACCTTCCTGTCCCTGCGCACCACCGGCGTCCTGCGCGAACGCGCCCGCCGGCTCACCGTCGCCACCGCCCCGGCCCTGACCGTCGTCGCGCTGGCCCTGTTCATCGCCGCCGGCCACGCCGTCGTCGCCGGCGCCGCGGCGCTGCTCGCGGTCGCCGCGCTCGCCGCCTGGCGCCGCGCGGAGGTGCTCGCCTTCACGGCGACGACCCTCGCGGTGGCCGGTACCGTCGTGGCGGTGTTCACCGCCCACCTCGGCCAGGGGTCGTTCGTGCTCCTGCGCAGCACGCTGTCGCCGGCCGGGGACGTGACCCTGCGGGCGGCGGCCGCCTCCGACGGCGCCCTGCAGCTGATCACCGTCGCCGGGCTGGTGATCCTGCCCGGCGTCATCGCCTACCAGGCCTGGTCGTACTGGGTCTTCCGGCGCCGCGTCGCCACCGGCTCCCCCGCCGCCCGCCGCCGGGTCGGCGCGGGCCGGTGAGCTCAGAACGCCCCCGGGACCGCCCCCGGGGCCCGGTCGACCCCCGGCTGCTGCGGCACGCCCGGCCCGCCCGGGCCGGGATCGCCGCCCTGGCCGCCGTCGAGGTCGTCGCCGCGGGCCTGCTCGTCACCCAAGCCCTCGCGCTGGCCGACCTCGTCGTGGCGCTGTGGGACGGCACCGGCCCCGGCCGCGGGCTGGGGCTGCTGGCCGCCACCGTCGCCGGGCGCGTCCTGACCTCCTGGGCCGCCGCGCTGCTGGCCCAGCGCACCGCCACCGCCGTGCGCGACGACCTGCGCACCCGGGTCCTGGCCCGCGCCCTGCAGCTCGGCCCCGCCTGGGTCGAGCGCTTCGGCCGCGGCCGGCTCAGCGCCGTCCTCACCCAGGGGCTGCCCGCGCTGGACGGCTGGTTCACCCGGTACGTCCCGGCGCTGGTCCCCGGGGTGCTGCTGCCCCCCGCGGTGCTGGTGCTGCTCGCGTTCGCCGACCTGCGCTCGGCGCTGACGGTGCTGGTGACGCTGCCGCTGGTCCCCGTCTTCGCGGTCCTGCTCGGCAAGGCCACCCAGGCGCGCGCGGACCGGCAGTGGCGCACCCAGCGCACCCTGGCCGCCCACTTCCTCGACACCGTCCGCGGCCTGCCCACGCTGCGCGCGCACCGGCGCGCCCAGCGGCAGGTCGCCGCCGTGGCGGCCACCACCGACGCCCACCGCCGGGCCACGATGTCGGTGCTGCGCGTCGCGTTCCTGTCCTCCACCGCCCTCGACCTCGTCGGGACGCTCTCGGTCGGGCTGGTCGCGGTCACCGCGGGCATGCGGCTGGCCGGCGGCACCCTGGACCTGCACACCGCCCTGCTGGTGATCCTGCTGGCCCCCGAGGCCTACCGGCCGCTGCGCGAGGTCGGCGCCCGGTTCCACGACTCCGCCGACGCGGCCTCGGTGGTCGGGGACGTCGACGAGGTCCTCACCGCCGACGTGCCGGTGGCCGCCGCCGGACCGGCCGACGGGCTGCGGCTGCGCGGGGTCGCCGTCCGCCGCGCCGACGGATCCCCCGTCCTGGAGGCGTTCGACCTCGACGTGCCGCCCGGTGAGCTGCACGCCCTCGCCGGGCCCAGCGGGGCCGGGAAGACGACCGCGGCCCGCGTGGCGGCCGGGGTCCTGGCCCCCTCGGCCGGGTCCGTGGGGCACCGCCTCGACGGGCTCGCGCACCTGCCCCAGCGGCCGGAGTTCGCGCACGCCACCACCGTCGCCGACGCCGTCCGGGCCGGGCGCGCGGCGTCCGACGACCTCGTCGCCTGGGCCCTGGCCGCCGCGGCCGCCGCCGACCTCGACCCGGCCACCGCGCTCGGCGAGCACGCCGCGGGCCTGTCCGCCGGGCAGCGCCAGCGCGTCGCGCTGGCCCGCACGTTCCTGTCCGTGCGGCTGGGCGCCACCGCCCTCGTCCTGGACGAGCCGACCGCGCACCTGGACCCCGCGAGCGAGGACGCCGTCGCGGCGACGCTGCGCGCCCTGGCCCACGAGCACGGCTGCGCGGTCCTCGTCGTCGCGCACCGCCCCGCGCTGCTGGCCGCGGCCGACCGCACCACCACCCTCACCCGGCCCACCACCGAGCCCTCCCCCGGGACCGACCTCGATCCCGCTGCCCCGCAACCGGTCCCACGGGTCCGGGCCACCCCGTCCGCGCCGCCGCGGGTGCCGCCGGCGAAGGGGCGGCGGGTGGGCGCGCTGGCCGTGGTCACCGGCGTCGCCGCGGTGCTGGCCGCCACCACGCTCACCGCCGCCGCGACCTGGCTGCTCGTCACCGCCGCCGGCCGGCCCCCCGTCCTGACGCTGTCGGTGGCCGCCGTCCTCGTGCGCGCCAGCGCCACCGCCCGGCCGCTGCTGGTCTACGCCGAACGCCTCCTCAGCCACGACGCCGCGTTCTCCCGGCTGGCCCGCTGGCGCTCCGACGTCGTGGCCGCCCTGATCCCCCGGCTGCCGGGGCCGTTGTCGCGCCGGCGCTCCGGCCGCGCCGGGGAACTGCTCGTGCAGCTGGCCGACGACGTCGACGCCCGCGTGGACGGGGTGCTGCGCGCCCGGCACCCCGCGACCGTGACCGCCCTGGCCGTCGTGGTCGCCCTGACCGCCGCCGCGGTCCTGGACCCGCGGCTGGCGCTGGCCGCGCTGCCCGGCCTGGCCGTGGCCGGGCTGCTGGCCCCGGCCGCGGCCGCCGCGGCCGAACGCCGCGAGCAGGCCCACCGCGAGGACGTCGGCGCGCTGGCCAGCGCCACCGTGGAGACCCTCGACGCCGTCGAGGACCTGCAGACCCTCGACGCGGTGCAGCCGCTGGAGGTGGTGCGCCGCAGGCAGTCCGCGCTGGCGAGGGCCGAACGCCGGCGGGCCGGTGCCGCCGGGGCCACGGCCGCGCTGTCGGCCGCCGGGACCGGGCTGGTGGTGCTGGGCCTGGCCACCGCCGCCGGCACCTCCCAGGCCCCGCTGGCCTGGGTCGCGGCCGCCGTGCTGGCCGGCGTCAGCGTCGCCGACGCCACCCGCGCCCTGCCCGAGACCGCCCGCGCCCGCGAACGGGCCCGCCGCGCCGACGCGCGCGCCGCGGCGCTGCTGGCCACCCCGGTCGCCGCCGTCGAGCCCGCCGCGCCGCGGCCGCTGCCCGCGCCGCGCGACCTCGTCCTGAGCCTGCGCGGGGTCGTCGCCGGCTGGGACGGGCCGTCCCTGCGGGGGGTGGACCTGGACCTGGCCGCCGGGGACGTCGTCGCGGTCCGCGGCCCGTCCGGCTCGGGGAAGTCGACGCTGGCCGCGGTGCTGCAGCGGTTCCTCGACCCCGCGGCCGGGTCGGTGCTGCTGGACGGGGTCGACGTGCGGGAGCTGGCCGGGGACGACGTGCGGTCGGTGGTGGGCCGCGTCGGCGACGACGAGCACGTGTTCGCGACGTCGCTGCGGGAGAACCTGCTGCTGGCCGCGCCGGGCAGCCCCGACGAGGCGCTGGTGGAGGTGCTGCACCGGGTGCGGCTGCAGGACTGGCTCGCCGCGCTGCCGCACGGCCTGGACTCCCGGCTCGGCGACGGCGGGGCGCCGCTGTCCGGCGGCGAGCGCCGGCGGCTGGCGATGGCCCGCGCGCTGCTGGCCGACGTGCGGGTCCTGGTGCTGGACGAGCCGTCGGAGGGGCTGGACGCGGCGACCGGAGCCCGGCTGGTGGCCGACCTGCTCGACGCCCGCGCCGACCGGGCCGTGCTGCTGCTGGCGCACCGCGAGGAGGGCGTGGACCGGGCGGGCCGGGTGTACGACGTGCGGGACGGCCGGCTGGTCGCGGGGTCCGCACCGCGCGTCCCGGCGTCCACGGCTGAGGGGGCCGCGGTGCGGTCCTGACCCCCGCAGGGGGGTCTCAAGCGCGGGGCCGCGCCTGCCGATCCTCACCCGGTGAGTCCCGTGGTGTCCCCCGACCGGTCCGCCGAGAGCAGCGGATCGCCCCTGGAGGTCCAGCGGCTGGCGGTGCTGCGTTCCTACGACGTCCTCGACGTCCCCGCCGACGTCGAGCTCGACGACGTCGTGCACGCCGCGGCCATGCTGTGCGGGGTGCCGCACGCGACGCTGAACCTGATCGACGAGAGCCGTCAGTGCCAGCTCACCACCGTCGGCTTCGAGGGGGCCGACTCCGCCCGCAGCGACTCGATGTGCGCGCTGCACTTCCTCGACGGCGAGGTCGTGCACGTCCCCGACGCGTCCGTGCACGAGGTCTACCGCACCAACCCGTGGGTCGACGGCCGCCTGGGCCGGGTCCGCCTGTACGCCTCCGCCCCCCTGATCAGCCCCGGCGGGCACTCCCTGGGCAGCCTGTGCGTCTTCGACACCGCGCCCGGTGAGCTCACCGCCGCCCAGCTGGACGGGCTGGAGCGGCTGGCCCGGGTGGTGGTGGCGCTGTTCGAGCGCCGCCGGCAGACCCGGGTCGCCGAGAGCTACGCCGGTGAGGCCCGCCGGTACGCCGCGCAGGCGCGCCGGCACGTCGAGCAGGCGCAGGAGCTGGCCGCCCGCGCCCAGCAGCTCGCCGCCCGCGACGCCGAGCTGCGCCTGGTCCTGGACGCCACCAGCGACGCCTTCCTGGCCGTGGACGCCGATCAGCGCATCACCTCCTGGAACGCGGCCGCCGAGCGCGTGTTCGGCTGGACGGCGGCCGAGGCCCTCGGGCGGACCCTCGTGGACACGATCGTGCCGCCGGGGGCCGCCGCCGCCCACAGCGCCGGTTTCGCCCGGTTCCTGGCCACCGGCACCCAGCGGCTGACCGGCACCGTGGAGGTCCCGGCCCGCCACCGCGACGGGACCGCGCTGGTCGTGGAGCTGACGCTGACCCCGGTGCGGACCGACGGTCAGCAGATCGTCTACGCCGCGGTCCGCGACGTCACCGACCGCCGCCGCCTGGAGCAGGAGGCCCGGTCCCTGGCCGGCATCGTCGCCGGCGCCCGCGACGCGATCGTCTCCGTCGACGGCACCGGGACCATCACGTCCTGGAACGCCGCCGCCGAGCGGCTCTACGGCTACCGCGCCGAGGAGGTCCTCGGCGCCGGGCTGGAGCGCCTGGCGTCCCACGTGGAGGCGCAGCAGCTGCGCGCCTGGCTGATCCGCGCCACCTCCGGCAGCGGGGCCGCGCCCGTCGACGCCCGCGACACCGTGGGCCGGCACCGCGACGGCCACGACGTCGAGGTATCGATCACGGTCTCGCCGGTGCTGGACGCCGCCGGCGCGGTGGTCGGCGCCTCCCTGGCCGCCCGCGACATCGCCGAGCGGCGCCGGGCCGAGGCGGCGCTGCACGAGGCCGAGCGGCGCTTCAGCCTGGCCTTCACCCACGCCCCCACCGGGGTGCTGATCACCGCCCTGACCGGGGAGTCGGCGGGACGGTTCCTCAACACCAACCCCGCGGTGTGCCGGATGCTCGGGTACACCCGGGAGGAGCTGCTGGGCAAGACGTTCGCCGACGTCACCCACCCCGAGGACCTGCACGTCTCGCGCGAGCAGGTGCGGCGCCTGGTCGCCGGTGAGGTCTCCACCGCGCACCTGGAGAAGCGGTACGTGCGCGCCGACGGGACCGTCATCTGGGTCGCCCTCGACATGGCGGTCGTCCACGACGACGAGGGACGGGCCCTGTACGCGGTCACCCACGTCGAGGACGTCACCGGCAAGCGCGCCGACCGGCAGCGCCTGGCCGCCTCCGAGCGGCGCTTCCGCCTGGCCTTCGACACCGCCCCCGTCGGGATGGTCATCGTCGGGCTGGGCGAGGACGACGGGGGGCGCATCCTGCAGGTCAACTCCACGCTGTGCCGGTTCACCGGCCTGAGCACCGCCGAGCTGCTGGCCCGCGACGTCCGCGAGCTCGTCCACCCCGCGGACCGGGAGGGCTCCTCGGCGGCCCTGGCCCCGCTGCTGCGGGGCGAGCGGACCCACGACGAGCTGGAGCTGCGCTTCCACCACGTCGACGGCACCGTCCGCTGGGGGCTGCTGTCGGCCACCGCCATGACCGGCGCGGCCACCGACGGGTCGTCCGGGCGGCACCTGCTGTGCCTCATCGAGGACGTCACCGCCCGCAAGGCCGCCGAGCAGGCGCTGCGCCACCAGGCGCTGCACGACGGGCTGACCGGGCTGCCGAACCGGACCCTGCTGCACGACCGCCTCGAGCACGCCGTGGCCGCGGCCGGCCGCAGCGGCACCGGGGTGGGTGTCCTGTTCTGCGACCTCGACGGGTTCAAGGCCGTCAACGACTCCGCCGGCCACGGCGCCGGGGACGAACTGCTGCGCACGGTCGCCGCCCGGTTCGCCGCCTGCCTGCGCCCGGGCGACACCCTGGCCCGCCTCGGCGGGGACGAGTTCGCCGCCGTCTGCCCCGACGTCACCGGCGCCGAGGACCTGCGGGTCATCGCCCGGCGGCTGCTGGACGCCCTGCGCGAGCCGGTCAGCGTGGCGGCGGGGACCTTCGTCGTCGGCGTCAGCGTCGGCGCCCACCTCGCCGGCGCCGGGGACCGCTCCGGCGGTGGCCCCGGCGACCGCGCCGAGCGGGCGCTGGCCCGCGCCGACGCCGCGATGTACGAGGCCAAGCGCGCGGGCAAGAACCGCGTCCACCTCGACGAGGGGGAGTCCTGCCGGGCGGGCGCGGCCGTGTCCGCGGCGCTCGTGCCGTGACCGGCGGCTAACGTGCGGTGATGGGCCGTCCACGCTGCGCCGTCCTCGCCCTCGCCGCCGGGCTGCTCGCCGCCTGCGCGGCCCCCGCCCCGGCCGGGGTCGACCGGCAGGCGCGGTCGCTGCGCACCCCGGCGCTGCCCGCGTTCACGTCCTCGACCGCACCCGTCACCGCCGCCGACCTGTCCGCGTCGTGGCGACCGGGCTGCCCCGTCGGGCCCGAACGGCTGCGCGTCGTCACCGTCTCCACCGTCGACCTCACCGGCCGCGCCTCCACCGGCCGGATCGTCGTGCACGCCGACGTCGCCGGGCCCGTCGCGGCGGTGTTCGAGCGGCTGTACGCCCTGCGCTTCCCCGTCGCGCGCATGGAACCCGTCGAGGCGTTCGGCGGTTCCGACGACGCCTCGATGGCCGCCGACAACACCTCGGGTTTCAACTGCCGCGCCACCACCGGCGGCACCGGTTTCTCCGAGCACTCCTACGGCACCGCGATCGACCTCAACCCCGTCGAGAACCCCTACGTCAAGGGCACCACGGTGCTGCCCGAGGCCGGCCGCGCGTTCGTCGACCGCAGACCCGCTGCGGGAGTAGTGCTCGCGGACGACGCCGTGGTGCGGGCGTTCGCCGACCACGGGTTCTCCTGGGGCGGGGACTGGACGTCGCTGAAGGACTACCAGCACTTCTCCGTCTCGGGCGACTGAACTCAGCGCAGCAGGGCATCCACGTCGACGTGGACCGTCGCCACGCCCACGTCCAGGTCGGCGGCGTCCCCGCGGCCCAGCGTCGCGGTCGGGGTGAGGATGCCGTCCACCAGCGCGTAGGCGGTGACGCGCTCGTCGCGCGGGTCGACGATCCAGTACCGCGGCAACCCCGCCGCGGCGTACTTCGCGCTCTTCCAGACCAGGTCGTCGCCGCGGTTGGAGGACAGGACCTCCACCACCAGCTCCGGGGTGCCGGTGAAGCGGGCACCGGTCCCGGCGCGCGCGGTGGCGGCGTCGTAGACCATCAGGTCGGGGATGAACTCGTCCCGGCCCGGCTTCCACGCCCACGCGGTGTTCACGCGGTGCGTCACCGGCAGGACCTGCTTGATCAGCCAGGTCAGCTCCAGGGCGATGAGCTGGTGCTGCTCGCTGGGGCTCGGGCTCACGACGAGACGACCGTCGATGTACTCCGCACGCGGGTCCTCCGGAAGGCTCTCGTACTCCTCCCAGCTGAGGGACCGCCCCACGGTGGACAGCGTGGTGGTCGGCTGTTCGGTCACGGGACACCTCCTCCGGGTCGCACCCAGCCTAGCCGCGGGGCCCGCGCGGGCGCCCGGCTCAGACCCGGTCGAACACCCCGCGCTGCGCCGGCAGGCTCGCCGTCGTCGCCACCGGCTGGCGCACCGTGAGCAGCGCGCTGGGCACCTCCGCCAGTTCCCCGGCGCGCGCCGGCGCGCTCCGGCCGTTGCGCAGCAGCCGCGCCGAGCGGTGCGTGCCGCGCACGACGTCGTCGACGCGCACCGACATGGCCGGGACGTCCACGGCGTCGCTCAGCAGCTGCCGCAGCGCGTCGGGCGAGGACGTGACCCGCTCCCCCGCCAGCACGCACAGCGCCCAGTCGGCGCCGACGTGGGCCAGCGCGGCCTCCTGCGCCCGGTCGCGGTCGTCGGCCCAGAAGCCGGAGACGACGGTGACCGCCGGGTGCAGGGTCGCGTCGAAGGCGGCGCTGCCGGGGGCGAGGTGGTCGGCGGTGTCGTAGACGACGACCTCGTCGGCGACGTCCACCAGCCCGCGCAGGTCCTGCTCCAGGGCCGGGGCCAGGGTCGCGGTGTCGGGGGCGCCCTGCAGCACGAGGCACGCGGCGAGGGTGGTCCGGGGGGTGGTGCGGGTGCTGGCCATGGTCGTTCCCGTCGGTCGTCCGTGCGCGCCTGTCCACGCCTTCGAAGGACCATCGGCCGGAACCGCCGCAGTGTTTCGTGCGTCACACACCTTTTACACGCTGTTGACGTCCGGGCCCCTTCCTGCGCCGGGCGCGCACGGGCGCGGTCAGCCCCGCCGGCCGGCTCGGCGGGCGAACTCGTCGAGGGCGCTGACGATCTCCGGCGCCTGCCAGCGCCGGCCCCGCCGGCGGCCGGAGAACTCCACGATGACCCCGGCGTCGGTGAGCGTGGCCAGCGCCCTGGCCGCGTCGACCGGTGACACCCCGACCTCGCGGGCGACCGTGTCGACGTCCAGGACGGGCTCGCGGAACAGCAGGTCGAGGACGGCCCAGGCCGACGCACCCTCCCGGGCCCGCACGACCGAGCGCCACCGCTCCCGCACGTCGGCAGGTCGGCCATCAGCTCCCGGCCGTGGACGACCGCGTGCTCGGCCGCGGCCGTGAACCGCCGCACGATCGGCTCCGCGTCGCCGGCCCGGTAGGCGGTGAGCGCGGCGACGTGCTGCTCGCCGTCGCGCAGCAGACCGGCCGAGACGGGCACGACGGTGTGCCGGGCCAGGCCGCGACGTCGCAGCAGGACGTGCACGAGGGCCCGGCCGGTGCGGCCGTTGCCGTCGACGAAGGGGTGGGTGGTCTCGAACTGCGCGTGCACCAGCGCGGCGTGCACCAGGGCCGGGACGTCCTGCCGCGCCGCGAAGGCCACCAGGTCCTCGACCGCCCCCGGGACCGCCTCGTGGTGGGGTGGGACGAACTCGGCCTGGTGCGGCCCGTACCCGCTGCCCCCGATCCAGACCTGCTCCTGCCGCCACGTGCCGGCGTGGTCGGGCGCGGAGTCGGCGAGCAGGTCGCGGTGCATCGCCAGCACGGCGTGGGCGTCGAGCTCGGCGGTGGCGATGGCCCGTTCCACGGCCCGCACGTTGCCCAGCACCAGCCCGGCGTCGCGGGTCGCGTCCCCGGCGTCGAGGGCGGCGACGGCCAGGGCCTTCGCCCCGGAGGTGATGTTCTCGATCTGGGAGCTGGACGCGGACTCCGACCGCAGCAGCAGCGCGGAGAACGGGACGGAGTGCCCCGCGCTGTCGGCGTCGAAGCGGGCGATGAGCCCCGCCGCCCGTTCGGCCTCGGCCAGCAGCCCCAGCGGCAGCACCGGGTCGAGGTGGGCGGTGGGCGGCAGGATCGCGGCGCGGTACTCCCCCGCGTGGGACTCGCGCACCCTGCGGGAGACGAGTTCGGCGGGGACGCGTGAGGTCCAGGGGCGTGCCTCGTGGGTGATCGCCACCCAGCTACCCGTTGCCACCGGTCGACCTCACCAACGGATGTGGGCACTTCCGTCGGTGGAGATTCGGGCTACCTGCGCTTCTGCGCCCTCACACGGGCGCTCCCGCGCACGAGGTCTCGCACGCGCTCGTGGTGAAGGCGGCCGCCGGGTCACCGAGGTCGGTGCGGCGCACCAGCGTCAGCCCGTCGCGGGACCGGGTGGTCGGCGCCGGGGACGCGGTCGTCGACGAGGAGGCCGAGGGCGCGCTGGACGACGTCGCGGTCGAGGAGGCGGACGTGGTCGAGGAGGCGGACGTGGTCGAGGAGGCGGACGTGGTCGAGGAGGCGGACGTGGTCGAGGAGGCGGACGTGGTCGAGGAGGCGGACGTGGTCGAGGAGGCGGACGTGGGGCTCCCCGTCGGCGCGGCGGTGCTGCTGGGCCAAGCCTCCGGGTCACCGGCGGCCCGTCAACTGCGGGACGCCTCCAGGAGCTCGGAACACAACATCCGCAAGACATCCAGAGCAGCGGGGTCGTGACGGCGCCCGGCGGTGTCCACGATCTCCCTGACCCCTCGGAGTTCTTCCAGAGCTTCAGCAGGTCGCCGCATCTGCGCCAATGATTGAGCCTGCAACCAACGACAGTAGTCGAGCCGCTCACCCGCAGCTCGCAGTTGCTCCACCAGGACGAGTGCGATGTCCGGTCGTCCCTCCGCGAGCAGCACCCTGATCAGGAAGTCAGTCGCCTCCGCCCACACCCGGCCGGCGGGCTGCAACTCGCGGACGGCTTCGAACGCATCGACGGCACGCTGCGCATCTTGCGCCCCGATGGCCGAGCGGCCCACTTTCAAAGCAGTGCGGGCCAGTTCGGACGGCGGCACGGCCGCTGCCAGGAGGTCGTCGAGCTCCATGGCGGCCAGTCGACCGTTGCGCTCCGCCTTGCGCCGGATGGCTCCCGGCTCGGCGTAGCCGGAGTGCTGGAGGTGCAGCAGCGCAGGAGGCACCAGCCGCACGACCCCGTCGTGGTCGTCGCGGCCCCCGTTCCGGACGACGCGTTCATGGACACGGCCAGACCACCGTGCACCGGAGCGGCGGAAGAGCCGGACAGCGGTGAACTCGTAGCCCCCGTCGAACCCGGCAGCAGCCCCAGCCCCGGTGTTCCGCAGGGTGACCGCGAGGACGGGTTCGCGCACCCCGACGAGCCAGGACCGGAACGCCTGCGGATCGCCTGCACAGACCTCGTCGGTGTCGACACTGAGGACCCACTCCCCCGTGGCGTGATCCAGTGCGATGTTCCGGGCACCGGCGAAGTCGTCCGCCCACGTCCCCTCGACGACACGACACCCTGCGGTCCGCGCGATGTCCGGACTGCCGTCGGACGATCCCGTGTCGTGGACGACGACCTCGTCCACGAAAGGCGAAACCGCGTCCACGGACGCCCGCAGGCGGTCACCTTCGTCACGGGTGATGACACAGGCGCTGAGCAGTCTCATCGGCTCCTCCGGGTCGGTGATGAAGTCAACGCGCTCGCTCTGGCCTCACTGTTCCTTCGACCGTGTGTGAACGGCAACCGTGCGCGGGTCAGGCCGAAGCGCTTGAGCCGACGGGTGCTCAGAGGGCCCTGTCGATGAAGACCGGCCTGCTCTCCACGGCGTCGAGTTTGGTCAGCGCCCGCCGCTGCGTACGGACGTGCCCCATTGCCTCGACCAGCCGTTGGCTGACGTCGGACTGGCGTTGCAGCAAGGCTCGTGCGCGATCTGCGAACTCCGTCGGAACCGGCCCCGACAGGGACGGAGCCACCCAGTCACCCACGCTGGCCGTTGCAACCACGTCCTCTTCCCGGTGCAACCGCTCGATGAGCCGTTCTGCGTCCTCGAGGTCGAGCTCGACCGCACGCAGTGCTGAGTCCCACGCGATGCGCCAGTGCGCCAGACTGACAGGGACGCTTGCGTCAGCAGAGTTGTCGGCAGTCAGCGGGAGGTGGGTGCTCACGCCGGGTCGTTGGTGGCCGAGCCACCGCTCAGGTGTTCGAGCGCCGCCTCGCGCCACGCCTCAGCCAAGGGTTCGACGGTGACGGTACGGCAGGCGGCGGTGCGGGCGGCGTCGCCGGACACGTTCGCGACCGCGAGTTCCTGGAGCAGCCACTGGTAGAGGGACATCAGCTTCGGGCCGCCGTCCCAGGCTTCGACAGACAGGCTGTTCGCCAGCTCGGTGACGATGGCCTGGGCATGCACGAGGTTGGTGTGCGCGGTCTGGCGATCGCCGGCGAGCTGGGCAGCCTCTCCCCGCTGCAAGTCGAGCAGGAGCCGGTCGTACAGCATCACGAGCAACGCGGCGGGGCTCGCCGTGGCGAGGCTGTCGCCGAGGTAGCGGTTGGTCTTGCGCGAGCTGAACGTCGTGGCGGTCATGCGAGGTCCTCCGTGAGGTGGCCGGTGTTACTCGTTCCATCGGCAGTTCCGCTCCGGACTTCAGTCCGGAGCTCGTCCGTGCGAGGACGCACGGACTGGAAGCACTGAAGGGCCGGTCACCGCAAACGCGGTGACCGGCCCTTCAGCAGGGGAGCAGCACGGTCAGCTCACAGCTGGGAGAGCTGACCGGACAGCCAGGTGGACTGGTTCTGCAGCTTGCCCAGCGCGACCTCCAGGTTGGAGTAGTACGTCTGGTAGCGCTGTTTCCTGGCCTGCAGCCGAGTGTCCCAGTCGGCGATCTTGTCCTGGAGGGACGAGATCGTGTTGTTCTCACCGGCGATCACCGTGGTGAGGGTCCCGGTGCGGGCCGCCGTCGCGGTCTTGGCGACGTTGATGAGGTTCTCGGCCAGGCTCGCGGCCTTCGTGCTGTCCACGCTGGTGGGCGCGATGGCCATCTGCACCGCGGCCGGGTCGTCCTTGTACGCGGCCAGGAACTTGTCCTGGTTGAAGGTGATGGCACCGTCCCGGGTGCTCTGGATGCCGTACTTCGCCGCCGACGTGCTCCCCCCCAGGGGAGTGGTGATCGTCGCGAGGATCTGGGCCTTCAGCGCGCGCAAGGTGCTGTCGCCGCTGAGCGCCCCGGCCCCGCTGACCGTACCGTCCGTGCCGGCCACCCCGGACTTGGACTGCTTGGAGATCTCGGTCAGGGCCGCGTTGGCCGCGTCGACGAGCCCCTTCACGGCCGTCGCCACCGCCGCGGAGTCGCTGGACACCGCCACGGTCGCCGCTCCGGTCTTGGTGACCGTCGCCGTGACACCCTTCATCAGGTCGCTGAAGGTGTTCGACGACGATTCGACCTCGATGACCGGGTCCGAACCCGAGGGTTTCGTGGTCTTGCCGTCCGCCGTGACGTAGAGCTTGGCGTTCTGAGCGCTGGCCAGCGTCGTGATCCCGCCGACCTCGGTGGCGTTCGCGCCCGCCCCGGCGTCGACCAGCTTGAAGTCGCCGGCGGCACCGGACTTCGCGGACGTGATCTGCATCCGGTAGTAGTCGTCCTTCACGCGGACGGCGACCGCCGTGATGCCGAGCTTGGCACTGGCCTTGTTGATCGCGGCCGCGACCTGCTCGAGGGTCCCCGTCTGGGTGACCTGGCCCTTGAAGTTCCCGTCGGCGTCGTAGACGTCGAACGGGATGGCCGGCGGTCCGACGAAGGTATCGGTCGCCTTCACGGGGGTGGTCGTGATGACGGAACGGGACTGGGCGAGCTGGTCGACGTAGACGCTCATCGAACCGGGCAGCGCCGACGTCGACGCGGTGGCCGTGAGCCCGTCCGCGGAGGACGTGGCCTTGGCCGCCGTCCAGGTGGACGCCTCCGTGAGGTTCTTCGCAGCCGTCTGCAGCGCGGACATCTTCGTGTTGACCGCCTGGTAGGCGGTCACCTTGGCCTGCAACGTCGAGACGTTGCTCTTCAGCCGTGTCTGTGGAGCGGCCTCCACGGACATCAGGGACGAGATGATGCTGGCGGTGTCGAGCCCGCTGACGAGTCCGTCGACCGCAGATGAAACGCTCGACATGATCGTCTTCTCCTGTCTCTGTCGAGGGGGTGACATGGATTCGGGTGGGGGACACGCTCACGTGTCCCCCACCCGAGGGTGGTGGGGCGGGCCCCAACGCCCACCACCACCCACA
>NZ_JBJLSK010000007.1:0-185990 GCF_050871965.1 Kineococcus lubricus
CCCCCCCCCCCCCCCCCCCCCCCCCCCCCCCCCCCCCCCCCCCCCCCCCCCCCCCCCCCCCCCCCCCCCCCCCCCCCCCCCCCCCCCCCCCCCCCCCCCCCCCCCCCGCCTCCCCCGCCCTCAGCCGCGCCGGGGCGCGACGTCGCGCAGCGCCACGACGGTCTCCAGCGCGGCCAGCACCGCCTCGGCGCCCTTGTCCTCGCGCGAGCCGCGCAGCCCGGCGCGGTGCAGCGCCTGCGCCTCGTTGTCGACGGTCAGCACCCCGAACCCGATCGGGACGCCGGTGCTGACGGCGACCTGCGTCAGGCCCGAGGTCGCGGCGTCGCACACGTACTCGAAGTGCGGGGTGCCGCCGCGGATGACGACGCCGAGCGTCACGACGGCGTCGAAGCCGGCGGCGGCCAGCCGCGCGGCGGCCACCGGCAGCTCGAACGCCCCCGGGACGCGCACCTCGACGACGTCGGTGACCCCGGAGGCGGCCAGCGCGCGCCGGGCCCCCTCGAGCAGGCCGTCCATGACCTCGGCGTGCCAGCGCGCCGCGACGACCGCGACGCGCAGCCCCGTGCCGTCGACGCTGATCTCCGGGCTTCCGTCCCCGCTCACGCGTTACCTCCTCCAGCCGGTGCGGACAGGTGCGCCCGCAGGTCCTCGATCGTCAGCACGGGCAGGTCGTACCGCTCCCCCAGGGCGACGACCTGGTCCCAGCGTGACATCGATCCGTCGTCCTCGACGAGCTCGGCGATGATCGCGACGGGGGCCAGCCCGGCGAGGCGGCACAGGTCGACGGCGGCCTCGGTGTGGCCGGGGCGTTCCAGGACGCCGCCGGGCCGGGCGCGCAGCGGGAAGACGTGGCCCGGGCGGACCAGGTCGGCGGGCGCGGAGGCCGGGTCGGCCAGGACGCGGGCGGTGCGGGCGCGGTCGGCGGCGGAGATGCCGGTCGTCACGCCCGTGGCGGCGTCGCAGCTGACGGTGTAGTCGGTGCGCAGGGTGTCCTCGTTGCGCTCGACCATCCGCGGCAGCTCGAGGGCGTCGGCGCGGTCGGCGGGCATGGGGGCGCAGAGCATCCCGGAGGTGTGGCGCACGGTCCAGCCGATCCACTCGGGGCCGGCCAGCTCGGCGGCCAGGACCGCGTCGCCCTCGTTCTCGCGGTCGGCGGCGTCGGTGACCAGGACGGGCCGCCCGGCCCGCAGGGCCGCGAGCGCCGCCTCGACGGCGTGGGCGGTGGCGACGCTCACGGGCGCACCCCCTGCCCGGTGGGGGCCGCCGGGACGGCGAACGCGTGGAGCCGTTCGACGTACTTGGCCAGGACGTCCACCTCCAGGTTCACCGTGGCGCCGGGCTGCTTGGTGCCCAGGACGGTCAGTTCCAGGGTGGTGGGGATGAGCGAGACCTCCAGCCAGGGCTCGGGGTCGGCGGGGGCGCTGACGGCCGAGACGGTCAGGGAGGTCCCGTCGATCGTGATGGAGCCCTTCTCCACGACGTAGCGGGCCAGGTCGGCGGGGACGGCGAACCGGACCACCTCCCAGGCCTCCCCCGGTGTCCGGCTCAGCAGCGTGCCGGTGCCGTCGACGTGCCCCTGGACGATGTGCCCGCCGAGGCGACCGCCGGCGGGCAGCGCGCGTTCGAGGTTGACCCGGCGTCCGACGGCGACGTCGCGCAGCGAGCTGCGCCGCAGCGACTCCTGCATGACGTCGACGGTGAAGGTGCCGGGTTCGGGCTGGTCGACGACGGTCAGGCAGACCCCGTCGACGGCGATGGAGGCCCCGTGCACGGCGTCGGAGACGACGACGGGCCCCCGCACGGTCAGGCGGGCCGACTCCGCCCCCGGCTCCACGGCGACGATCTCGCCGATCTCCTCGACGATCCCGGTGAACACGAACTGCCTCCTCGAACGGTGCCGACGCTGGGTCAGCGGGCTCCGGGGAGGCGTGCGGGGAGGCGTCGGCGGTGGCCCGGCGGGTCGCCCACGCGCAGGTGGGTGCACCACGGCGGGACCGTCGACCCGGGCGTCGACGACGGGAGCCGCCGGGCCCCCGAGGGGACGACGACGGCGCACGACGACGACGCCGCGCGCTGCCTCCCATCCGGACTCTCACCGTCGGCCCCGGAGTTCCACCGGATCAACCACCCACCGAGGTGGGGGCTCGCGGACTGTCACCGCCGGTTCGGATTTCCACCGACCCCGGAGCACGCGTGTCGTGCGGTCTTGCTGTGCCGGTCAGTGTGCCACGCGGGCCACCGCCGCGCGGTTCCCGTCCCGGACCCCGGGGGTCCGGGCGGGTGAGCGGGTCAGTGGCCGCAGGCGCGGGTCGCCAGGGTCCGCAGCTCCTCGATGGCCGCGGCGGCGTCCTGCGCCCCGTAGACGGCGGACCCGGCGACGAAGACGTCGGCGCCGGCGGCGGCGGCGCGTTCGACGGTGTCGACCGAGACGCCGCCGTCGACCTGCAGGCGGATGTCGAGGTCGCCGATGGCGGCGCGGGTGCGGCGGATCTTGGGGAGGGTGACGTCGAGGAAGCTCTGGCCGCCGAAGCCGGGTTCGACGGTCATGACGAGGACCATGTCGAACTCGGCGAGCAGGTCGACGTAGGGCTCGACGGGGGTGGCGGGCCGCAGCGCGATCCCGGCGCGGCCCCCGGCGGCGCGGATCTCGCGGGCCAGCTTGACGGGGGCGGCGGCGGCCTCGGCGTGGAAGGTGACGCCGGCGGCCCCGGCCTCGGCGTACGCCGGGGCCCAGCGGTCGGGGTCCTCGATCATGAGGTGGCAGTCGAGCGGCACCGGGGAGACCTTCTGCAGGGCCTCGACGACGGGCAGCCCGAGGGTGAGGTTGGGGACGAAGTGCCCGTCCATGACGTCGACGTGGGCGGCGTCGGCGGTGGCGATGCGGGCGAGCTCGGCCTGGAGGTTGGCGAAGTCGGCGGACAGGATGCTGGGGTTGACGCGGGGTTCACGAGGCTGCGGCACGCGGCGACAGTACCGCCCCGTCCGGCTCTGACGTCACGGCGAACCACTGGTGTACGGTGACGTCATGCCTCCCGTCTCCGCGTTCACCCTCCGCCTGGACCCCGAGCACCGCTCGATGCTGGAGCGGCTGCAGTCGCGGAACCCGGGGGTCTCCCGGCAGCGGTTGTTCGAGGGGCTGCTGGAGAAGGCCGACGAGGCTGACCGCGCCGACGTGCAGGACATCGCGCGCGCGATCTACGCGGAGAACCGCGACCTGTTCGACTCCCTCGTGGAGGACTGGCCCGCCGTCGAGGACGTCACGGCCCAGGGCGCGTGATCCTCCCGACCCGCTACCTGACGGTCGGCGACGTCGTCCGGTTCACCCGGATCTTCCCCGACGGCCCCTACGACGTCCGGGACGCCGGGCTGCTGGCGCTGGCGGTCCAGCGGCCGCAGCTGCAGGTCCTCGGCGCCGACGCCTACCCGGACCTGCCGCGCAAGGCCGCGGCGCTGCTGCACTCCATCGTGCGCACGCGCCCCCTCGTCGACGGCAACGAGCGCACGGCCCTGCTGGCGGCGCTGGCGATGCTGCACCTCAACGGGACCGGGGTGGGCGCGACGTCCCCGCGCGCGGGCCTGGCGCTGACCCGGGACGTCGCGCAGGGTTCCCTGGACGACGTCCCGGAGATCGCGGCCCGGCTGCTGGCCCTGGTCGACCGGGGCCTGAGCGGGGACTGAGAGCTCAGGAGGCTCAGCGGCGGGCGACGACGTCGGCCGGGCGCAGGTCCTGCACCGACCCCAGGCCCATCTGCCGCAGGGTCGTGGTGAGCTCGGCCTGGTAGGTGTCCAGGACGGCCGCGACCCCCTCGGCGCCGTCGGCGGCCAGCCCCCACATCACGGGCCGGCCCACGTGGACGGCCCTGGCCCCCAGCGCGAGCGCCACCGCGGCCTGGGCCCCGCCGCGGATGCCGGAGTCGACGTGCACCTCGGCCTCCCCGCCGACCTCGGCGACGATCTCCGGCAGCGCGAACGCCGACGTCACGGAGTTGCCGAGCCGGCGGCCGCCGTGGGTGGAGACGATGATCCCCTCGGCGCCGGCGTCGACGCAGCGGCGCGCGTCGCGGGCGGTCAGGACGCCCTTGCACAGCACGGGCAGGCCGGAGACCTCCGCGAGCCAGCCGATGGTGTCCGGCGTCAGGTCCAGCGCCATGTCGGTGTCGGTGCCGAAGCGCTCCAGCTCGGCGGCGGTGAGGTTGGCGGTGCGGTTCTTGCGGGGCCCGGCGGGCCAGTTGCGCGGGTCGATCGCCGGGACCTCCCGGCCCAGCGGGGTGGTGTCCACCGTCAGGATCAGCGCCCGGGCCCCGGCCGCGGCGGCCCGCTCGACGAGCAGCCGGGTCGCCTCCCGGTCGCGGGCCACGTACACCTGGTACCACCAGGGGGCGCCCTGGGCCGCGATGTCCTCGAAGCGGGCGCCGGTGTTGGTGGAGACGCCGAGCAGGGTGCCCGCCTTGGCCGCGCCCTGCGCGGTGAGCACCTCCCCCTCGGGGCGCGCGCCGACCTGCTGGGCCATGGGCGCCACGAGCACGGGCGCGGCGACGGGGGTGCCGAGCACCTCGGTGGTGAGGTCCTGGGCCGAGGCGTCGCGCAGCACGGTGGGGCGCATGCGGTAGGCGTTCCAGTCCGCGATGCCCTCGCGGTCGCAGGAGCCGTCGCCGGCGGAGGAGTGGTAGTACGCGGACACGTAGTCCGGCAGTTCGGCGTCGGCGCGGCGGGCGAGGTCCTCGATCCAGGTCACGGGCCGTATCCTCGCCCACCGGCCGGGCCCGGCGGGCCGCTCCGGCCCGATCAGGGCCGAAGGTCCACGCGAACGGGCGTCAGTTCAGCGGCCGGGTGCCCTCCGGGACGCCCCCGCCGGCGTAGATCCCGCGGGCGGCGTCCTGCAGCGCGGTCAGGGCGACGCGCTGGGTGAGCGGGCCGTAGGTGATGCGCGCGACGCCGAGCTCGGCGAGCCGGCTCTGCGCCGGGACCCCGGGGATCCCGATGACGGACAGCTTCTGCGGGCCGAAGGCGGCCACGAGCTGCTGCACGGCGTCCTCGTCGAGGGGACCGGGCACGAACACGCTGGTCGCCCCGGCGGCCAGGTAGGCCGTCCCCCGCTCGACCGCGTCGGCCAGGACCACCTCGCGGGGACGGTCGCCCCCGCGCACGAACGCGTCGGTCCGGGCGTTCAGGACGAAGGGGACGCCCTCGGCCTCCCCGGCGGCGACGACCGCCTCGACGCGGGCCACGGACTCGGCCAGCGGCCGGAGCTGGTCCTCGACGTTGGCGCCCACGACGCCGACGCCGATGGCCTTGCGCACCGTCTCGCCGGCGTCGCCGAAGCCGCCGTCGAGGTCGGCGCTGACGGGCAGGTCCCCGGCGGCGACGACGATGCGCTCGACCAGCGACAGGGCCAGGTCGAGCGGGACCTGCTCGCCGTCGCCGTAGCCGAAGGTGGAGGCGATGGAGTGCCCGGCGGTCGCCAGCGCCTTCGTCTGCGGCTCGCCGGCCACGACGGTCGCCGACACGGCGTCCCAGACGTTGACGAGGACGAGCAGCTCGGGGTCGGCGTGCAGCTGCCGCAGACGTGCGGCCTTCTCAGCGGAGTTCACGCAGGTGAACCTCTCACGCGCCGGTCGCGGTGTCACCGGCGCCCCGGGCGCCGGTGACCCCGCGCGGGCGGGTCAGCTGGTGCGGCGCAGCAGCGCCACGTGCATCGCGTCGGTCCCGTGGGTGTGCGGCCACAGCTGCACGGCCGTCCCGGCGGCTGCGGCCGGCATCCCCGGCACGACCCGTTCCAGGACCACCGGGGTGTCGAGGCGCTCGACGCCGACCCCGGCCCGGGCGGCGGCCTTCACGGCGTCGTCCACGACGAGGCGGGTCTCGGACAGGACCGGGGAGCAGGTGGCGTAGGCGACGACGCCGCCGGGGCGCACGGCCGTCAGGGCCGAGCCGAGCAGCTCGCGCTGCAGCGGGGCCAGGCCCCCCAGGTCGGCCGGGGTCCGCCGCCAGCGCGCCTCGGGGCGGCGGCGCAGCGCGCCCAGGCCGGTGCACGGCGCGTCGACCAGGACGCGGTCGTAGGCCGCGGGCTCGGCCGCCCCGACCTCGCGGCCGTCGCCGACGCGGACGTCGGCGTCGCCGGGGACGGCGGCCAGGGACTGCCGGACCAGCTCGGCGCGGTGGGCGGCCACCTCCACGGCCGTCAGCCGCGCCCCGCGCGCGGCGCCGGTGGCGGCCAGCAGGGCGGCCTTGCCGCCGGGGCCGGCGCACAGGTCCAGCCAGCGCTCGTCGCGGCCCTCGACGTCGGCGGCGGCCAGCAGCAGCGCCACGACCTGCGAGCCCTCGTCCTGGACGCGGACCCGGCCCTCGCGGACGGCGGCGAGCTTGCCCGGGTCGCCGTGCACGACGTGGGCCGCGGTCGGCGCCCAGCGCCCGGTGCCGATCTCGAGGCCGGCGTCGCGGCCGACGAGGTCGTCGACGGAGCCGAGCCCGGGCAGCGCGGTGAGCGCGACGTGCGCGGGGGTGTTGTCGGCGCGCAGCAGCTCGGGCAGCTCGGCGGGGTCGTGCCCGTGGGCGCGCAGGGCCTCGCGCAGGCTGCGGATCACCCACTGCGGGTGCGAGAACCGGACGGCGAGGTCGTCGTCGCCCTCCCCCGGCGCCACCTCGGCGACCCAGGTGTCGAGGTCGCGGCCGGACGCCTTGCGCAGGACGGCGTTGACCAGCCCCGACGGCCCGCCGCCGAGGACGTTGCGGGCCAGCGCCACGCTGGTCGCGACGGCCGCGTGGTCGGGCACCCGCATCGCCAGGAGCTGGTGCAGCCCCATCCGCAGGACGTCGGCGACGCCGGCGTCGAGGTCGGCCAGCGGCCGGTCGACGAGGGTGGCCAGCAGCGCGTCGTAGGTGCCGCGCCCGCGCAGGACGCCGTAGGCCAGTTCCGTCGCGAACGCGGCGTCACGGCCGTTCAACCGCTTGGCGCGCAACAGCTTCGGCAGCACGAGGTTGGCGTAGGCGTCCTCGGCGGACACCGCGCGCAGCACCTCGTAGGCGACCTTGCGGGACTCGTCGACGCGGGTGAAGCGGTCCTGCTTCACCCCGCGCCGCGCAGTGCTCTGCCCGGGGATGGACCGTCCGGTCACACGAACTCCTCTCCCGGCTCCGGCCGGGTCCCGCGCGCCCAGTCGGTCGCGCCCATCGCCTTCTTCCCCGCGGGCTGCACCCGGCCGAGCTCGACCGACCCGGCGCCGGTCCCGACCAGCACGCGCTTCTTCTCCACCGCGACCCGGCCCGGGGGCAGGTCCTCCCCGGTGGGGGTCAGCGGGCCGAGCTTGAACCGCTCGCCGCGGAACGTCGTCCACGCCCCGGGGTCGGGCGTGCAGCCCCGCACCCGCCGGTCGACCTCCCGGGCGCCGGCGGCCCAGTCGACCCGGGCCTCCTCGACGGAGATCTTCGGCGCCAGGCTGACCCCCTCGGCGGGCTGGGCGGTCTTCGTCGCCGTGCCGTCCTCCAGGGCGTCCAGGACGGAGACCAGCAGGCCGGCCCCGGAGACGGCCAGCCGGGCGAGCAGGTCGCCGGAGGTGTCGGTGGGGCCGACCGGCTCGGTGAGGCGGGCGTAGACGGGCCCGGTGTCCAGGCCCTCCTCCAGCTCGAAGACGCACGCGCCGGTGACGTCGTCGCCGTTCATGACGGCCCGCTGCACGGGTGCGGCACCGCGCCAGGCGGGCAGCAGCGAGAAGTGCAGGTTGAGCCAGCCGAAGCGCGGGACGTCCAGGGCCTCGCGCGGCACCAGCGCGCCGTAGGCCACGACGGGGCAGGCGTCGGGGGCCAGCGCCCGCAGGTCGGCGAGGAAGTCCTCCCCGCGCGGCCGGGCCGGCTGCAGGACCGGCAGCCCGACCTCCCGGGCGCGCTGCGCGACGGGCGAGGCGGTGCTCCTGCGGCCCCGGCCGGCGGCGGCGTCGGGGCGGGTCAGGACGGCGACGACCTCGTGCCGGCTGGCCAGCAGGGCGTCCAGCGAGGCGACGGCGACGTCGGGGGTGCCGGCGACGACGAGGCGCACTACCTCGCCTGACCGAACGTGGCGTGCGGGGAGACCTTGACCTGCGGGGTGTCCAGACCGAGCCACTCCGCCTCGCGGACGGCCTTGAGCGCGAGCTTGCGCTGGGCCTTGTCGAGCCGGTCGATGAACAGCACGCCGTCGAGGTGGTCGGTCTCGTGCTGGATGGCGCGCGCCTTGAACTCCGACCCGCTGATGGTGACCGGTTCGCCGTGCATGTCGAACCCCTTGGCCACGACGTGCAGGGACCGGCGGGTATCGGCGACGATGCCGGGGAACGACAGGCAGCCCTCGTCGCCGTCCTGGCACTCCTCGGACAGGTCCAGGACGGGGTTGACGAGGTGCCCGAGCTCACCGTCGGCGTGGTAGGTGAACACGCGCAGCGAGACCCCGAGCTGGGGGGCGGCCAGACCGGCGCCGGGCGCGGCGAGCATCGTGTCCTCGAGGTCCTTGACGAGCTGGCGCAGCTCCTTGTCGAAGGTCGTGACCTCTGCGGCGCGCTGGCGCAGCACGGGGTCCCCGAAGAGTCGGATCGGCTGGATCGCCACGGTTCTCCCTGCTGGTGGTGGGCGGTGTGCGCCCTCGATCCTACGTCCGGCCGCTCGCGGTCCGGTCGCGGCGATCCACCGGGCGAGCGCTGCCCGCCGAGCGCGGCGCACCGTCCGTGACGACCGCTCGCGCACCGTGCCGCCTCTGGCCTGCCCGGGGGACCCGGCTCGGGCGCCCGGGTGAACCCGGTCCCGCCGGCGGGGCGGGACGGCGCAGGGTCGGCCCGTGCACCTCGCGAACCACCGCCTCCTCTTCACCGTCGGCGCCGTGCTGGCCTTCGCCGTCCACGTCGACCTCGACGTGGTCGACGTGGAGGTCGTCGGCTGGATCCTCATGCTCGTCGCGGTGGTGGCGACCCTGCTCGAGGTCGCCGGCCGGCGGGCCCGCGAGCGCGCGCTGCGGGCGGCGTCCGCGGCGCAGCCCACCCCGGCCCGCGTGGTGCCGGCGCGCGTCACCCCGTCCCTCGCCCCGTGGGACACCCGCGAGTTCCGGCCCGTCCCCCGGCCGGCCCGGGAGTCCTGAGCCCGGCCCCGGGGCGGGCGTCAGCCGATCTGGAGGGGGTCGACGCGGACCCGGACCAGCGGCAGCTTGCGCACGCTGCGCCCGGCGGTGACGGTCTTCACCGCGCGCGCCAGCTCGGCCGAGGCGGTGCGCGGCACCCGCACGACGCTGCGGACCATCGGGGCCCGACCCGGCTGGTCGGGCACCGGCAGCGGCCCCAGGACCCGCACGCCGGGCAGCGGCGGCAGCGCGGCCACGAACTCCTCCACGTCGGCGGCCACGCCGATGAGCCCGGCGAAGCGGGCCGCGGGGGGCAGGTCCAGCTCGCGGCGCTGGGCGAGCTCGCGCTCGGCGAACCCGGCGGGGTCCCAGCGGACCAGGGCCTGGGCGGGGGCGGCCTGCGGGTCGGCGACGAGGAACACCGCTCCCCCGGCGCCGGCGGGCCGCACCAGCGCCGCCGCGGCGCTCCAGCGGCGGAACGCCTCCTCGGCCGCGCGCAGGTCCGGGCGGGCCAGCAGCGCCCACCCGTCCAGCAGCAGCGCCGCGGCGTACCCGGACTCGGCGACGGGTTCGGCGCCGGGGGTGGCGATGACCAGGGCCGGGCCGGACCCGACGGCGTCCAGCACGTGCGAGCCCCCGGAGGTGCGGACGTCGACGCCGGGGAAGGCGCGGCCGAGCTCCTCGGCCGTGCGGCGCGCGCCGGTGACCACCGCCCGCAGCCGGGTGTCGTGGCACGTCGGGCAGGTCCAGTCGGTCGCGGGCCGCCCGCACCAGCGGCAAGTGGCGCGCTCCCCGGCGTCGGGGACGGCCAGCGGCCCGTGGCAGGAGGGGCAGCGGGCCGGTTCGCGGCACGTCTGGCACGCCAGCGTGGGCACGTACCCGGTGCGCGGGACCTGCACGAGGACCGGGCCCTGCCCGAGGGCCTGGCGCAGCACCCGCCAGCCGTCGCTGGGCAGCCGCGCCGCGGCGGCCAGCGGGTCCTGGGCGTCGGGCCCGGACGTGCCGGCGATCGCGATGCGCGGCGCGCTCGCGCGCACGACGTCGCGGGTCGCCAGGACGGGCCGGGCCCAGCCCGACTCCAGCAGCAGCTGCGTCTCGGCCGTGCGGGTCCAGCCCGCGAACAGCGCCGCCGCCCCGGTCTGCTCGGCGCGCAGCACGGCGACCTCGCGCACGTGCGGGTACGGGGCGCGCTGGTCGGCGTGGGAGTCGTCGCCGTCCTCCAGGACGGCGATCAGCCCCAGGTTCGGCAGCGGGGCGAAGACGGCCGCGCGGGTCCCGGCGACCACGCGGGCCCGGCCGGTGAGGGCCTGCAGGAAGGCGCGGTACCGGGCGGCGGGCCCGACGTCGGCCTCGAGCCGGACGTGCCCGGCCGGGACCAGCCGGTCCAGGGCGGCCGAGAGCCGGTCCAGGTCGCGGTGGTCGGGCACGACGAGCAGCGCCGTGCGGCCGGAGGCCAGGGCGGCGCGGGCGGCGAGCGCCAGCAGGGCGGAGGGGTCGCTGCCGGGGGCGAAGGTCGCCACGGCCCGCGGGGAGGACCCCTCGCGCACGTGCCCGAGGAAGGCCGGCCCGGCGCTGTGCCGTTCCCAGCCGTGCAGGTCCGCGCCGAGGTCGACCGGCTCGTGGACGACGGGGTCGGCCCGCAGCACGGACTCCTCGGCCGCGGCGTGCCGGCCGGGGACGGCGAGGCGCACGACGTCGGACAGCGTCCCGCCGTACTCGGCGGCCACGAGCCGGCACAGCTCCAGGGTGGAGGGCGTCAGGACGGGCAGCCCGGACACGACCCGCCGCAGCCGGGCCAGGCGGCCGGTGTGGTCGCTGGTGGCGAGCCGTTCCAGGACGTAGCCCTCGGCGTCGGTCCCGGCGAAGGGGACGCGCACGAGGCGGCCCGGTTCGGCGGTGTGCTCCATCGAGGCCGGGACGAGGTAGTCGAAGGGCCGGTCCAGGTGCGGCAGCTGGGAGCTGACCAGCACCCGGGCGACCGGATCGGTGGTGGTGACGTCCTCCGGCGCCTTCTTCCGGCGCGCCGGCTTCTTCGGCGGGGTGGGCAACCCCAGCCCGGCGAGCTCGGGCTGGGGCTGCTCCGCGGCGTTCAGGACCCGGTCGCGGCGCGCAACGCGTCGACCCGGTCGGTGCGCTCCCAGGTGAACCCGGGCAGTTCCCGGCCGAAGTGACCGTAGGCCGCGGTGGGCGCGTAGATCGGCTGCAGCAGGTCGAGGTCGCGCACGATCGCCGCCGGGCGCAGGTCGAAGACGTCGCGGATCGCGGCCTCGATGCGGCCGCGGGCGACCTTCTCGGTGCCGAAGGTCTCGACGTACAGGCCCACGGGCTGGGCCTTGCCGATGGCGTAGGCGACCTGGACCTCGCAGCGGGAGGCGAGCCCGGCGGCCACGACGTTCTTGGCGACCCAGCGCATCGCGTAGGCGGCCGAGCGGTCCACCTTCGAGGGGTCCTTGCCGGAGAAGGCGCCGCCGCCGTGCCGGGACATCCCGCCGTAGGTGTCGACGATGATCTTGCGGCCGGTCAGGCCGGCGTCGCCCATCGGGCCGCCGATCTCGAAGCGGCCCGTGGGGTTCACCAGCAGCCGGATGTCGGAGGTGTCGAGGTCCAGGCCCTCCAGGACCGGCTCGATGACGTGCCGGCGCACGTCCGGGGTCAGCGTCTTGACGAGGTCGACGTCGGGTTCGTGCTGCGTGGACAGCACCACGGTGTCGAGCCGGACGGCCCGGTCGCCCGCGTAGCCGATGGTGACCTGGGTCTTGCCGTCGGGGCGCAGGTAGGGGACCTCGCCCTTCTTGCGGACCTCCGACAGCCGCTGGGACAGCTGGTGGGCCAGGTGGATCGGCAGCGGCATGAGCTCGGGCGTCTCGTCGCACGCGTAGCCGAACATCAGGCCCTGGTCACCGGCGCCCTGCAGGTCCAGCGGGTCGGCGCCGCCGTCGACGCGGTTCTCGTAGGCCGCGTCGACGCCCTGGGCGATGTCCGGGGACTGCGAGCCGATGGAGACCTCGACGCCGCAGGTGCGGCCGTCGAACCCCTTGGCGGAGGAGTCGTAGCCGATGTCGAGCAGCGTGCGCCGCACGATGGTCGGGATGTCGGCGTAGGCCTCGGTGGTCACCTCGCCGGCGACGTGGACCAGGCCGGTCGTGACCATCGTCTCGACGGCGACGCGGCTGCGGGGGTCCTGGGCGAGCAGCGCGTCGAGGATCCCGTCGGAGATCTGGTCGCAGATCTTGTCCGGGTGCCCCTCGGTGACCGACTCGGAGGTGAACAGTCGCAACGGGGTGGTCACTCAGGCTCCAGACTTCGACGGTTCGGCGGCAGCACCAGCGGGGCTCGGGGGAAGCATAGGCACCACGGCGTCCCAGACCGCGTCGGCCACCACGTCCTTGCTGGACTCGGGGACCTCGCGCTCGGTGCCGTCCCGGCCCAGCAGCGTCACCGCGTTGGTGGCGGTGGCGAACCCCTTGGTCTCCCCGACCTCGTTGAGCACCAGCAGGTCGCAGCCCTTGCGCGCCAGCTTCGCGCGGCCGTGCTCGAGCACCGAGCCGGTCTCGTCGCCGGTCTCGGCGGCGAAGCCGACGATCACCGGGGAGGGCCCGGAGCGGGCGCGCACCAGCCCGGCCAGGACGTCGGGGGTGCGCTCGAGCACGACGACGGGGTCGCGGGCGGGGTCCTCGGACTTCTTGATCTTGGCCTCGGCGCGCGCGGCGGGCCGGAAGTCGGCGACGGCGGCGGCCATGACGACGACGTCGGCGCCGGCGGCGGCGCGGGTCACGGCCTCGGCGAGCTGCGCGGCGGTCCGCACCGGCACGACGTCCACCGCCGCCGGGGCGGGGACCTCCACGTGGGCGGTCACGAGCGTCACCCGCGCCCCGCGGGCGACGGCGGCGGCGGCGACCGCGACGCCCTGGCGCCCGGAGGAGCGGTTGCCGAGGAACCGGACGGGGTCCAGGGGCTCGCGGGTGCCGCCGGCCGAGACGACGACCCGGCGGCCGGCGAGGTCCTGCCCGCGCGCGCCCGAGCCGAGCAGGCGGCGGCAGGCGGCGGCGATGTCGGCGGGTTCGGGCAGCCGCCCGGGGCCGGTGTCGGCGCCGGTCAGGCGCCCGGAGGCGGGTTCGAGCACGGTGACCCCGCGCGAGCGCAGCAGGGCGACGTTGGCCTGCACGGCGGGGTTGAGCCACATCTCGGTGTGCATGGCCGGGGCCAGCAGCACCGGGCAGGTCGCCGTGAGCAGGACGTTGGTGAGCAGGTCGTCGGCCAGGCCGTGGGCGGCGCGGGCCAGCAGGTCGGCGGTGGCGGGGGCGACGACGACGAGGTCGGCGTGCCGGCCCAGCCGCACGTGCGGGACGGCGTCGGCGCCGGTCCAGACGTCGGTGGCCACGGGCTTGCCGGACAGGGCCTCCCAGGTGGCGCGCCCGACGAAGTGCTCGGAGGAGGCGGTGGGCACGACCGTGACGTCGTGCCCGGACTCGGTCAGCTCGCGCAGCAGCGTCGCCGCCTTGTAGGCGGCGATCCCGCCCGCGACCCCCAGGACCACCCGGGGGCCCCGGGCAGGAGGCGTGCTCACTGCTCGATGGGCTCGGAGGTCAGCAGACCCTCGTTGATCTCGCGCATCGCCACGGACAGCGACTTCTCCTGCACGTGGGTCTCGACGAGCGGACCGACGTACTCCAGCAGGCCCTCGCCCAGCTGGGAGTAGTACGCGTTGATCTGGCGCGCGCGCTTGGCCGCGTAGATCACCAGGGCGTACTTGGAGTCGGCGACCGTCAGCAGGTCGTCGATGGGCGGGTTGGTGATGCCCTCGGGCGCCGCGACGGTTCCAGCCACGATGAATCTCCTCGGTGTCGAAAGACGCAGGTCAGCTGACCGGCAGACCCATCCATCTTACGAGCTCGTCGGTCGCGCGCTGCACGTCGTCGTTGTAGATGGTCACGTCGAACTCCGGCTCGGCCGCCAGCTCGACGCGGGCGGTCGCCAGCCGGCGCTCGCGCTCCTCCTCGGTCTCGGTGCCGCGACCGACGAGGCGGCGCACCAGCTCCTCCCAGCTCGGGGGGGCCAGGAAGACGAACCCGGCGTCGACGCCGGCGGCCCGGGTGGCCTCGCGCACCTGCCGGGCCCCGGCCAGGTCGATCTCCAGCAGGGCCGGCCGGCCCGAGGCCAGGACCTGCTCGACCGGCCCGCGGGGGGTGCCGTAGCGGTGCCGGCCGTGGACGCGGGCCCACTCCAGCAGCTCGCCGTCGCGCACGTACCGGTCGAAGACGTCCTCGGAGACGAAGTGGTAGTGCACCCCGTCGACCTCGCCCGGGCGCTGGGCGCGGGTGGTGCAGGAGACGGAGATCCAGATCTCGGGGTAGCGGGCGCGCAGGTCGGCCGAGACGGTGCCCTTGCCGACCGCGGTGGGTCCGGCCAGGACGGTGAGGCGGGCGGGCGTGACGTTCAGGACTCGCTCCCGGCGGGGGTGCCGAAGCGGTCCACGAGCGCGGCGATCTGGTGGGCCCCCAGGCCGCGCACGCGGCGCGACTCCGAGATGCCGATCTCCTCCATGATCTGCTTGGCGCGGACCTTGCCGACGTTGGGCAGGGACTCCAGCAGCGCGGAGACCTTCATCTTGCCGAGGACCTCGTTCTCCTGGCCCTCCTTGATGACCTCCTCCAGGCTGCCGCCGGTGTACTTCAGGCGGTGCTTGACCTCGGCCCGCTCGCGGCGCGCCGCAGCCGCCTTCTCCAGTGCGGCGGCGCGCTGTTCGGCGGTCAGGGGAGGCAGGGCCACTTCATCACCTCGGGTCGTCGTGCTCGGGGGGCGGCGGGTCCCGGTGAACCTATCCACCCTGGTCAGGGGGCGGCAACGGCGGGGGTGGGCGCGGACGGTCAGGCCACCGCGCCGGAGGCCCCGCGCGGTGCGAGCGCCCCGCTCTCGACCTCCTCGGCCCAGTGGCAGGCCACCTGCTGGCCCGCCGGGTGCCCCGCCACGACCCGCAGCTGCGGGCGCTCGTCGTGGCAGCGCGTGGGCTGCACCCAGGGGCAGCGGGTGCGGAAGCGGCAGCCCGACGGCGGGTCGGCCGGGCTGGGCAGGTCCCCGGTGAGCAGGATGCGCTCGCGGGTGGCCTCGGCGACGGGGTCGGGCACCGGCGCCGCGGACAGCAGCGCCCGCGTGTAGGGGTGCAGCGGCCGGGCGTACACCGCGGCGCTGGGCCCCTGCTCGACCAGGCCCCCCAGGTACATGACCCCCACGGTCGTGGAGACGTGGCGGACGACGGCGAGGTCGTGCGCGATGACCAGGTAGGTCAGGCCCAGGTCGCGCTGCAGCTCCTCCAGCAGCACCAGGACCTGCGCCTGCACCGAGACGTCGAGCGCGGAGACGGGTTCGTCGGCCACCAGCAGGTCGGGGTCCAGCACGAGGGCGCGGGCGATCCCGACGCGCTGGCGCTGGCCGCCGGAGAACTCGTGGGGGTACTTGCGGCCCGCGCCCGCGGGCAGGCCCACCCGGTCCAGCAGCCCCCGCACCCGCGAGCGCCACGCGGTGGGCCCGCCGGGGACCGCGTGCACCGCGAGGGGCTCCACGAGCGCGCTCTCGACGCTCTGGCGCGGGTCGAGGCTGGCCAGCGGGTCCTGGAAGACCATCTGCATGCGCCGGCGCTCGCGCCGCAGCTCCTCCGGTCCCAGGGCCAGGACGTCGCGGCCGTCCAGGTGCACCTGGCCGCCGGTGGGTTCGGACAGCCGCAGCACGGCCCGGCCCAGGGTCGACTTGCCGCACCCGGACTCCCCCACGAGCCCGAAGGTGGTGCCCCGCTCGACGTCGAAGGAGACGCCGTCGACGGCCTTGACGGTCCCGACGGTGCGCTGCAGCAGGCCCGAGCGGATCGGGTAGTGGACCTGCAGGTCGCGCACGGACAGCAGGGCCTCGGTCACCGGGGGACCTCCAGGTCGGCGGGGTCGGCGGGGTCGGCGGGGTGGACGCAGCGGACGGGGTGCGCGCCGGCCCCGAGGGCGATCTCCCCCGAGCGGCAGGCGGCGTCGGCGAACGCGCAGCGGGGGGCGAACGCGCAGCCCTGCGCCCACGGCAGCAGGTCCCGGACGGATCCGGGGACCGGTCGCAGCGCAGTGCCCTCCGGTGCGTCGACGCGCGGGACGGCGGCGAGCAGGCCCGTGGTGTAGCGGTGGCGGGGGGCGGCGAACAGCTCCCCCCGCGAGGCCTGCTCCACGACGCGGCCGGCGTACAGGACGTTGACGCGGTCGCAGGTCCCGGCGACCACGCCGAGGTCGTGGGTGATGAGCACCATCGCCGTCCCCGACTCCCGGACCAGGCCGGTGAGCAGGTCCAGGACCTGCGCCTGGATGGTCACGTCCAGGGCGGTGGTCGGCTCGTCGGCGATGATCAGGCGCGGCGAGCAGGCCAGGGCGATGGCGATGAGGACGCGCTGGCGCATCCCGCCGGAGAGCTGGTGGGGGTACTCCCCGACCCGGCGGCGCGGGTCGGGGATGCCGACGCGGCCCAGCAGCTCGACGGCCTCGCGAGCGGCCGCGGCGCGGCTGAGGTCGGTGTGGGCGCGCAGTACCTCGGTGAGCTGCCGGCCCAGGGTCAGGACGGGGTTCAGCGACGTCATGGGGTCCTGGAAGACCATCGCGAGGTCCTTGCCCCGCCGGGCCGCCATCCGCTGCGGGGAGGCGGTGAGCAGCTCGTCGCCGTCGAAGCGCACCGACCCGCTGACGCGGGTGCCGCGCGCGGGCAGCAGCCCCATGACGGCCAGCGAGGTGACGGACTTGCCGCAGCCGGACTCCCCCACCAGGCCCACGACCTCACCGGCGGCGACGTCGAACGACACCCCGTCGACGGCCGTGGTGGGCGGGGACCCCTTGCGGGTGAAGGTGACGCGCAGGTCCTCGACCTGCAGCAGGCTCACCGTCCGCTCCGGGGGTCCAGGGCCTCGCGCAGCGCCTCGCCGAGCAGGGTGAACCCCAGCGCGGTGACGGCGATGGCCAGGCCGGGGTAGATCGCCAGCATCGGCGCCTGGTCCAGCCGCGCCTGCGCGGTGACGAGCATGCGACCCCACTCCGCGACGGCGGGGTTGGGGTCGCCCAGCCCCAGGAAGCTGAGCGCGGCGACCTCGATGACGGCCGTGGCCAGCGTCAGCGTCGCTTGCACCAGGACCGGCCCCAGGGAGTTCGGCAGCATGTGCCCCACGACGATCCGGCGCCGTCGCAGGCCCAGCGAGCGCAGCGCCACGACGTAGTCCTGCCCGCGCTGGGCCAGCAGCGAGGCCCGCAGCAGCCGGGCGAAGATCGGGACCTGGGCGGCGGAGATGGCGAGCATCACCGACAGGGAGCTGCGGCCCAGCAGCGCCGCGACGGACACCGCCAGCAGCAGCGCGGGGATGGACAGCAGGACGTCGACGACGCGCATGAGGACCGTGTCGACCTTGCCGCCCAGCCCCCCGGCCAGGATGCCCAGGACGGAGCCGGCGGCCAGGCCCACGGCGGTCGAGACGACGCCGATGACCAGGGATGAGCGCGCCCCGTACAACAGCTGGGTCAGCAGGTCGGACCCGAAGGAGTCCAGCCCCAGGGGGTGCCCGGCGCTGGGGCCGGGCACGGTCGTCGGGGTCACCTGCGCGAACCACTCCGCGCTGGCGGGCCGGTGCGGCGCCAGCAGCGGCGCGGCGGCCGCGACGACGACGAACGCCAGCACGATCACGGCGCCGACGATCCCGGCGGGGTTGCGGCGCAACCGCCGCCAGGCCGCGTGCCAGGGGCCGACGCCGTCGGCCCCGGTCGCCTCGGCGACCGTCGGTTCCACCACGGGGGCGCTCACGAGACCCTCACCCTCGGATCGATGAACCCGTAGCTGACGTCCACCGCGAGGTTCACCAGCGCGTACACGACGGCGATGAACAGGATGAAGCCCTGCAGCACGGGGTAGTCCAGTTGCGTGACGGCGTCGAACAGGTAGCTGCCGATGCCGTTGATGGAGAACACCGTCTCGGTGAGCACCGCCCCCGACAGCAGCGCGCCGGCCTGCAGGCCCAGGGTCGTGGAGACCGGGAGCAGGGCGTTGCGCAGGACGTGGCGGCGGCTGACGACGCCGCGCGAGAGCCCCTTGGCCTGCGCGGTGCGGACGTGGTCGTCGCCCAGGACGTCCAGGACCGAGGCGCGGGTGATGCGGACGATGATGGCCAGCGGGATCGACCCCAGGGCCAGCGCGGGCAGGACCAGGTGGACCAGGGCGTCCCAGCTGGCGTCCCACTCCCGGGTCAGCAGCCCGTCGAGGACGTAGAAGTTCGTGACGTGCGTCGCGTCGATCCGCGCGTCCTGGCGCCCCGAGGTGGGGAACCAGCCCAGCTGGATGGCCAGCAGGTACTTCAGCACGACCGCGAGGAAGAACACGGGCACGACGACGCCGAGCAGCGAGCCGCCGACGACGAGGTGGTCGAGCCACCCGCCGCGGCGGCGGGCCGCGAGGTACCCCAGCGGGATCCCCACGACGACGGCCAGGACCAGGGCGGCTACGGCCAGCTCGACGGTCGCCGGGAACCGTTCGGTGAACGTCTGCACGACGGGTTCGCCGGTGTTGATGGACGCCCCGAGGTCGCCGTGCAGGAGCCGGCCCACGTACGTCGCGTACTGCTGCCACACGGGCTGGTCGAACCCGTACCGCTCGGTGACCGCCGCGATGCCCGCCGGGGTGGCCTTCTCCCCCAGCAGCGCCCGCGCCGGGTCGCCGGGCAGCGCACGCACCCAGGCGAACAGCAGCACCGACAACCCGAACAGGACGATCACGAGCAGGCCGAGGCGGCGCACGACGAGCGTCAGCACGCCGCCTCCCCGCTGCGCGCGAGGACCATCAGGCGTCGGCGACCGTGACGGTGTTCCACACCTCGTCCTGCACGGGGCTGGCGACGTACCCCTCGACGCCGGGCGCGAACGCCAGCGACGGGACGGGGCTGGCGATCGGGATCCCCGGCAGCAGCGTCATGATCTGCTCGTTGATGTCCTGGTAGGCGCTCTCCTGCTCGGCCTCGGTGGTCACGGTGCGGGCCGAGGCCAGCGCCTCGAACAACCCGGCGTCGGAGAAACCCCACTCGTTGGTGGCGGCCCCGAAGAACACGCCGATGAAGTTGTCCGGGTCGTTGTAGTCGCCGGTCCAGCCCAGCAGGTGGATCCCGTGGTTCGTCCCGCCCTGCACGGTCCCCAGGTAGTTCGGGGTCCACTGCTCGGCGACGGGCGTGGTGGTGATGCCCGCCGCGGTCAGCTGCTGGTTGATGGCCGAGTAGATCGTCTCGGGGTTGGGCATGTAGGGCCGCGAGACGCCCGTGGGGTAGTTGAAGGGGATCGTCAGGTTCGCCTGCCCGGCCTCGGCGAGCAGCTGCTTGGCCTTGGCCACGTCGTACTCGTAGGTGGTGACGCCCTCGTTCCAGCCGATGACGTTGTCCGGCGTGAACTGCGTCGCCGCCTTCGTCCCCTCCGGCAGGGCGTTCTTGATGACGGCGTCCTTGTCGATGGCGTGCGCGATGGCCTGCCGGACCTTCAGGTCCCCCAGCGGCGGGTACGCCTGGTTGATGCCGAGGTAGAGGATGTTGAACGCGGGCCGGTTCTGCACCTGGAAGTCCGCCGACTCCAGCGTCTGCACGTCGGCCGGGGCGACGAGGTCGTACCCGTCGATGTCGCCGTTCTGCAGCGCCTGCCGGCGGGCGGTGCCGTCGCCGATGACGCGGACGACGGCGGTGGCGACCTTGGCCTTCTCGCCCCAGTAGTCGTCGTTGCGCTTGAGGGTGACCTGCTGACCGCGTTCCCAGCTGGCGAAGGTGAACGGGCCGGTGCCGACCGGGCCCGACGTCGCGTACTCGCTCTGGCGCGGGTCGGCGCCGTCGACGCCGTTGCCGCCGGCGGCCTCCACGGCCCCGGTCTCCTGCATCGAGAACGCGGGCAGCGTCAGGGAGGCGAGGAACCCCGCGAAGGGGGCGGTGAGGTTGACGGTGACGGTGCCGTCGGGGTTGGCCGTCGACCCCGCGTACAGGGACGTCCCCAGGGCGGGGTCGTCGTTGGTCTTGAACCCGCGGAAGATCGAGCGGTAGTAGTACGCCAGGTCCTCGCCCTGGGCCAGGCCCCGCAGGTTGTACCAGCGCTCGAAGTTCGCGACGACGGCCGCGGCGTCGATCGGTTTCCCGTTGGAGAACGTCACGCCCTCCTGGAGCGTGAACGTGTAGCTGAGGCCGTCCTCGGACGTCTCCCACTTCGTGGCCAGCGACGGCGCGAGCTCGGTGGTGCCGGGTTTCGTGGAGACGAGCCCCTCGAAGATCTGCCGGGTGACGCGGAACGTCTCGCCGTCGGAGGCGAACACCGGGTCCAGGGAGTCGGGGTCGGCCGAGCCGCCGAAGACGAACGTGTCCCGCCCGCTGCCGGAGCTCTCCCCGCCGCCCTCGGGGTCGCGTTCGCTCTGCGCGCAGGCGGACAGCGTCGCCAGGCCCGCGCTCGCGACGGCGGCGACCGTGAAGGCCCGGCGGGTGGGGTGGGCGGGGTCGCGGGGCGGGTGGTTCTCGGTGGGCGACTGCACTGACATCGACGTCCTCGTTCCGGCGGTGGTCCTGACGGGTCCTGCTCGGCGGTGCGGAGGCTGACGCTAGGGGATCACCCGTGTCCACTCAACCCACCGCGCCTTCGACACGCCGTGGTCGTCCGAGCCCCTCGGGAGTGAGGACTGCCTACCCGGAACCCCGGCGAGTGGGCAATCCGCCCGGTCGACCGGGTTCCCCCGACAGGACTCCCCCGATCACCGGCTCCAGCAACCCACGTCCGGAGCCGGTCCGCACGTCGGGGTCACCGCGAGGCGGGGCAGTTCCCGACGCTCACCGTCCTCCTCGACGGCGCGTCGCCGCGGGCCCGCCCCGCGCCGGCGTCCGGTTCACCGCGGGGCGGGACGCGCGCCGGTCAGTGCGGCGGCCACAGGACCCGGCCCGCCGAGACGTCGGACGCCATGCGTTCGAGCCACTCCCGCGCCTCGAGGGCGGCCAGGAGCTGGTCGGCCACCCCGGGCCCTTCGCCGGGGTCGACCGTCTCGGCCGGGGCCAGCCCCGGGACGCCGGCCACGGCCGCGTGCAGGACGGCGCCGGGGTCCAGCCGCAACCCGCGCAGGAAACCCGCCACCTGCCGCCGGGCCTCCAGCTCGCCGTGACCGACCTCGACGGCCGTCACGACGAGCGCCGCGATGCCGCTGCCGAGTTCGGCGCTCAACTGCTGCCTGCTCGTCACCGCACCACTGTCCCAGGTGCTCCCGGCCCCGGCGCGTCCTAGCCGGCCAGGGCCGCCCGGACGGCGTCCGCCGAGCGGCGGGCGGCGTCGCGCAGCGCCACCGGGTCCGGCCCGGCGGCGAGGATCTCGCGGGAACTGGCCGCCAGGACCAGCCGGCGCGCGGTCCCGAACACCCGCTGCAGGTCCGCGGCCGTAGCGCCCTGCGCCCCGACCCCGGGGGCCAGCAGCGGGCCGTTGACGGCGTCGAGGTCGATGCCGAGGTCGGTCACGGCGGTGCCGACGGTGGCCCCGACGACGAGGCCGACGTCGCCGAGCGGGGCCGCGCCGGCGTTGCGCTGCGCGGCGGCCTCGGCGACCGCGCGGGCCACCGGCCGGCCGTCGGCGCCGACGGCGTGCTGCACCGAGGCGCCCTCGGGGTTCGACGTCAGCGCCAGGACGAACACGCCCCGCCCGTGCCGGGCGGCCAGGTCCAGCACGGGCTGCAGGGACCCGAACCCCAGGTACGGCGAGACCGTCACCGCGTCCCCGGCCAGCGGGGAGTCCCCGACGAAGGCGTCGGCGTACCCGGCCATGGTCGAGCCGATGTCGCCGCGCTTGGCGTCGACGATCGTGAGCAGCCCGGCCTCGCGGGCGTCGGCGACGACCCGTTCGAGCGCGGCGACCCCGCGCGAGCCGTGCCGCTCGAAGAACGCGGCCTGCGGTTTGACGCAGGCCACGTGCCCGGCCAGGGCCTGCACGACGGTGCGCCCGAAGCGCTCGACGCCGGCGGCGTCGTCGTCCAGGCCCCACGCCGCCAGCAGCGGGGTGTGCGGGTCGATGCCCGCGCACAGCGGGCCGTGGGCGGCCGTGGCCGCTGCCAGCCGCTGCCCGAAGGGCACCGTCGCGACCGTCATGCCCGGAAACCGTCCCAGGCCGCCTCGAGGCGGGCCGTGTGCTCCTGCAGCGGGGCGACGTTCAGGCCCTGCCCGTTGCGGTAGGCCTCGATGGCCTGGACCGCCGCGGCCAGCTCCTGGATCGTCGTGATGATGGGCGAGCCCACCGACGTCGCCGCGGCGCGGATCTCGTAGCCGTCGGCGCGGGCCTGGTTGCCCGAGGGGGTGTTGACCACCATCGCCACCTCCCCGGCGGCGATGCGGCCGACGATCGTCAGCTCGCCGTCCTCGCTGGTGCCCTCGGAGTGCTTGCGCACGACCGTGGAGGCGATCCCGTTGCGGCGCAGCACCTGCGCGGTGCCCTCGGTGGCCAGCAGGGTGAACCCGAGGTCGGCCAGGCGCTTGATCGGGAAGATCATCGCCCGCTTGTCGCGGTCGGCGACGGAGATGAACGCCGTGCCCGTCGTGGGCAGGCCCCCGTAGGCGGCGGTCTGCGACTTGCCGAACGCCGTCGGGAAGTCGACGTCGATGCCCATGACCTCACCGGTCGAGCGCATCTCCGGCCCCAGCAGGGAGTCCACGACCACGCCCTCGGCGGTGCGGAACCGCGCGAAGGGCAGCACCGCCTCCTTGACCGAGACGGGCGCGTCGGCCGGCAGCGCCCCGCCGTCGCCGCGCGCGGGCAGCAGGCCCTCGGCGCGCAGGTCGCGGATGGAGGTGCCGGCCATGAGCCGCGCCGCGGCCTTGGCCAGCGGCACCCCGGTCGCCTTGGAGACGAACGGGACGGTCCGCGAGGCCCGCGGGTTGGCCTCCAGCACGTAGAGGATGTCGGCGGCCAGGGCGAACTGGACGTTCAGCAGTCCGCGCACCCCGACCCCGCGGGCGATGGCCTCGGTGGCCTCGCGCACGCGCTGGAGCTCGGAGGCGCCCAGGGTGGGCGGCGGGATGACGCAGGCCGAGTCGCCGGAGTGGATCCCGGCCTCCTCGATGTGCTCCATGATCCCGCCGAGGTACATCTCCTCGCCGTCGAACAGCGCGTCGACGTCGATCTCGAGGCCGTTGTCGAGGAACTTGTCGACGAGCACGGGACGCTCGGCCGAGACCTCGGTCGCGGTCGCCATGTACTGCTCGAGGGTGGCCTCGTCGTAGACGATCTGCATGCCGCGCCCGCCCAGGACGTAGCTGGGGCGGACCAGGACCGGGTAGCCGATCTCGGAGGCGATCGCGCGGGCCCGCTCGAAGCTGGAGGCCGTCCCGTGCTTGGGGGCGACCAGCCCGGCGCGCTCGAGCACCTGCCCGAAGGCGCCGCGCTCCTCGGCGAGGTCGATGGCCTGCGGCGAGGTCCCGATGATCGGGACGCCCGCCTGCTCCAGCGCAGCCGCCAGGCCCAGCGGCGTCTGCCCGCCGAGCTGGACGATGACCCCGGCCACCGGGCCGCAGCGGGTCTCGGCGTGCACGACCTCCAGGACGTCCTCGAGGGTCAGCGGCTCGAAGTAGAGCCGGTCGGAGGTGTCGTAGTCGGTGGAGACCGTCTCGGGGTTGCAGTTGACCATGACGGTCTCGAACCCGGCCTCGGCCAGCGCGAAGCTGGCGTGCACGCAGGAGTAGTCGAACTCGACGCCCTGGCCGATGCGGTTGGGGCCGGACCCCAGGATGATGATCGCCGGCTTCTCCCGCCCGCGCGTCTCGTCCTCGGAGTCGTAGGAGGAGTAGTGGTACGGCGTGCTGGCGGCGAACTCCGCCGCGCAGGTGTCGACCGTCTTGTAGACCGGGCGGACGCCGAGGGCGTGCCGGACGCCGCGGACCACGGCCTCGGGCAGGTGCCGCAGCTCCCCGATCTGGGCGTCGGAGAACCCGTGCCGCTTGGCGTGCCGCAGCAGCTCGGGGGTCAGGTCGTCGCTCTCGCGCACCTCGACCGCGATCTCGTCGATGAGGAACAGCTGGTCGAGGAACCACGGGTCGATCTTCGTGCTCTCGAACAGCTCGGCCGGGGTCGCACCGGCGCGGATGGCCTGCATGACCAGGCCGATGCGCTCGTCGGTCGGCTGCTGGGCGCGGCGCAGCAGGTCCTGGCGGTCCCCCACCGGTCCGGCCCAGCTGAACTGCGCGCCGCGCTTCTCGGTGCTGCGCAGCGCCTTCTGCAGGGCCTCGGTGAAGTTGCGGCCCAGCGCCATCGCCTCGCCGACGCTCTTCATCGTCGTGGTGAGGGTGGGGTCGGCGGCCGGGAACTTCTCGAACGCGAACCGCGGCACCTTGACCACGACGTAGTCGAGGGTGGGCTCGAAGCTGGCCGGGGTGACCTCGGTGATGTCGTTGCGGATCTCGTCCAGGGTGTACCCGACGGCCAGGCGCGCGGCGATCTTGGCGATGGGGAAACCGGTCGCCTTCGAGGCCAGCGCCGAGGACCGCGACACGCGCGGGTTCATCTCGATGACGATGATGCGGCCGTCGGCCGGGTTCACCGCGAACTGGATGTTGCAGCCGCCGGTGTCGACGCCGACCTCGCGGATGACGGCGATGCCGATGTCGCGCATCCGCTGGTACTCGCGGTCGGTGAGCGTCATCGCCGGGGCGACGGTGATCGAGTCGCCGGTGTGGACGCCCATCGGGTCGAAGTTCTCGATCGAGCAGACGACCACGACGTTGTCGGCGCGGTCGCGCATGAGCTCGAGCTCGTACTCCTTCCAGCCGAGGATGGACTCCTCCAGGAGCACCTCGGTGACCGGGGAGTGGTGCAGCCCCTGGCCGGCGATGCGGCGCAGGTCGGCCTCGTCGTAGGCGAACCCGGACCCGAGCCCGCCCATGGTGAAGCTGGGGCGCACGACGACGGGGTAGCCCAGGTCGCCGGCGGCGGCGAGCACCTCGTCCATCGAGTGGCACAGGTGCGACTTGGCCGACTCCGCCCCGCAGCGCTCCACGACGCCCTTGAACAGCAGGCGGTCCTCGCCGAGCTTGATGGCGTCGACGTCGGCGCCGATGAGCTCGGTGCCGTACCGGGCCAGCGCACCGCTCTCGTAGAGGGCGATCGCGGTGTTCAGCGCGGTCTGCCCGCCCAAGGTCGCCAGGACCGCGTCGGGGCGCTCCTTGGCGATGATGGCCTCGACCGTGGCGGGGGTGATCGGCTCGACGTAGGTGGCGTCGGCCATCTCCGGGTCGGTCATGATCGTCGCGGGGTTGGAGTTCACCAGGACCACGCGCAGGCCCTCGGCCTTCAGCACGCGGCAGGCCTGGGTGCCGGAGTAGTCGAACTCGGCGGCCTGGCCGATGACGATCGGGCCGGAGCCGATGACGAGGACCGACTTCAGGTCGGAGCGGCGGGGCATCAGGCGTCCTTCTCAGCGGTCGGCTCGGTCGTGTCGGTCTGGCCCCGGTCGTCGACGAGCTGCGCGGCGGGCGTGCCGCCCATGAGGTCGACGAACCGGTCGAACAGGTAGGCGGCGTCGTGCGGGCCGGCCGCCGCCTCGGGGTGGTACTGGACGGAGAACGCCGGCGTGTCCAGGCAGCGCAGGCCCTCCACGACGCCGTCGTTGAGGCCCACGTGGCTGACCTCGGCCCGGCCGTAGGGGGTGTCGCGGACCTCCCCGGCGGTGCCGTCGACGGCGAAGCCGTGGTTGTGCGCGGTGACCTCGACCTTGCGGGTGGCCAGGTCCATGACGGGCTGGTTGATGCCGCGGTGGCCGTACTTCAGCTTGTACGTGCCGTACCCCAGGGCGCGGCCGAGCAGCTGGTTGCCGTAGCAGATGCCGAAGAACGGGATCCTGCGCTCCAGGACGCCCTGCAGGACCTCGATCTCGTGGGTCGCGGCGGCCGGGTCGCCGGGGCCGTTGGAGAAGAACACCCCGTCGGGGGCGCTCCCGTCCGGCCCGGAGGTGAGGACCTCCTCCAGCGTCACGGTGGAGGGCACCACGGTGACCTCGATGCCCCGCTCGGCCAGGCGCTGCGGCGTCATGGACTTGATGCCGAGGTCGACGGCGGTGACGGAGAAGCGGCGCTCCCCCACGGCCGGGACGACGTAGTTCGCGTCGGTGCTGACGAGCGAGGCGAGGTCGGTGCCGACCATGTCCGGGGCGTCGCGGACGACGGCCAGCAGCTCCTCGGCGGACCGGGCGGCGGCCTCGCCGGAGAAGACCCCGACCTTCATGGCGCCGCGCTCGCGCAGGTGGCGGGTCAGGGCGCGGGTGTCGACACCGCTGATCCCGACGACGCCCTGGGCGTCGAGCTCGTCGGCCAGGGTGCGCCGCGAGCGCCAGTTCGAGGGGATGCGCGCGGGGTCGCGCACGACGTACCCGGCGACCCAGATCCGGCCCGACTCGTCGTCCTCGTCGTTCCACCCGGTGTTGCCCACGTGCGGGGCGGTCATGACCACGACCTGGCGGTGGTAGCTGGGGTCGGTGAGGGTCTCCTGGTACCCGGTCATCCCGGTGGAGAACACGGCCTCGCCGACCGTCTGCCCGACGTGGCCGTAGGCCTGGCCGGGGAACGTGCGGCCGTCCTCGAGGACGAGCACTGCGGGAACGCGCGCGCTCACTGGGCACCTCCGGTGTTCTTGTTCTGGTTGTTCCGCACGAGTTCCTCCACCTGCTCCGCGAACCTCGCCCCCTGCTCGGGGTGGCGCGGTTTGACTCCCGTGTCGACGATGCGCTCGCCGAGCTTCCACCGCAGGACCAGCAGGCCCTTCTCCTTGCCCATCCACTTGCCGACCATGCCCGGCCCGTGGCCGACGCCGACGATGTCGGCGGTCGGGATGACGAACGACCGGGCCCCCTCGCGCAGCAGCCCGACGCCCTCGTCGAGGAAACCCAGCGAGACGGCGCTGCGGGTCCCCAGACCGTGGGCGGCGATGCGGTCGAGGGCGTTCTCGGCGTCCGTCGTGGAGACGTACGTGCCCTCGACGGTGTCCCGCAGGCGCTTCCAGTCCCTGGACCCGACGGGCCGGGGGAACTCCTGCTTCTGCCGCAGCGCCCGGCCGCGGTAGCCCATGAACATCATCCGCCAGACCAGCAGCAGCGCGAGGACCAGCAGGACGACGGCGACCCACCTCATGCGCCCACCAGTTCCGAGTCGAGCACGGTGGGGCGGCCGCGCAGGAACGTCGCGACGACCTTCCCGGGCAGTTCCGTGCCGCGGAACGGGGAGTTGCGCCCGGCCGTGGCCATGGCCGCGGGGTCGACCGTCCAGCGGGCGGTGGGGTCGACGAGCACGAGGTTGGCCGCGGACCCCACGGCCAGCGGCTCGCCGTGCCCGGCGAGGCGGCCGATGCGGGCGGGGGCGTGGGACATCCGGTCGGCCAGGGTGTCCCAGCCGATGAGGCCGGTGTCGACCATGGTGTGCTGCACGACGCTCAGCGCGGTCTCCAGCCCGGTCATGCCCATCGCCGCGGCGGACCACTCGCAGTCCTTGGCCTCGACCGGGTGCGGGGCGTGGTCGGTGGCGACGACGTCGATGGTGCCGTCGGCCAGGCCCTCGCGGACGGCCTCGACGTCGGCCTGCGTGCGCAGCGGCGGGTTGACCTTGTAGACCGGGTCGTAGCCGCGGACGAGCTCGTCGGTCAGCAGCAGGTGGTGCGGGGTGACCTCGGCGGTGACCTGGACGCCGCGGGCCTTGGCCCAGCGGACGATCTCGACCGAGCCGCGGGTGGACAGGTGGCACACGTGCAGCCGGGAGCCGACGTGGTCGGCCAGCAGCACGTCGCGGGCGATGATCGCCTCCTCGGCCACGCTGGGCCAGCCGCGCAGGCCGAGGACGGCGCTGACGGTGCCCTCGTTCATCTGCGCGCCTTCGGTCAGGCGCGGTTCCTGGGCGTGCTGGGCGATGACCCCGTCGAAGGCCTTGACGTACTCCAGCGCCCGGCGCATCAGGACGGCGTCCCAGACGCAGTGCCCGTCGTCGGAGAAGACGCGCACGCCGGCCCGGGAGTCGGCCATCGCGCCGAGCTCGGCGAGCTGCTGCCCGGCCAGGCCCACGGTGACGGCGCCGACGGGCCGGACGTCGGCCCAGCCGGCCTCCTCGCCCAGGCGCTGGACCTGCTCGACGACGCCGGCGGTGTCGGCGACGGGGAAGGTGTTGGCCATGGCGAACACGGCGGTGTAGCCGCCGCGGGCGGCCGCGCGGGTGCCGGACTCGACGGTCTCGGCGTCCTCGCGACCCGGTTCGCGCAGGTGGGTGTGCAGGTCGACCAGGCCGGGCAGGGCGTGCAGGCCGCGCCCGTCGTGGACGGTGGCGCCCTCGGCGCTCAGCCCGGGGCCGATCCCGGCGATGAGGCCGTCGCGCAGCAGCAGGTCGGTCACCTCACCGCCGAGCGGCCTGACGTTCTGGATCAGGGTGGTGTTCACGCGTCCCCTCCCGGGAGCTCGCCGGCCAGCAACAGGTAGAGGACCGCCATCCGCACCGCGACGCCGTTGCCGACCTGCTCGACGATGGTCGAGCGGGCCGAGTCGGCGGCGTCGGCGGAGATTTCCAGGCCGCGGTTCATCGGGCCGGGGTGCATGACGATCGCGTGGTCGGGCAGGAGCCCGAGCCGCTCGCGGCCCAGGCCGTACCGGCGGCTGTACTCGCGCGCGGAGGGGAAGAAGGAGCCCTTGGAGGCGTCCATCCGCTCGGCCTGCACCCGCAGCATCATGACCGCGTCCGGCCCGACCGTCGCGAGCGTGGCGTCGAGGTCGTGGGAGGAGGCGCACGGCCAGTCCCCGACCCCGACGGGCAGCAGCGTCGGCGGGGCGACGAGGGTGACGTCCGCGCCGAGGGTGTGCAGCAGCAGGACGTTCGAGCGGGCGACCCGCGAGTGCAGGACGTCGCCGACGATGACGACCTTCGTCCCGCGCAGGTCCCCCGTGCCGCCGGCGAGGTGGCGGCGCATCGTGTAGGCGTCCAGCAGGGCCTGGGTGGGGTGCTCGTGGGTGCCGTCGCCGGCGTTGACGACCGCTCCCCGCGTCCAGCCGGCGTGCGCGAGCCGGTGCGGGGCCCCGGAGGAGCCGTGCCGGACGACCACGGCGTCGGCGCCCATGGCCTCCAGGGTCAGCGCGGTGTCCTTCAGGCTCTCGCCCTTGGAGACGCTGGACCCCTTGGCGGAGAAGTTGATGACGTCGGCCGACAGGCGCTTGGCGGCGGCCTCGAAGGACGTGCGGGTGCGGGTGGAGTCCTCGAAGAAGAGGTTGACGACCGTGCGCCCGCGCAGGGTGGGCAGCTTCTTGATCTCCCGGCGCTGGGTGGCGGCCATCTCCTCGGCGACGTCGAGGACGCGCACGGCGCCGTCGCGGTCGAGGTCGGCGGCCGAGAGCAGGTGGCGCATCAGTTCGCCCCTCCGGTGATGAGGACGGCGTCGCGGCCGTCCAGCTCCTCGAGCAGGACGCTGACGCGCTCGGCGCTGGAGGTGGGCAGGTTCTTGCCGACGTGGTCGGCCCGGATGGGCAGCTCGCGGTGGCCGCGGTCGACGAGGACAGCCAGCCGGACCGCGCGGGGGCGGCCGAGGTCGCTCAGGGCGTCGAGCGCGGCGCGGATGGTGCGGCCGGAGTACAGGACGTCGTCGACCAGGACCACGACCTTGTCGTCGATCCCGCCGGCCGGCAGCGTCGTGGGCAGCAGCTCGCGGGTGGGGTGCCGGCGCAGGTCGTCGCGGTACATCGTGACGTCGAGCGACCCGGTGGGCACGGTCGTGCCCTCGACCTCGGCGAGCCGGGCGGCCAGGCGCTGGGCCAGCGGGACCCCGCGGGTCGGGACGCCCAGCAGGACGAGGTCCTGCGGGCCCTTGTTGGACTCCAGCAGCTCGTGCGCGATGCGCGTCACGGCGCGGGCGATGTCGGCGCCCTCGAGGAGCACCCTCGCGGACTGGTCCGGGGCAGCGTTCACTGCGGACCTCCTTCCCCGCCTCACGGGACGGATCCTTAAAGGACGTCTTCACCAGCTCCCCGCAGGACGTGCCCGCGGGTCGGTGGCCACCGGCGACCCTACAGGAGCACGCTGGGCCAGCCGCCCCGGGTCGCACGGTGTCCGTGGCGCTGTCGTTGTGAGATCAAACGCTCACACGGAGTAACGGTCATCGTGCCGAGAGAGTGGTGATTCCCGAGAACCGGGTGTGAAACGGCAGGTCAGCTTGACGAAGGCGTTCACGCTCCGTGACGATTCTCGTATGGCATCGGACTACTCCCGCGCACTCGGATCGCGCCTTCGCGCTATCCGTACCCAACAGGGGCTGTCCCTGCACGGCGTCGAAGAGAAGTCCGAGGGACGGTGGAAGGCCGTCGTCGTCGGGTCCTACGAACGCGGCGACCGTGCGGTGACCGTCCAGCGACTGGCTGAACTCGCGGACTTCTACGGGGTCCCCGTCTCCGCCCTGCTCCCCGAAGGCGCCCCGCAGGGCAGCTCCGAGCCGCCGCCGCGGCTCGTGCTCGACCTCGAGCGCCTCCAGGAGGTCCCCGCCGAGAAGGCCGGCCCCCTCGACCGCTACGCCAAGACCATCCAGTCCCAGCGCGGCGACTACAACGGCCGGGTCCTGTCGATCCGCGCCGACGACCTGCGCACCCTCGCCGTCATCTACGACGTCCCCGCGACGACGCTGTGCGACGAGTTCATCGCCTGGGGCGTGCTGAACGCCGACGCCCGCCGCGCCGTCGAGCACGGCTGACCCTCCGTTCACCACGGCCCGGTCCCCTCGTGGGGCCGGGCCGTTCTGCTTCCCGGCGGCGGCTCGGGGTTCGGATCGTTGGACCCTCACTACCGATGATCGGGAGCGGAGGGCCAACGATCCCAACCCCGCCGTGTCCTCGTGGTCCCCACAAACGCCCGGGCGTCCACAACCGGGTTACCGGCGGTCCGTCCCCGCGGTGGAGCGGCGGCACGCTCCCCGTGTGCCTCGACGCAGGACCTTCGACTCAGCCGACGTGGACGCGGTCCTGCGCGGGAACGACGGCATCGCCGCTCACGCGGACCTGATCGGGGTGGGGATGCCGGTGTCCACCATCGCCCGCTGGGCGAACACCGGCCCGTGGCAGCGCGTGCTGCCCGGAGTCATCGCCGGTCACCGCGGCCCCCTGAGCCTGCACCAGCGACGACTGGCCGCGCTGGCCTACGCCGGGGAGGGTGCGGTCATCTCCGGCGAACACGCCTTGGACCTGCACGGCATCACCGGTGACCGCGTCACGATCGTCGACCAGGTCCTCGTGCTGATCCCCTGGACGCGACGACGGCTGTCGTCGGGCTTCGTCACCGTCGAGCGGACCGAGCGGAACCCCGGGTCGCACGTCGACGGGGCCTGCCCGTCGTCGATCCCGCCCGCGCTGCCGCGGACGCCTCCCGGCACGGCGCGGACGTGGACCGGGTCCGGGAGCTGTTCGGGGCGACGCTGCAGCAGAGGCGCTGCACGCTGGGCGAGCTGCACGAGGAGGTCTTCGACGGGCCGACCCAACGCTCGGCGTCGGCCCGCAAGATCCTCACGGAGGTGTCGGCCGGCACGCGCAGTGCAGCGGAAGGGAAGATCTTCCGGCGGGTGTCGGCATCGACCCTGCCGCAGCCGGTGTGGAACGAACCCGTCGTCGTCGAGGGGACGGTCATCGGGTACGCGGACGCCTACTGGCCCTGCCTGGGTGTCGTGCTGGAGATCGACAGCGTCCGCTGGCACTCCTCACCGACGGACCTGCGGCGCACCCAGGCGAAGCAGCGTCGCTACACCGAGGCGGGGATCCTGCTGGTTTCGATCTCGCCGCGGGACTTCCTGGACGATCCCGAGGAGTCGTTGCGGCAGCTCGCCGCCACGCTGGCGACGGCGGCCCGGATGCGCGGCGTGCTCACGTGAAGGGATCGTTGGCCCCACGCTCCCGATCATCGGGAGTGCGGGGCCAACGATCCGAACCCACCACCACGGAGCGGTCAGGCGGAGAGGGTCTCCTTGAGCTCCGCGATCCGCGCGAGGAGCCCGTTGACGAACTTGGGCGACTCGTCGGTGGACAGCTCCTGGGCGATCTCCACGGCCTCGCTGACGGCCACGTGGTCGGGCACGTCCGCGGCGTGCAGGACCTCCCACACGCCGATGCGCAGGATCGCGCGGTCGACGGCCGGCATTCGGTCCACGGTCCAGCCCATCGAGTACGTCGAGAGCACCTCGTCGATGCGCTCCAGGTGCGCGACGACGCCCTCGACGAGGGTGACGGCGTACTCACCCACGGGCGGGTCGGCGCGCTGGATCTTGTCCCGCAGGACGTCGAGCGGGGCGAGCCCGCGCTGGTCGGCCTCGAAGAGGACCTCCAGCGCGCGCTTGCGCGCCTTGCGGCGAGCGGCCATCAGTCGTTGACGCGACCGAGGTAGTCGCCCGTGCGGGTGTCCACCTTGACCTTCGTGCCGGCCTCCAGGAAGAGCGGGACCTGGATCTCGTAGCCCGTCTCGACCGTCGCCGGCTTGGTGCCGCCGGTGGAGCGGTCGCCCTGCAGACCCGGCTCGGTGTAGGTGATCTCCAGCACGACCGACGTCGGCAGCTCCACGTACAGCGGCGTGCCCTCGTGGGTGGCGACGATGGCCTCGGTGCTCTCGAGCATGTAGTTGGCCGCGTCACCGACGGTCGCCGCGCTGATGTGGATCTGGTCGTAGGTGGCGGAGTCCATGAAGACGAAGTCCTCGCCGTCCTTGTACAGGAACTGCATGTCGCGCTTGTCGACCGTCGCGGTGTCGACCTTGCTGCCGGCGTTGAACGTCCGGTCGACGACCTTGCCGGACAGGACGTTCTTCAGCTTCGTCCGGACGAAGGCACCGCCCTTGCCGGGCTTCACGTGCTGGAACTCGACCACCGACCAGAGGTTGCCGTCGAGGTTCAGCACGGTGCCGTTCTTCAGGTCGTTCGTCGATGCCACGTCGTCTCTCAGTCCGTCTCGGTGCGTCAGTCACCCGCCGACCGGGACCGGACGCGGGTTGGGCGCCCTCATCTTACCGGCGCGGCGGCGGCGCGGCCGTGCGCAGGTGCGGCGCGCGGGTGAGCGGGTGTCCACCGTCCGCCCGCGACGGCGTGCGGCGTTGCGCCGGACGGTGGAGGTCCGCGCGCACACGGGTGGCCCGGCGCCGGGACGCTCAGCGGCGGCGGCCCGCGGTCCGATCCCCTCCTGGACAGCAGCAGGCCCACCGGACGGGAAGGAGGTCGCCGATGGTGGAGCACCGTCCCCGCCAAGCGCTGCGCCGTCGCCCCGGGCGCCTCGTGGCCCTCGGTGCGGGCGTCGCGGCGGCCCTGGCGCTCCTCGGCGTCCCCGCTGCACTGCAGGCGCGCGCCGCCCACGCCGACGACCGGCTGCAGGAGCAACTGGGGCGCGTCGCCGCCGCCCAGGCCGCCTTCGCCGACGCCCACGGGTCCTTCTCCACCTCGCTGGACGAGCTCGGGGTCACCGGGGCGCGCGCGGAGCTGGCGATCGTCAGCGCCGGGCCCGACGCCTACTGCGTCGGCGCCTACGACGGGGCGACCCGGACGGCGCTGTTCTACTCCCCGGCCGGCGGGTTCAGCGCCGAGGCCTGCTCGTGAGCACCGGTCCCGGGCACCCGGGGGTCCGACCGGGTGAGGTGGCTGGATCACGGGCGCCGGGGCGCCGATGCCTCGTAGGACCACTCAGGAGGACAGCGTGACCGACGACACGGCGCAGCGCCGACCGCAGACCGCCCGCACGTTCGGGGGCGGGTACCTCGAGTCCGCGGTCCCCCGCGGCCGGCACCGGGTCGAGGACCCCGGACCCGAGCCCGCCGAGTACCCCCTGCCGGCAGCACCGACGCCCGTGCTCGCACCCGACCTCGAGTCCGCCCCGGAGCCGCCGCCCGCGCCGCGGCCGGCCCCCGAGGTCCCCGCCGCTGCCCCGCCGCCCCGCCCGCGCGCGGCCGCGCCGGCTCCGGAGGGCTTCTACGGGCCCTCCGGCGCGCGCCCGGTCTTCAACCCCGGCAACACCAGCCCGTTCCACGTCCCGCGGACCGAGGCCGTCCCGCGGCGCGCGGGCCGCAACCCGGTCAAGACGCTCCTGACGTGGGCGACGGTGCTCGTGGTCGGCGCCATCGGCGTGAAGTACGGGTACCCGGTGGCCCAGGACCTCCTGCACGCCAAAGAGATCGAGGCGGTGACCCAGGACCTGCGGAACGTCGCAGCGGGCCAGGAGTCCTACCGCAAGCTCAACGGCGTCTACGGCACCGACTTCGCGGCGCTGAGCATGCCCGCGACCGTGAACGCCGTCACCGTGGTCTCAGCCACGGCGACCACCTACTGCCTCAAGGGGACCGCCGTCACGGGCGGGGTCGTGCTCTACCTGTCGACCGGCCGCGAGGTGAGCGACCGGCCCTGCGGATGAGCGCGCACGTCAGTCCCGGCTGATCTCCGCGTAGGCAGCCTGCAGCATCGCCGGGTCCGGGCCCTCCAGCCGGGACGGGCGGCCGATGCCGTCGAGGACCACGAACCGCAGCAGCGCGCCGCGCGACTTCTTGTCCCGCTTCATCGCGTCGAGCAGCTGCGGCCAGCGGTCCCCGCGGTAGGTCGTCGGCAGCCCCAGGGACTCCAGCACGGTGCGGTGCCGGTCGGCGTCGGCGTCGGAGAGCCGGCCGGCCATCCGCGCGAGCTCGGCGACGTACACGAGGCCGACGCTGACGGCCGCGCCGTGGCGCCACTGGTACTTCTCGACGAGCTCCACGGCGTGGGCGAAGGTGTGCCCGTAGTTCAGGATCTCCCGCAGGTCGGACTCCTTGAGGTCCTCCCCCACGACGCGCGCCTTGACCCGCACGGCGCGCTCGACGAGCTCGGCCAGCACCGGCGAGTGCGGGTCGGTCGCCGCGTCGACGTCGGCCTCGACGAGCTCGAGGATGCAGGGGTCGGCGATGAACCCGCACTTCACGACCTCGGCCAGACCCGCCCGCAGGTCGTGCGGCGGGAGGGTGTCGAGGGCGTCCAGGTCGCACAGGACCCCCGCCGGCGGGTGGAAGGACCCCACGAGGTTCTTGCCCTCGGCGGTGTTGATGCCCGTCTTGCCCCCGACCGCGGCGTCGACCATCGCCAGCAGCGTCGTCGGGACGTGGACGACGCGGACCCCCCGCAACCAGGTCGCGGCGACGAAACCCGCCAGGTCGGTCACCGCTCCCCCGCCGACCCCGACGACGGCGTCGGAGCGGGTGAAGTCGGACTGCCCCAGCACCGTCCAGCAGAACGCCGCGACCTCCGCGGACTTGGCCTCCTCGCCGTCGGGGACCTCGGCGAGGATCGCCTGCAGCCCCTGCGCGACGAGGTCGTCGCGCACGGCTTCACCGGTGGAGCGCAGCGCCCGCGGGTGCACCACCAGCACCTTGGCGACCTTCGGGCCCAGCAGGTCGCGCAGCTCCCCCAGCAGGCCGCGGCCGATGAGGACGTCGTAGGGCGCGTCGCCCTCGACGGTGATGCGAACGGTCTCTGTGGTGCTCATCGGTCCTCCGCGGAGTCGTCCAGCGCACCGGCCGGTGCGTCGTCGGAGGCGGGGACTCCCGCCTCGGGCCGGCCCGGGTCGCGCCGCAGCAGCGACCGGGCCCCGTCTGTGCGTTCCCCGTCCGGCAGGGCGGCGAGCCCCGCGAGGACCTCGCCGGCGATGGCCGCGGCCTCGCGGCCGTCGGTGCCCACCTCGACGTCCGCGATCGCGGCGAAGACGGCCCGGCGCGCGGCGTGCAGCTCCGCCAGGTCCGGGCGCTGCAACATCGGGCGGTTCCCGTCCCCGGCCGTCCGGAGGCGGGCCTGGGCGAGGGAGACGTCGAGGTGGACGACCGTGTGCGCGCGCAGGACCTCCCGCGTCGCCGCCCGGCCGCACGCCCCTCCACCGAGGGAGACCACGGCCTCGTCGCCGCGCAGGACGTCGGCGACGGCGGCCTGCTCGGCGTCGCGGAAACCCTGCTCGCCGTCCTCGGTGAAGATCTGCGGGATCGAGCGCCCGTCGCGTTCCTCGATCACGTGGTCGGTGTCGACGAAGGACAGGCCGAGGCGCTCGGCGAGGAGACGGCCCACGGTCGTCTTGCCGGCACCCATGAAGCCGACGAGGACGATCACGGACGGACTCCTGCGGACGGGACGGCGGGCGGGTCCCCCGATCCTAGGCCCGGGAACGCGCCAGGCCCGCACCCCGGGTCGGGGTGCGGGCCTGGCGGTCGGGCGAGTCAGCTGACGGCGGCGTCCCCGAAGTAGACGTAGTTCGCCTGCGCCGACGCCGGGCTGAGGGAGGCGTTCGGCGTCGTCGTGACGATCTTGAGCCGGTCCACTCCGCGGACGTCCACGTCGAGGGCCACGGGGGCCCCGTTCTTCACGGTCGCGGTCGCCAGCAGCCGCTCGTCCCCGAACACCTGGACGGTGGAGGTGATGCCGCTGGTGTTGCCGTCCGCCACCCCGGCCACCGCGGTGAAGCGCGAGTACTTCACGCCCAGCGTCCACGTCCCGTAGTCGGAGTTGCGGGGGTCGGCGTCGAACGCGGTGGACCGGGGGTAGAAGCGGTCCGCCATCTCGGCGTGGTCCACCCGGTACCGGCCACTGCCCTCGACGTAGGCGAGCTCGTCGAGGTACGTCTTGGGCGCGGTCCCCGCCGGCTGGCAGTTGGTGCGCTTGGCGGCGGCCTCGCTGATGCGCTGCAGCCCGCCGAAGGAAGCCAGCCGGGCGCTCTCGCCGAAGGAGGCCTGGAGGCGCTCGATCTCCAGGTTCGTCCCCTCGGTCAGGCACGCCGCGGCCGTGAGCAGCAGCGGGCCACCGTAGCGGCCGGCGCGGGCACCGGCGGCGAGCGCGTCGGCGAACGTCTCCCCCGAAGCCAGGGTCACGTTTCGCGCCCCGGTGAAGAACTTGGCGCTCACCGCGTCGGCGGTCTGGTAGCGGTTCGCACCGGACACCCGCTCGACGGACCCGGTGGTGTAGGCCTTCAGCTGCTGCAGGACGGCGTCGGAGACGCGGTCGGTGCCGCCCACGACGGTGATGGCCGCGGGCTTCAGGCGCTGAAGCTCGGCGCCGACCGCGGCCGGGACCTCGTCGCGGGAGACCAGCAGCAGCGGGGAGTTCGCGTGCGCCGCGGCCGCGCTCCCGGCCAGGGCGTCCGGGTAGTCCCAGCCCGTGGCGACGACGACGTTGCTCACCGGCAGCGTCACCGTGTCCACCGTCAGCGGGTAGTTCACCCGCGAGAGGGCGGCGGCGGTCTCGAACCGGTCGTTACCGGCGACCCGGGAGAGTTGGGCGCGGGTGTTCTGCTGCAACCACGTCATGACGTCCGCCCCGATGGAACCCTCCCCACCGACCACGACGATCTTCTTCGCGTAGACGAGGCGGGCACGCACCGAGTCGGGGATCGAGTTCTTCTGGACCAGGTAGACGTTGCCGTCCTGGGCCCCGGCCACCGCGCCGGCCGTCAGGCCGTCAGGGTAGTTCTCACCGGTCACCAGGTACGCGGTCTGCACCGGGTCGTCGTCGGCGAAGGCCGAGGTCATGTAGCGGTCGACGCCGTACGTGGGCGTGAAGCGGACGGGGGAAGCGGCGGCGGCACCCGCGACCGTCCCACCGACCAGGCCGGCGAGGACGATCGCGGCAGCAGCGCGCCTGCCTGCGGTACGAGGCTTGCAGATCATGAGGGGCTCCGAGGTGGAGGAAGAGCGGGACAAGGTAGGCGTCTCAGAAGGTGATGCCGGCACGCTCGCCGCCGCCGAGGACGGTAAAGTAGGTCGCGCCGCCGCCGCTGAAGACGGCGACGTCCGTCCTGCCGATCGACTCCAGGCCGATCCCGGTGAAGACGAGCGAGGTACCGGGGACGGTCTCGCCCTTCGCGACCCAGGCGCCCGCCCCGTTGTCGACCTGTACGAGGTGCTTCTCCCCCCGCTGACCGATCCACCGGATCGTGCCGGTGACCTTGCCCATGACGGCGTCGGGCAGCTCGGTGCCCGCGGGCACCAGCCATCCGTAACTCTCCTCGTTGGTGGCAGCGAGCGCTGCCTGGCTGCTGGGGACGAAGACCGCTTGCCACACGTAGTCGTCGACCACCGTGCAGTCCTTCGTCGCTCGGGAGATCTTGGCCGCCTCCTCCGTGGTGGCCGCCGCCTTGATCCGCGCCTGGCAAGCCGTGATCTCATCGGCCGTCATGGCCCGTTCCGTCGTGGTGCCCCAGGGACGGTAGACGGTGGAGGTGGAGGGGATGAGCGAGCCGGCGGTCAGCGACCCCGAGACGGGGTTGAGACCGTCGGCGTCCAGCACGAACTTACCGGTGCCGTCAGTGCTCTTGACGGGGATCTCCTTGAAGACGACGCTCCCCGGCTGCCACGGCGCGGCGGTAGAACGGCTGACCGTCGGCGTGGGGCTCGTCGTGGCGGACACCGTCGGCGCGGTGGTCGGCGCCTTCGTCGTCGCCGGCACCTTCGCTCCCGCCGCAGTGGACGCCGGGGAGCTCGTCGACTTCACGCCTGTCGCCACCTTCCCAGCTGAGACCGGGGCGACCGTGGTCGTCGAACCGCCTGCGCCCGCCGTCGTCCCTCCGACGGCCTCGACACCAGCAGTGGTCGGCGTGGCCAGAGGCACGAACACGTCACGGCCGCTGAGGACGAACGTCCCGGTCGACGGCGTCGACGAGGACGAGGTGGCCGTCGAGGTGGACACGGCGCCGGGCAGGCCGGCCGCCAGTGCGCTGTCGACGCCTGGGGCGCTGCTCAACCAGACGAAAGCGAGCGCGCCCCCACCGAGCACGACGACACCCGCAGCGCCGGTCAGCAGAGTGCGCAGGGCCTTTCCGTCGCGCACCCGGGACGACATCGCCTCGGAGGCGACCTCCGGGGACAGCGCGTCGCCAGCAGGGCTCTGTTCGCTCATCAGCTCACCGTCTCGGTGGAGGGCGTCGCGTCAGCGGTCGCCGGGGCGGTCGTCGAGGTACCGGCAGTGGTCGTCGAGGCGTCGCTCAGGACGAAGACGACTCCGGTGATGGTGCCGTTCACCGCCCCGGCGTCCTGGGTGTCACCGGTCTGCAGGGAGACGTTGCTCACCAGGTAGAAGCGGCCCATGTCCGCCTGCACGTTCTTGAGGAACAGCTCGGTCTGGGTGAAACTGCCGGTGGTGCTCAGCGTGAGGGGGATCTGGACGACCGCGGTCGTCGTGGAGGGGGCAGCACCGTTCGCGGTGAAGGCTGTCGGGGAGCCGGGTGCGACGCTGGTCAGCGTGACCCCGGCGGTCGTGGCGTAGCCCTCCAGCGTGCGCAGCAGGGCGGGCACCTCGGCGTTCGCGGGGAGCGTGGAGGTGATGGACGCCAGCTCCAGCTTCTTCTCCCCGAGGGACGCGTACTGGCTCTTCAGCTGCGCGGTCTGCTGCTCGATGACGGCGTTGCTCTGCCGCACCGAGAGAGTCTGCTCGGCGACGTCCGCCGCTTGCGCCCGCGCCGGGGCGACGAGGAGGAAGTACGTGGCCACCAGCACCAGCAGCGCGAGCACGCCGGTGCCGGCGATCCACACCGTGTCCTTGGACCGTGTCATGTCGTGGCTCCTGAGTCCTGAGGCGTCACTGCTGGTGGGACAGCGCGTCGGCCGTCACGGTGGCTGATGTGGTGAAAGTCACGAGCCCCGTCTGCGGGTCGTAGGAGGAGTTGCTCAAGCGCGGGTCGACCAGCCCGGCCGTGCGCGTGAGACTCTCCATCCAGGTGGCGACCTGCGCCTGGGAGGTGGTCTGGCCGCTGACACTCAGAGTTCCGATGCCCGGCACCGCCAGGGGGTCACCTTCTGCACCCGACGCCTGAGCGGCGTCGGCCAGGGCGAAGGAAACCGTGGTCAGGGCGGTGTCAGCCGGAGCCCCGGCGGCGATGCCATCGACGAAGCGGTACCAGGCGACGTCGTTCGCGGTGACGGAGTCCTGCACCTGCTGCACCTGACGCAACTGCGCGTAGACCTGGGGGACCTCGGCGTACGGCCGCTGAGCCGCCTGCAGCGCCGGGGTGCGGGCCTGCTCCGCAGCCAAGGCGGACTCCGCGTCGGCGACGTGCCCGGCGGAGATGGCGTAGGCCGCTCCGGCGGCGACGGCCACCACGGCCAGCGAACCGGCGAGGCCAGCGCGCAACCGCTTGGAGCGCCGCGCCTGTGCGATCTCCGGCGGGAGCAGGTCGACACGCACGACGCGCTGACGGGTGGCCACCGCCTCCAGCGTCTGGAAACTCATGAGATCACTCCGAGTGCGAGGCCGACGGGAACCGCGGCGAGGGGCTGGATGCTCTCCAACTGCTGGTCGTCGAGGCCGGTGCGGCCCACGTGCAGACCGTCGGTGGGGCGACCCGCCACCACGATGCGGCGGGTGACGTGCTCGAGTCGCTCGACCAACCCGTGCAGCTGCGAACCGCCGCCGGTGACCACGATGCGTTCGACGGGGAAGCGCGGGTTGGCCACGCCGTAGTAGTCGAGGGAACTGCGGATTTCGTCGACGAAGACCTCCTGCATGAGCTCGATGGCGCTGCCGGCGAGCTGCTGCTCACGCTCGTCGAGCTCTGCCGCGAAACCTCGCTTGAGGCCCTCCGCGTGGTTGGTGGGGACACCGATGCGCTCGGCGACCGCATCGGTCACGTCCTGACCGCCCATGAGGAGGACTCGCACGAAGCGCGGGTGCCCGTCGGAGTGGATGACGAGGTTGGTGACCCGGGCACCGACGTCGATGAGGACCTCGGTAGCCACCTCGGTGTTCGGCTTACCGACGCTGCGCAGCACGGCGAACGAGTTGAGGTCCACCGAGGTGACGCGCAGGCCGGCCGCCTCGACGGCCTGGACGTTGCTCATGACCATCTCGCGCGAAGCTGCCACGAGCAGTCCGCGCAGACCGCGCTGACCCTCCTCGTACAGCTCTTCCGTGACGTGGAAGTCCAGGACGGCTTCTTCGACGGGCATGGGCAGGAAGTCCTGCACCTGGAGGGGCAGGGACTCCTTCAGCTCCGAAGCCGGCATCCAGGGCAGGTCGACCTGACGGACGATGACCTTCTGGTTGGCGACGCCGAGCGCCACCCGCTTGCCGGTGAAACCGCTGCCCTTCCAGAGGGCCTTCAGGGCGTCGGCGACGATGGCGCGGTCGACGACCTCTCCGTCACGCACAGCTCCTTCCGGCAGGGCGACCTGCCCGAACTTGTCGAGCGTGATGCCACCGCGGCCGTAGGACAGTTCGGCGGCGCGCACGCCCGACGTCCCGATGTCGAGACCAATGGCGGTCCGTCCGGGCACGTCGCCTCCTTCGTTTCTCGAGCCCGCGGATTCGCAGGCGCTTCACTTGCTGTGTCGGGCCGGCCGGCACCGGCCTTGAGGCCGGACGCACAGCGTGATCCGAACTCACACGGACGGCGCAATGCCCGCCATCCCGAGGTACCACTGGGCGACCGGCGACGCGATGAACAAGGCGAGGAAAGCACCCAGCAGCATCGAGGGGCCGAACGGCACCTTGGTTTTCAGGGACCCGCCGGTGAGCAGGACGGCCACACCGACGACCCCACCGATGAGGAACCCGGCGAAGGCACCGACGACCAGCGCATCCCACCCCCACCACCCGAGGTACAGACCGAGCACGCCGGCGAGCTTCACGTCGCCGTACCCCATGCCGCCTGGCTTGACGATGACCGTGACCTGGTACAGGAACCACAGACCCGCCCCACCGACGAGGGCTCGTCCGTACGCGCCCCAGTCCCCCGTCCCGGCGCTGGCCGCGGCCAGCAGCACCAGGGCGACCAGGTAGGACGGTTTCACGATGGCATCCGGCAGCCGCCGGACGTCAAGATCGATGAGGGCCAGGGCCACCGCGATCGCACCGAAGTACAAGTAGGCCGGGAGGGCGGCGCTAGGACCGACGACCCACCCAAGGGCGGTGAAGACAGCGGCGGTACCGACCTCGACGAGGGGGTAGCGCACGCTGATCGGCACCCCGCAACCGCGGCACCGGCCGCGCAGGACGAGCCAGGACAGCACGGGCACGTTGTCCCGGCGCAGGATCTCCCGCTCACACCCGGGGCAACGACTAGCCGGCCGGACGACGGACTCGCCCCTCGGAACGCGGTGCACGACCACGTTGAGGAAGGAACCGATGAGCAGGCCGAGGAGCGCGCAGGTGGCGATCAGCACAGTCACCTCAGTCCTCCGGCGACTGGTACTGGGGAGAAGTCTCCGCGGTCTGCTTCACCTGGAAGGAGCTCGTCGTCGGCTCCAGGAAGTGGGGTGGTGCGTCGTACTGCAGTCGCGGGTCGTAGAGGTAGTTCTTCAGGTACCCGGACTTGTTCTTGACGACACCACGGAACTTCTGCGTCAGGTTCCCGGTGATCGACAAGGTGCTCGCGAAGCTCCCGAGGTCCGGACGCATGAGACCGATCGAGTGCTGGACGCTGAGGAGCGCCGCACTGACCCGGGCCTTGCCGTCCTCGCTCCCCTTGCCGAGGTAGTCCAGGTCCTGCTTGTTGGAGTTCGTCGGGTGCCAGTACCAGATGTTCCGCTCGGCGATGAGGCCGAGCATGCTGTCCCCGTTCGTCCCGTTCTTGTAGTCGATGTTGTCCGTGATGATGAGGTCGTTCTTGGCGGCGACGGTCAGCCGGCCGTCGAAGGCATTGGCCTTCAGTCCGTCCTGCGCACTGATGAAGACGTCCCCCACCTTGCAGTTGTAGAGGTCGAGGTCGCTGAAGTTCGTCTCGCCCGAGATCGGGAAGCCGAGGTTGTTCGCTCCCTTGCCGGTGGCGGTGGGGCACGTGGGCGGTGGCGTCTTGAGGTTCGTCGCGGGCCAGTAGTTGGGGTCGTTGGACAGCGACGGGACGTTGTCGACGTAGATGACCCCGTTGACCGGCACGTCGATCCAGGTGTTGAGGGCGCACGCACTGGTCGTGGTCTTCGTCCAGGGGCTCTCGACCCTGATCTTGTCCCCCTTGAGGGTGATGCGCGTCGGCCCGACGAACAGGCAGCCGGGAGGGCTGGCCGGGGCCGCGGTCTGCTCCTTCAGCTCACCGTTCGTCTCCGGCATGTCGAGGGACTTGGCCAGGGCCGGGGTACCGCCGAGGAACTTCTGGTTCTGCGTGCTGCCACAGGAGTCGGTGCGGTAGTACTTGCCGTAGTACGGAGCGTGGTCGGTGTACACCGGCGAGTTGAACGTCACGTTGTCGCAGATGAGCATGACGTCCTTGCTGTACACCGGACCGCTCAACGTGTCGTCCGCGAACTGGATGTTGCCGCAGCCGCTGGGGCGGTACTCGTAGTACTTCTCGCAGTTGGCCGTGGCCCACGCCTGACTGGGGTTCCCCGTCGGCGAGTACTGGAACGGGTCCTTCGTCTCGTACTGGGTGTAGTAGAGGTTGTCGAGGAACCCCGAGCGTCGGATGGTGCTGACGACGGTGCGGCTCTCCCCGCCGACGCGCCCGGTGGACGTGATGGCCATCGTGCCGTTCGCGGCGACGGCCGCCGCCCCCCCGACGGCCGGCTTGCCCGTGTAGGTCTCGGTGTTCACCTCGTAGTGGAAGTACCCCCGCTGGACCGCTCCCGACTGAGGGACCGGGCTCCAGTTGGGGTTCCCGGAGACGTCCTTGCCCATCGCCGGGTTGGCGGCGTCCACGCTGGTGCGGCCGTCGTACTTGTAGTACAGCCGGTCGGTGTTCAGCCGCTGCACGTAGTCGTCCACACCCGCCTGCGCCGCCTGCAGGGCCGCATCGTAGTCCTGCTGGTTGCGCTGGAAGGACTGGCTGCGCAGGACCGTGGTCAGCACCAGCGTCGAGACGAGCATGAGCATGACGAGGGCGATCACCACGGTGATCATCGCGAAGCCGGCGTCCTCCCCGGAACGTCGGCGCAGGAACGTGCGCATGGTGTGGCGTCCTTAGTCGAGGTTCTGGTTGACGACGGTGCTGGTGAAGGTCGTCCCCTGGAGCGGGCCGCTTCCGTCGGAGTCGACGGTGAGGTTCACGCGCACCTGGCGGATCGCCAGCGCGGCGTTCCCCGAGGGGACGGTGGTCGAGATCTTCTTGTCCGGCTGCTCGTACAGGTAGGTGAAGAGGGGCTGGCTGGAGCTGCTCACGACGTTGCGGGCGATGACGCGGGTGGTCCCGACCGTGCCGTAGGTGGACTTGAGGCCCTTGCCGGCGACGAGGGGTTTGATCGTGGTCTCGCTGAGCACTCCCCCGGACAGTCTGTAGGTCAGGCGCACGGGATCGGCGGCGGCACCGGGGAGGGCGGGGTTCGGCCTCGCCCCCACCGTCGCGGTGAAGGTGACGGCGTCGGCTGCGACCTCGGTGAACGCTGCGAGCTTGGGCGGGTCGGTGATCGTGGCCGCCGCGCTGGGGTCCTGGAGATAGCTGGCCATGCGCAGGGACCGGCTCACGGTGTCCATGGCGATCTGCACGTCGGTGGTGTCGTTCTCCCGGGTGATGGTCGACCGCTGCAGCCGGTAGGACTGCACCACGACGACCGCCACCACCGAGATGAGGATGCCCATGATGAGCATGGTCACGCTCAGTTCACCCAAGGTGATGCCGGCATCGCCGGACTCGCGGGACCGGCGGATCCGCCGGCGGAGCGCGTTCACGGGACCACCACCGACTGCAGGGGCAGCGCGGCACTCAGCGTGGTCGGCAGGAGCGTGCTGGCGGGTGCGGTGCCCCAGCTCGCCTTCCAGGAGCCGAACGGGAGGGCGACCTTCACCGACGCCGCCCCCGCGGTGACGGGGACGCTGAGCTGCTCGGTGGCGCCACCGCTGCAGGTCGCGGCGGCGGAGGTGTTCGTGAGGTACAGGGTGCGGGCGCCCGAGGACGCCGCGAAGGTGGCGGTCAGACCGCCGGTCGGCACCACCTTGGTGATCTGGGCGCCGGGCAGGGCGTCGTTGACGAGCGTCTGCTCCGCAGGACTGCTCGGGGTGCACCCGCCGAGCCACACCGCGTAGCCCGCGGCCTCGGGCCACCACTGCGACGAGCCGCTGTACCCGGGCGTGGACGCCAGGGTCTGGTACTTGCGCTTGGTGAGGTCCGCCGAGAGGAGCTGCGGGACAACGGTGTACTTCGCCGCGGTCGGCACGCGGTAGGTGCCGAGCGGCTGCCCCGTCGGCCCGAAGCTGAGGTTGAAGGTGGTCGCTTCGTCGAAGCTGATGGACGACGTCGCCACCTGGCCGGCGGCGATGCCCGGCTCCGAGGTGGCCGGGCTGGTGCTCGTGGAGTCGACCCACCCGGTGCGGGCGACAGTGACCCTGTTGGTGGTGGTGGGCGTCAGGCCGTCGAAGAAGGCGCACCCGTCGTCGTCGGTGACGGCGGTCTCCCCGGTCGCCAGCGTGACCGGCTGCTGGGCCACCGGCCCGGGCGCCGCCTTGCCCACGCCCGAATCGCGCACGACGACCGCGAGCGCGCCCTTGCTGCCGTCGGCGATGTCACCGGCGTACTGGACGATGGTGTCCTCCCGGACCGGGGCGACCTGGCTGCTGTTCGGCCACGTCACGACGACGCCCACCTTCTTGTAGAGCTGGCCGCCCACACCGCCGGCGCTGCAGGACCGCTTCTTGCCGTCGCTGTCGATGAAGACGGGGGTGACCAGGGTGCTCACGGTGTACGTGATGCCGGCCGGACCGGCCACCGGCTTGGTGCTGCTCAGGATCTTGGCGTAGGCGGTGCCGCGCACGAGGTCCAACTGTTCCATCGCCAGCTTGGACGCGACGGCCCGGCCGCGGTTGTCCTTGGTGAGGGTGGCGGACTTGATGAGGACACCGGCGGTGGCCACCGCGACCAGGGCGAAGATCACCATCGCGATGATCGTCTCGGTGAGGGTGAATCCGGCGTCCTCGTCGTGGCGCGCGTCCACTCGTTCGCTCCTCGGTCGGTCGGTGGTCGGGTTGCTCAGCAGACGCCGACGGCGAGGCCGCCGTCGGCGCTGAACCGGTAGGTCTTGCTGCTCCCGGCGTCGTTGGTCAGCGCGACGCACCAGGTCGTGGAACTCGCGGGGTTGGTCAGGGACGAGGTGGCGAGCCGGGTTCCACCCGTGAGCTGCACCTCGGCGCCGTACGCCGGGTTGCGGTTGTCGGTGATCAGCACGTAGCCGGGCTTGGTCGTCGTGTCCAGCGCCTGGATGGTGCCGGTGCCGTCGACGAAGTACGCCGCCAGCTCCTTGCCCACCCGGGAGACGTCAGCCTTGGTCGCGGCGTCACGGGCTTTGGCGCGCTGCGACAGGAACACCGGAATGGCCACAGCCGCCAGGATTCCGATGATGATCATGACCACGAGGAGTTCCATCAAGGTGAAGCCGGCATCCCCGCGTCGCTCGTTTCGCACGCTCGCCCTTTCGACAGGAAGGGGGTGGGCTCGCGCCCACCCCCTTCGTCACATGTTCCGGATCAGTAGGTACCGGCGGTGGTGCAGGCGCCCTGGGTGAGGCCCGTCTTGGCGGAGTACTGCCAGTCCTTCTTGGTGCCGTTCGGGTTGGTCAGCGCGACGCACCAGGAACCAGCCTTGTTGGTGGTGTCCGAGTACACGATGGTCGCGGTCTTGACCTCGGTGCCATCGCTGACCTTGGAGGTGGCGATAGCCGCAGCGCCGGCGACCGCGGGGGTCTCGGTGAGGCTGTAGGTACCGCTGGAGATGGCGATCGCGAGAGAACCGGTCCCGTCGACGTAGTAGCTGCTGATCTCCTTGCCGACGGTCGAGACGTCCGACTTGGTGGCGGTGTCGCGCGCCTTCGCGCGCTGCGACAGGAAGACCGGGATGGCGATGGCAGCCAGGATGCCGATGATGATCATGACGACGAGGAGCTCGATCAGGGTGAAGCCCTGGTCCTTGTCCTCGATCGACTTGCGGATGCGAGCGAGCATCTGATGCTCCCCTTCGTGAGAACCTGGAGCCGCTCGCGGGTCGCGCACCGGGTGACCGGTGTGGCGGCTCTTGTACTGAAGTGATCGACCGGCGTACCGACCGGCTTGAGCACCGAAGTGACCCGATCACCCGGAGGGAGCAAGAGCCCTCCGCGGGAACGGCGACGGCCCGTGAGCGTGGGAGCTCACGGGCCGCCTGCCGACACCTCCGGCGGGGTTATCGGGTCAGTTGATGAGGTTGAAGACCCCGAAGATCGGCATGTAGAGAGCGATGATCATGGCGCCGATGATGCCGCCGAGGACGGCGATCATCAGCGGCTCGATGAGGCTCGTGAGAGCGTCCGTGGTCGCCTCGACCTCCTGGTCGTAGAAGTCGGAGATCTTGTGCAGCATCGAGTCCAGGGCCCCGGTGTCCTCCCCGACGCTCATCATCTGCACGACCATCGCGGGGAAGATCGGGTGCTGGGCCAGTGGCCCGGCCAGCGACTGGCCTGACCGCACGCTCTCCATGACGTCGACGGCCGCTCGTTGGACGACGACGTTGCCCGCTGCACCACCGACGATGTCGAGGCTCTGCAGGATGGGGACGCCGGAGCGCAGCATGGTCCCGAGGTTGCGGGTGAAGCGGCTCAGCGCGATCTTCTGCGTCAGCGTGCCGAAGATGGGCAGCTTGAGCTTCAACGGGTCGACGACGTTGCGGACGGCGTCGTTGTGCTTGACGCGTTTCCAGGTGATGGCCCAGACGATGAACAGCACCAGCCCGATCGGCGCCACCCACTTCATCGCCGCGGACAGGAAGACGAGGATCTTCGTGGGGAGCGGCAGCTCCCCGCCGAGGTCGGAGAACATCTTCGTGAACACGGGCACGATGAAGAGCAGCATCCCGACGACCGCCAGGATGGCGATGACGAACACCACGACGGGGTAGGTCATCGCCGACTTGACCTTGGCCTTCAGCTTCACCTCGGACTCGAAGTTCTCGGCCAGCTGGACGAGGACCTGGTCGAGGAAGCCGCCGACCTCGCCAGCGCGGATCATGTTGATCATCAGCGGCGGGAAGACGTCGATGTGCCGGCCCAGGGCCGTGGAGAGCGCGACGCCCGTCTCGACCTCCGCACGCACCTCGCCGAGGGTTTCGGCGAGCTTCTTGCTCTCCGTCTGCTCGGCCAGGATCGCCAGCGCCTTGATGAGCGAGAGCCCCGACGACACCATCGTGGCGAACTGCCGCGACATCAGCGCGAGGTCCTTCAACCCGACCCGGTTGGACCCGGGCAGGTTGATCTCCATCTGCATGCCCTTGCCGACCTTGGACGCCTCCACCGAGACGGGCGCGAGGCCCTGACTCTTCAGACGGGTCAGGACGGCGCCGGAATCACTGGCCTCGAGGGTGCCCTTGACGAGCTTGCCCGAGCGGTCGCGCGCGGAGTACTCGAAGGTCGTGTGCCCGGTCCTGGCCGGGGCCTTGGTGGCGGCTGCCATCGTCCTGTCCTTCCTCAGCGCCCGGTCAGGCGACGGAACTCGTCGGCGGCGGAGCACTTCTCCAGGCCGTGTTCGAACGTGATCTGGCGGGTGCGGACCAGCTCGGCGAGGTGCTGGTCGAGGGTGTGCATCCCGTACTGCGCGCCGGCCTGCATGGCGGAGCCGATCTGGTGGGTCTTGCCCTCGCGGATGAGGTTGCGGATGGCGGGGGTGGCGACCATGACCTCGGTGGCGACGACGCGGCCGCGGCCGTCGGCGCGCTTGCACAGCGTCTGGCAGACGACGCCCTGGATGGCGCCGGCGAGCTGAGTGCGGATCTGGGTCTGCTGGTGCGGGGGGAACACGTCGATGACGCGGTCGATGGTGGAGGCGGCGCTCTGGGTGTGCAGGGTGCCGAAGACGAGGTGACCGGTCTCGGCGGCGGTCAGCGCGACGGAGATCGTCTCGAGGTCGCGCATCTCGCCGACGAGGATGATGTCGGGGTCCTGGCGCAGGACGTGCTTGAGGGCGTTGGCGAAGCTCTTGGTGTCCTCGCCGACCTCGCGCTGGTTGACGATGCAGCTCTTGTGGCGGTGGAGGAACTCGATGGGGTCCTCGACCGTCATGATGTGGTCCTTGCGGGTGCGGTTGGCGAGGTCGACGATCGAGGCGAGCGTCGTCGACTTGCCGGACCCGGTGGGGCCGGTGACCAGCACGAACCCGCGCTGCAGGCCGGCGAAGGACCCGACGACGGGCGGGACGCCGAGGTCCTCCAGCGGCCGGATGTCGAAGGGGATCTGCCGGAAGGCGGCGCCGATGGACTCGCGCTGGCGGTAGACGTTGACGCGGAACCGGGAGTGCCCGGGGACCTGGTAGGCGAAGTCGAGTTCGAGGTTCGCCTCGAAGGTCTCCCGCTGCTTCTGCGTGAGGATGGCGTAGACGGCTTCCTGCAGCACGTTCGAGGTCAGCTTCGGGAACTCGTCCATGGCGGTCATCTCGCCGGAGACGCGCCCGGTGGGGTGCGTGCCGGTGGTGAGGTGGATGTCGGAGGCGCCGAGCTCGAGGGCCCGGACGAGGACGTCGTTGACGCGCAGCTTCGCCGCCTGGCGGGGGTCGCCGGTGGTGACGAGGGGTTCGTGGGCGAGGTCGCCGTGGGTGGGGGCCAGCTGCGCCACGGGCGGCTGGGCCTCGGGGGCCAGGTGCACGGCCCGGGGCTGCGGCACGGGCTGGGGCGCGGCGGTGGGCGCGGCGGTGGGCGCGGCGCCCAGGTCCGCCTGGTCCTGCTCGAGCTGCTTGAGCAGCGCGCTGATGTTCGGCCGCGCCGCGGGGACGCCGTCGGCGCCCGGGCGCAGGTTCGTCGGGACGTACGGTTCCACGGGCTGACCACCCTGACCAGCGTTGTCCATCTCGCTCCCCACACGGCACGACGGAACGGACGGCGGAGTGCCGTCGCTCTCCTGTGCTCATCGGTCCGCCCCGGGAGGCCCTTGAGGGCGGCGATCACGGGCGTGGGCCGTTCGGGTGGCGGGCCGTCCGGCGGGTGGCCCCCTTGCGGGGGCCAATGTCCTGGAACACCGCGTGGCGCCGTCGCGAGGACTCCATGATCTGACGGACAGTGATCAATCGATGACTCTGACGCATGGGGGACGGCGTGCTGAGGCACCGGACCGGCAGGACCCGCCTGCTCCTGGGGTGCGCCACCCTGCTCCCCCTCGCCCTGACCTGGCTGTGGGTGCTCCTGGGACCGGCCGCCACCGTGACCGTCGCCGTCGTCGCCGGCGCCTTCGCCGCGGCGGGAGCGGCCTTCGCCGCCGCTGTCCTGAGCCCGACCCGGGCGGGGCGGTGCGCGCTGCGCCTGGTCGGGACCTACCTGGCCGCCACGGCCCTCGGCGACACCTACTGGCTGGCCACGTCCTCCGACACCGGGTTGCGCTACGTCGACGGGCAGTTCGAACCCGGGCCCACGGTGATGCTCGGGCTCCTGCGCTACCTGGCCCTGCTGGCCGTGCTGGCGAACCAGACCCCGGCCGGGACCACCGGGGGCCCGGCCCGGCGCCGGCTGTACCGGGGCCGCCCCACGGTCGTCCACCTGCACCTCACCGCCACCGCCGTCGCGCTGGTCCTGCTCCTCACCCCGCTGGGCCGGGCCGTCGACGACGGGACGTCCTGGGCGCTGTTCTGCACGTTCGACCTGCTCGTCCTGGTCGACGCCGCCGCGGTCGTGTGGCGGCGCCTGGCCGGTCGGGAGACCGCGCGGGGAGCGCACCTGCCCGCCCTGCTGACCGCCGTCGGCGTCAGCGCGCTCGTCGTCGGCGACGTCGGGATGGTCGTCGGCCAGACCGCCGGTTCCGGGCCCGGCTGGCTCGCCGGGCTGTGCACGACCCTCGGCGGGGTGGTGCTGCTCGTCCTGACCCACCTGGGGTGCCCGGCCGACGCGCGCCCCGCCCCCAGCGCCCTCCCCGCGGTCCCGGCCCGGACCCCCGAGGCGCTCGTGGTGGCCGGGACGCTGCTGACGCAGTACCTGGCGCCCGCCGCGACCGCGGCGATCGCCGGTCACCGGATCGCCCTGGGCACGGACGCCCCCGGGGCGGCCACGCTCGGCACCGTGGGCACCGGCCTGGTGCTGGCGCTGGCGCTGGCGGGGCTGCGCGTGCGCGACGCGCACCGCGACGAGCACGCCGCCGGCTCCGCCCGGCGCGACGACCTGACCGGCGCCTACACCCGCCGGGGGCTGCGCGACCTCGCCGCGCAGGTGCTGGCCGCCGAACCGGCCGGGCTGCTGCCGCGCCCGCGCGCGCCCCGTGCGGACGGCTGGCACGTCCTGCTGGCCGACCTCGACGGCTTCAAGGCCGTCAACGACACCCACGGGCACGCGGCCGGTGACGAGGTGCTGCGGGTCGTCGCGTCGCGGCTGGCCGCCGTCGCCGAGGGGCACGGCGTCGTGGCCCGGCTGGGCGGCGACGAGTTCGTGCTGCTGGTCCACGTCCCCGACCCGGTGGACCTGACCGGGCTGCTGCACCGCCTGCAGGCCCGGGTCCCCGAGCCGGTGCGGCTGCCGTCGGGGAGCGTGGCCGCGGTGGGGCTGTCCACCGGGACCGCGGCCGTCGGCGCCGACGGGCTGCCCGGGGCGCTGCACGTCGCGGACGTGCGCATGTACGCCCACAAGCAGGCCCGCCGGCACGCCCGGGACCGCTGATCAGGCCCCCGGCGTCGGGACCCCGGCCAGGTCGGCGGCCCACAGGTCCGGCCCGAAGACCTCGTACTGCACGTCGCGGGCCGCCACGCCGCGCTCCAGCAGCGCCGAGCGGACGGCCTTCATGAACGGCACCGGCCCGCACAGGTAGTAGATCGCGTCCGGCGGCAGGTCGGCGTCGTCGAGGTCGTCGAGGTCCAGGAACCCCTCGTGGACGCCCTGCACCGGCAGGTCCGCTCCCCCGCCGTCCTCGAACCAGACGTGCGCGCGGGCCCCGGGCAGGGCCGCGACGTCGGCCAGCACCTGCTCGCGCAGCGCGAAGGACTGCGCGCTCGCGTCGGCGTGCAGCAGCAGGACGGGCAGGTGCGACCCGGCCGCGGCCAGGTGCGACAGCATCCCCGCCATCGGGGTGATCCCGATGCCGGCGCTGGCGAACACGACCGGGCGGCCGCCGTCGTCGAGGACGACGTCGCCGAAGGGCACCGACAGGGTCAGCTCGTCACCGACCCGCACGTCGTCGACGAGCCGGTTGGACACCTCCCCCGCGGGCCGGCCGCCGCCGTGGACCCGCTTGACCGAGAACTGCCGGTGCCGGCCGTCGTCGGCGCGGGTGAGGCTGTACTGCCGGGGCTGGCGGACCCCGTCGGGCATCGTCACCTGCACGGTGACGTACTGGCCGGGCAGCGACGTCTTCACGAGGCGGTCGTCGGCCCGCTCGACGAGGAAGGTGACGACGTCGGCCGTCTCCTGCTGCTTGCGCACGACCCGCCACGTCCGCCACACGGTGTCGGGCCGGACGCCCCGGGCGCTGTACAGGCCGCGCTCGATGTTGATGAGGGCGTAGGCCATCAGCCAGTAGACCTCGTCCCAGGCGCGCGCCACCTCGGGGGTCACGGCGTCGCCGAGGACGTCCCCGATGGCGTGGAACAGGTGCTCGTGGACGACGTCGTACTGCTCGGGCCGGATGCCGAGGGTGGCGTGCTTGTGGGCGATGCGCGACAGCAGCTGCTCGGGGAGCTGCTCGGGGGTGCGCAGCAGTGCGCTCGCGAACACGGCCACCGACCCGGCGAGCGCGACCTGCTGGGTCCCCTGGGCCTGGTTGCCCCGGTTGAAGGTCCCGTCGAGCAGTTCGGGGTGGGCGGCGAACATGTGGGCGTAGAAGCGCCGCGCGATCTCGGCGATGTGCTCGCCGACCACGGGCAGGGTGGCTTCGACGACGGGGCGGGAACGGTCCGACAGCACGGCGGTCTCCTCCAGGCGGCGGGTGCAGCAGCTGCTGCACGACCGAACGTAGCGGGGCCCGCGAGCACCCGTCCGTTCAGGGGAACCTTCCTCCTGGAGCCCCGATCTCGTTGCGGTGCAGGGACTTCCGACCCTGGTCAGGTGCCGGTCGGTGGGCGGGTCCGGGGCGGTCACCGACCCCGGCGGAGGCCGTCGCACCCGCGCGGAGGACAGTGGGCGGCGTGGACGACCAGCACCTCGCCAGCCCGCCCGCCCCCACCTCCGGACGCCCGCCGGGCGCCTGGCTGAGCTGGGTCGCGGCCGTCGTGGGCGTCGGGGCCGTCGCGGTGCTCGTGTACGTCGCCACGCTCCTGGTGGGGTCCGCGCGCGAGTCCCGCGCCGTGGAGGAGGCCGGGCGGAACCTGCCGGCCGTCGGGACGTACGCGCTGCGCGGGGCGGAGCTGACGCAGGAGCCGTCGGAGCTGTGGCGGCTGACCGCGACGCAGGCGCAGGTCCGTCCCGACGGGGTGCGGGTGCTGTTCACCTGGACGAACGCGGCCGGGCAGGAGCTGCCGTGGTCCTGCCCGGGACCGGTGCCGCTGGACACGTGGCGCAGCGCGTCCGTCGAGGTGCCGGGGGCGGCCGCCGGGGCCACCGCCTCGCGCTGCCGCCGCGACGCACCGGCCGCGGCGGACGTCGCGCCGGACGCCACGGTGCAGGACTGGCAGGAGTTCCCGCGCGACGGCGCGTGGGGCGCCGGGCCCACCCGGCTGACCGCGCAGCCGGCGCAGGACGGCGCGGGCGCGGCGGTGGACACCGACCCGGCCGTGACGTTCGTCGTGGACCTGGCCGCGGCGGAGTTCACCGCGGACTGAGGCCGGGGCGGGACCTCAGGCGCGGGCCCGCTCGGCCAGCACCGCCAGCCCCGCCGCGCGCATCGCCGCCACCGGGCCCTCGCGCCCGGTCATGAGCTCGACCTGCGCGACGGCCTGGTGCAGCAGCATCTCGAAACCGTTGACCACGGTCCCGCCCCACCGCTGCGCCAGGGGCGTGGGCCAGGGCGCGTACACGACGTCGAGCAGCAGCGGCCACCACGTGGGCCGGAAGGCGCCGAGCAGCGCGTCCGTCATCGCCTGCGACCCGCCGATCGGCACGGTGGAGATGACGACGTCGGCGGTGAGGGCGACGGGCAGCTCGGACCAGTCGCGGATCTCGACCTCACCGCCGAGGCGGGCCGCGACGCCGCGCAGCTCGGCGGCGCGGTCGGGCGAGCGGACGACCGCGACCGGCCGCGGGCACCCGGCCTGCAGCAGCGCCACGACCGCCGAGCGGGCCGTGGCCCCCCCGCCCAGGACGACCCCGCGCCGGATCCGCGCGGCCCCGGCCTCGGCCAGCGCCGTCACCAGGCCGATGACGTCGGTGTTCTCCGCCCGCAACCGCACCCCGCGCCGGCCCGGGGTGTTGCGGCGGTCCAGCCGGGGGGTCACCACGACGGTGTTCACCGACCCGACGGCGCGGGCGAAGTCGCTGACCTCGTCGACCAGCGGGACGATCGCCTGCTTCAGCGGCATCGTCAGGCTCAGCCCGGCCCAGGTGGCGTCCAGCGCCTCCACCACCGAGGGCAGCCGCTCCTCGTCGACCTCCAGGAGGTCGTAGTCCCACCCGGTCAGCCCCAGCGCCGCGTACGCGGCGCGGTGCAGCGCCGGGGACAGGGAGTGCGCGATGGGCGAACCGCAGACCGCTGCTCTCACGTGACTACTTCGCGTCCGGGTGGTCGCGCAGGTACTGCTGGAACAGCTTCACGTTCGCGTCGTGCTCGGCGGCCGTGGTGGCGAACCGGGTCTCCCCCGTGGCCAGGTCCACGGTGACGAAGAACAGCCACGGACCCTCCGCGGGGGCCAGCGCGGCCCGCAGCGCGTCCTCCCCGGGGTTGCTGATGGGCCCGGCGGGCAGCCCGGGGTGCAGGTAGGTGTTCCAGGGCGTGTCGGTGGCGCGCTGCTCGGCCGTCGTGGTGACGGTGCCGGTCGACCCGGCGCCGTAGCTGACGGTCGAGTCCAGCTGCAGCGGCATGGCGATCGCCAGCCGGTTGTCCAGGACCCGCACGACCTTGGTCATGTCCTCGGCGCTGCGCGCCTCCTTCTGCGCGATGCTCGCCTTCACCACGACGTCGTGCACCTGCTCGGGGGCCACCCCCAGCGACGACAGGACCGTCGTGGTCTGGGCCACCATGGCCGCCAGCACCTGCACGGCGGTCTCGTCGGGGTTCACCTCGTACGTGGCGGGGAACAGGTAGCCCTCGGCGTTGCCGTTGGCCGCCGCGGGCAGCCCCAGGGCCACCGGGTCGGCCAGGGCCGCGTTCAGCTCGTCGCCGTTGATGCCGGTCGCCTTCTCCACCAGCGCCACGACCTGCTTCACCGTCAGCCCCTCGGGGACGGTGAGCTTCGTGGTCACCTTGGAGGTGGGGTCGAGCAGCAGGGCGACCGCGGCGGCGGCGGACATGCGCTCCTTGAGGCGGTAGGTGCCGGGCTGGATGCCGGCCATCTTCGGCTGCGCGGCGGCGGCCGAGACGAAGGCGCTGCCGGACTTCACGACGCCGGCCTCGGTGAGGGTGCGCCCGATGGCGCGGCCGGTGTCCCCGGCGACGATCTTCACGTCGACGGTGCCGGTGCCGGTGCCGTCCCAGTCGTCGCTCTCGGTGAGCCGGGCCACCACCGGGCCCAGGGTGCCCCAGGCCGCGGCCGTGCCGCCGCCGAGGACGGCCAGGGAGGCGACGATCGCCACGAGCGCGCGACGGCGCTTCACCTTGCGGCGCCGGCGGGCGCCGGCGTCCTGCGTGTCCGGTAGGTCCATCAGGTCCATCATCAGTCCCTGCCCTCCGTGGCGTCGGGTCCCGACGTCCTCGTCTGCGCGTTCCCTGCCCCACCCTGCGCACGGTGCCGGGCCTTGCGGCGCACCTTCGGCCCCTCGACCACCCGTCCGGCGGGGTGCCCCGCACGCTCCGCGTCGAGCGCTGCCTGCAGGAGCACCACGGCGGCCGCCTGGTCGACGACGGCCCGGAACTGCTTCTCCCGCTTGCCCGCGGCGTGCAGCGCGCGGTGCGCGTCCACCGTGCTGAGGCGCTCGTCGACCAGCCTGACGGGCACCTCGGGCACGGCCCGCCTGATCTTGTCGGCGTAGTCCAGCGCGCGCAAGGCCGCCGGGCCCTGCGTGCCGTCCATCGACAGCGGCAGGCCGAGCACGATCTCCACGGCCGCCCGCTGCCGGGCCTCGTCGGCGATCTCGGCGACGTCGGCGTCGTGCTCGGCGTCGCGGACCAGGGTCCGGACGGGTGAGGCGATCACGCCAGCAGGGTCGCACGCCGCGAGGCCGACCCGGACGCTGCCGACGTCGACGGCGAGTCGCACACCGGGCCTCACCGACGGATCACACCGAGCCCGTGACGCGGGCGCCGACGAAGTCGACGATCGCGGTGAGCGCCGCGCCGACCTTCGAGGCGTCCTGCCCGCCGCCCTGGGCGAGGTCGTCCTTGCCGCCGCCACCGCCGCCGAGGGTCTGGGCCGCGGTGCGGACCAGCTCACCGGCCTTGACGCCCCAGGTGCGGGCCTCGGCGTTGGTCGCCACGACGACGACCGGACGGTCCTTGGCGACGCCGGCGATCGCGACCACGGCGGGCCGCTCGTCCCCGAGCCGGGACCGGACGTCCAGGACCAGGGTGCGGACGTCGTCGGCCGAGGCCGCGCCGGCGTCGTGGGCGACGACCCGCACGCCGAACGTGTCGATCGGGCTGGCCGCGATGGTCGGGGCCTGGGCCAGGACCTGCCCGGCCTTGAGCTTGGCGATCTCCTTCTCGGCCTCCGACAGGCGCGTCAGCAGCGAGCCGATGCGGTCGGGCAGCTCCTCGGGCCGCGCCTTGACGACGTCGGTGAGCTGGTTGACGAGCAGGTGCTCGCGGGTGAGGAAGTCGAACGCGTCGGCGCCCACGAGGGCCTCGATGCGGCGCGCGCCGGACCCGATGGAGCTCTCGGACAGGATCGAGACCATCCCGACCTGCTGCGAGGTGAGGGTGTGGGTCCCCCCGCACAGCTCCTTGGACCAGTTCTCCCCGATGGAGACGACGCGCACGCGGTCGCCGTACTTCTCCCCGAACAGGGCCATCGCACCGGAGTTCAGCGCGGCGTCGCGGTCCATGATCTCGGCCGCGACGGGCAGGTCGTCGTGGACGCGCTCGTTGACGACGCCCTCGATGTCGCGCACGACCTGCGTGCCGACCTGCGTGGTGGAGGAGTAGTCGAAGCGCAGCCGCCCGGGCGCGTTCTGCGACCCGGCCTGGGTGGCGGTGTCGCCGAGGTGCTCGCGCAGGACCTGGTGGACCAGGTGGGTGGCGGTGTGCGCGCGGCTGATCGAGCGGCGCCGGGCGGCGTCGACGACGGCGTGGGCGCTCTCGCCGGCGACGAGCTCGCCGCTGGTGACGGTGCCCTTGTGGACGATCAGCCCGCGGACGGGCTGCTGCACGTCGGTGACGGTGACGACCGCGCCCGAGGCGGTGGTGACGGTGCCGTGGTCGGCGAGCTGCCCACCGCCCTCGGCGTAGAACGGCGTGCGGTCCAGGACGACCTCGACGTCGGTGCCGACGGGCGCCGACGGGGTGCTGACCCCGCCCTGCAGGACGACCTGGACGCGGGCCTCGTTGGCGGCCTCGACGTACCCGGTGAACTCGACGGGCGCGGCGAGGGTCTCCAGCGTGGAGCGGTAGACGGTCAGGTCGACCCCACCGGTCTTCTTCGCCTTGGCGTCGGCCTTGGCGCGGCCGACCTGCTCGGCCATCAGCGTGCGGAACCCGGCCTCGTCGACGGTGACCCCGGCCTCGGAGGCCATCTCCAGCGTGAGGTCGATCGGGAAGCCGTAGGTGTCGTGCAGCGCGAACGCGCGCTCGCCCGACAGCGTCGTCGCGCCCGCCGACTTCGCCTGCGCCACAGCGGTCTCGAAGATCGCCGTCCCGGAGACGAGGGTGCGGCGGAAGGCCTGCTCCTCGGCGTAGGCGACCTTGGCGATGCGGTCGAAGTCGGTGCGCAGCTCGGGGTAGGAGGCGCTCATGACCTCCATGGAGGCCGGCAGCAGGATGGGCAGCGCCTCGTCCTCGAAACCGAGCAGGCGCATCGCGCGGACCGCGCGGCGGATGAGGCGGCGCAGGACGTACCCGGCCCCCTCGTTGCCGGGGGTGACGCCGTCGCCGATGAGCATGAGGGCGCTGCGGACGTGGTCGGCCACGACGCGCATCCGGACGTCGTCGTCGTGGTTCGCGCCGTACTCCTTCTCGGAGGCGAGCGCCGCGTAGTCCAGCACGGGCCGGACCTCGTCGATCTCGTACATGTTGTCGACGCCCTGCTTGAGGAACGCGACGCGCTCCAGGCCCATGCCGGTGTCGATGTTCTTGGCGGGCAGCTCGCCGGCGACGTCGAAGTCGGTCTTCGAGCGCACCGCGGAGAGCTGGTACTGCATGAACACGAGGTTCCAGATCTCGATGTAGCGGTCCTCGTCGGCCTCGGGGCCGCCCTCGGCGCCGAACTCGGGGCCGCGGTCGAAGTAGATCTCCGAGCAGGGGCCGCCGGGGCCGGGCTGGCCGGTGTTCCAGTAGTTGTCCTTCTTGCCGCGGCGCTGGATGCGCTCGGCGGGCATCCCCTGCTCGCGCCAGAGCTGGAACGCCTCGTCGTCGTCGAGGTAGACGGTCGTCCACAGGCGCTGCGGGTCGAAGCCGAGGCCGCCGTCGGCCTCGGGGGTGGTCAGCAGCTCCCAGGCGAAGGCGATGGCCTCGCGCTTGAAGTAGTCGCCGAAGGAGAAGTTGCCGTTCATCTGGAAGAACGTGCCGTGCCGGGTGGTCTTGCCGACCTCCTCGATGTCGAGGGTCCGCAGGCACTTCTGCACGCTGGTGGCGCGCTTGTACGGCGCGGGCACCTGGGCGGTGAGGTACGGGATGAAGGGGACCATCCCGGCGACGGTGAACATGAGGCTGGGGTCGGTCGACACCAGCGAGGCGCTGGGGACGACGGTGTGCCCCTTGCGCTCGAAGAAGTCGAGCCACCGGCGACGGATCTCTGCCGTCTGCATCGGACGTGCCTCCTGCTGTGCGTCTCCACCCGCGAGGGTGCCTGGATGTACAGCCCTCGACCCTACCCGTCCGTCCGGGCGGCCCGGCGGGGTGCACGGCGGGGTGCGGGCGGGCTGGAGGTGCGGGAGTCCGCGGTGGCTGCTCGGATGTGGGCACCGCCGCCCGTCCGACACCTGTGGAGGACCCCGCTCCCATGCCGACCGACCCCGCCGCCGACTCCGTCCCGGACCGCGTCGAGGACGCCGTGCACCAGCTCGCCGCCGCCCACCCGTGGGCCGTGCGGGAGGGCCCGCTGGACCTGGGCCGGCTGGCGCAGGTGGAGTCGCTGTTCGCGCTGTCGAACGGCCGGGTCGGGGTGCGCGGCTCCCTGGAGGAGGGCGCTCCGGCGGGGGCTCGGGGCACCTACCTCAGCGGCGCCTACGAGCTGTGGCCGCTGAGCTACCCGGAGTACGCCTACGGCTACCCCACCGTGCAGGAGCGGCTGGTCGGGGTGCCCGACCCGACGCGCGTGGAGCTGTTCGTGGCCGGTGAGCGCCTCGACGTGCGCACCGGCGACCTCACCGACCACCAGCGCGTGCTGGACCTGCGCAGCGGCACCCTGCAGCGGCACCTGCGGTGGACCTCCCCCGCCGGGCACCGGGTCGTCGTCGACGCCGAGCGGCTCGTCCCGCTGGAGCGGCCGGGGCTGTTCGCCCTCGACTACCGGGTGCGGGCCGACTCCGAGCCCGTGGAGGTGGAGGTCCGGTCGTCCGTGGTGGCCTCCCAGCAGCTGCACGAGACGGTGACCGCGGCCCGGCACCGCGGCGGGGTGCTGCGCCAGCGCACCGACGGCAGCGGGCTGGCGGTGGCCGTGCACGTCGAGCACGACGTCGTCGGGCCGGCCGCGACGGACGTGCGCACCCACACCACCGGCGACCGGCTGGTGACCTCGGCACGGGTCCGGCTGGAGGCGGGCGAGGCGCTGCGGGTGACGAAGGTCGTGGCGCTGGGCTGGGCGCCGCAGGCCGAGCGCGACGACCTCGGCGGACGGCTGGACGCGCTGCTGGCCGAGGGGGTCCGCGAGGGCTGGGAGCGGTTGCGCGCCCAGCAGCGGGCGGTCCTGGACGACTTCTGGTCCCACGCCGACGTGCACGTCGACGGCGACGACGACCTGCAGCAGGCGGTCCGGTTCGCGCTGTTCCACGTGTTCCAGGCCGCCGCGCAGGGCACCGACCGGGGCATCCCGGCGAAGGGGCTGACCGGCACCGGGTACGACGGGCACACCTTCTGGGACACCGAGGTGTTCGTGCTGCCGGTGCTGAACCACGTGTGGCCGCAGGCCGCGGCGGACGCGCTGCGCTGGCGGCACCGGATGCTGCCGGCGGCCCGCGAGCGGGCCCGGGAGCTGGGGCTGGCCGGGGCGACGTTCCCGTGGCGCACGATCACCGGCCGGGAGAGCTCGGGGTACTGGCCGGCCGGGACGGCCGCGGTGCACCTGAACGCCGACATCGCCGACGCGGCCGTGCGGCACCTGCACGCCACCGGCGACGACGACCTGGCCCGCGAGGCGCTGGTCGACCTCGTGGTGGAGACCGCGCGGTCGTGGGTGGTGCTGGGCCGGGAGGACTCCGCGGGCCGCTTCCACGTCGACGGGGTCACCGGGCCCGACGAGTACAGCGCGCTCGTCGACGACAACGCCTACACGAACCTCATGGCGCAGGCGAACCTGCGGGCGGCCGTGGACCTGGTGAAGCGGTTCCCCGAGCGGGCCGCGGCGCTGGGGGTGGACGAGGAGGAGGTGGCGACGTTCACGCGGCTGGCCGACGCCGTCCACGTCCCCCGCGACCCCGAGACGGGTCTGCACGCCCAGGACGAGGGCGCCACCCAGCGGCAGCGCTGGGACTTCGAGAGCACCTCGGCCGAGCAGTACCCGCTGCAGGACTCCTTCCCCTACTTCAGCATCTACCGGCGGCAGGTCGTCAAGCAGGCCGACCTGGTGCTGGCGATGCACCTGCGGCCGGAGGCGTTCACCCGGGAGGAGAAGCGGGCCGCGTTCGAGTACTACGAGGGCCTGACGGTGCGGGACTCCTCGCTGTCGGCGTCGGTGCAGGCCGTCGTGGCCGCCGAGGTGGGACACCTGGGGCTGGCCGCGGACTACGTGCACGAGGCGGCGTTCGTGGACCTGCACGACCTGCGGGGCAAGACGGCCGACGGGCTGCACATCGCGTCCCTGGCCGGGGCGTGGACTGCGCTGGTGGCCGGGTACGGGGGCATGCGGGACGCCGACGGGGAGCTGTCGTTCGCGCCGCGGCTGCCGGAGGGGCTGCGGGGGCTGCGGTTCCGCACCCGCCACCGCGGGTCGTGCCTGGAGGTGTCGGTGGGCGCGGCGGACGTGCACTACGCGGTCGTGGAGGGGGGCCCGGTGCACGCGGTGCACCACGGGGAGCGGTTCACCGTCGACCGGTCGGCCCCCGTCGTGCTGGCGGTCCCGCCGGTGGCCGACGAGGGCCTGGTCCGGCCGCGGCAGCCGCGGCACCTGGAGCCCCGGCGGCGCCGCTGACCGGCGCTCACCAGCCGTGCAGGCGCCGCGCGCGGGCGGCGACCTCCTCGAACCGGGCCCGGTCCAGCGCGGCGCCCTCGCGGCGCACGTCGCGCGGGGAGACGGTCAGGACCCGGTCGAGGCGGACCTCGCTGGGACGGCCCTGCCGGTCCCAGGCCCCGGTCCCGACGTCGACCCAGACCCGGCCGTCGGCGGGGCGGGCGTCGTGGTCCTTGCTGGTCATCATGAAGCCGACGAGCTCGTCGCCGCGGCGGCCGGCGACGAGCACGGGCCGGTCCTTGCCGCGGCCGTCGCCCTCCTCGAACGGCACCCAGGCCCAGACGACCTCGCCGGGGTCGGGCCGCCCGTCGGCGCGGGGGGCGTAGTCCAGCACGACGTGCGCGGCTGCGCCGAGGTCGCGGGCGCCGCGGCCGCGGCGGGGCGCCGGGCGCGCCGGGGCGGCCTCGGGGGTGGGGGGCGCGCTGCGGGGCACGGCGAGCTGGCGCTCCACCTCGCGCAGCAGCACCCGCACGATCTGACCGAACATCAACGCCCCCTGACGATCCTGCGCAGCCGCGCGAGCCGTTCCCGCACGGCGGCCTCGAAACCCCGGTCGGTGGGGACGTAGTAGTCCTTGCCCACCAGCGCGTCCGGGGCGTACTGCTGCGGCGCGACCCCGGTGGGCACGTCGTGGGTGTAGACGTACCCGGCGCCGTGGCCCAGCTCGCCCGCCCCGGCGTAGTGGGCGTCGCGCAGGTGCGGCGGCACGGGCCCGCCCAGGCCCGCGCGGACGTCGGCGATGGCGGCGTTGACGCCGTTGTACGCCGCGTTCGACTTCGGCGCGGTGGCGTTGTGCACGACGGCCTGGGCCAGCACGATCCGCGCCTCGGGCATGCCGATCTGGGCGACCGCGTGCATCGCGGCGACCGCGGTCTGCAGCGCCGACGGGTCGGCCATCCCGACGTCCTCGCTGGCGCAGATGACGATGCGGCGGGCGATGAACCGCGGGTCCTCCCCCGCCTCGATCATCCGCGCCAGGTAGTGCAGGGCGGCGTCGACGTCGGAGCCGCGCATCGACTTGATGAACGCGCTGGCCACGTCGTAGTGCTGGTCGCCCTGGCGGTCGTAGCGGACCGCGGCCCGGTCCAGGGCGCGCTCGGCGTCGGCGAGGGTGACCACCGGCTCGCCCTCGCCGTCCAGGGCGGTGCCCGCCGCGGCCTCCAGGGCGGTCAGGGCCCGGCGGGCGTCGCCGTCGGCGACGCGGACGAGGTGGTCGAGGGCGTCGTCCTCGACGCGCACCTCCCCGGCCAGGCCGCGCGGGTCGGCGACCGCGCGGCGGACCAGGTCGCGCACGTCGTCGGCGGTCAGGGGCCGCAGCGTCAGCAGCAGCGACCGGGACAGCAGCGGCGTGACCACGGAGAAGTTGGGGTTCTCGGTGGTGGCCGCGACCAGCACGACCCAGCGGTTCTCCACCCCGGGCAGCAGCGCGTCCTGCTGGGCCTTGGTGAAGCGGTGGATCTCGTCGAGGAACAGGACGGTCTGGCGGCCGTACAGGTCGCGGTCGGTGCGGGCGGTCTCCATGACGGTGCGGACGTCCTTGACGCCGGCGGTGACGGCGGACAGCTCGGTGAACCGGCGCCCGCCCGAGGAGGCCAGCACCGTGGCCAGCGTCGTCTTGCCCGTGCCCGGCGGGCCCCACAGGATCACCGAGGCCGGCCCGGCGCGGCCGAGGTCGCCGTCGGAGGCCAGCCGCCGCAGCGGGGAACCGGGGCCCAGGAGGTGCTGCTGGCCGACGACCTCGTCGAGGGTGCGCGGCCGCATCCGCACGGCGAGGGGGGCCCCGGCCAGCACCGAGGGCCGCCCGGAGCCCTCCGCGGGTTCGGTGGAGAACAGGTCGGACACGCACGGCACGGTACGGCGTGCCCCGGGCGCGCCGGTCCCGGCGGGCGCCGGAGTCGCAGGTGTCTCACAGCCCTTCCCGGACCGGCTCCCACCCCCGGCACCGACGGTGGGGGCATGACCCGCACCCCCTTCACCCCCGTCGTCACGTGGTCCTCCACCACCGCGCCCGCGGACCCGCGCGGCGCGGAGCTGCCCACCGCCCTGCGGTCCGCGCGCGCCGCCGCGGGCCCGCACGAGGCCGCCGGGGCGTCGTCGGTGACGACGCGCGGGGCCGGCGACCGGCTCGAGGTGGTCCTGCGCGGTGACGTGGACCTGGCGCTGGCGCTGGAGCTGGCCGCGGTGTGCGACCGGGTGGAGCGTCACTGCGCGCGGCACCCGCGCGCCCGGGTGCACCTGGACGTGCGGGAGGTGCGGGCCCTGGACGCCGCGGGCCTGCGCTTCGTGGAGGCCGTGCGCGCGGTGTGCGCCGGGCGCGGTGCGGGGTGCACGACGTCGACGGCGCGGCCGGTCGTCGCCCGCGTCCTGGACCTGGCCCGGGCGGTGCCCGGCGCGTCCCTGGCCTCGTCCTGAGTTTCGGCACCGGCACCCATCGGCGCCGGTTATGAGTGCAGGTGGAAACCTCAGGGACCGCACCGGTCCCGCTGGTCCGTTCCGGTGAGACGCACAGGTGCAACCCAGGCTTTCCCGGGACATCTGGCAGGTACGGGGTCGACCATGGAGTCATGACCGCGACCACCAACCGGCGTTCGGACCTGACCCGCCCCGACGGCACCGCCCTGCGGGTGCTCGTCGTCGACGACGAGTCGACGCTGTCCGAGCTGCTGAGCATGACCCTGCGGTACGAGGGGTGGGAGGTCCAGACGGCCGCCAACGGCCTCGACGCGGTCCGCGCCGCCCGCACCTTCCGCCCCGACGCCGTGATCCTCGACATCATGCTGCCCGACATCGACGGCCTGGAGGTCCTGCGCCGGCTGCGCGCCGACGCGACCGACGTGCCCGTCCTGTTCCTCACCGCCAAGGACGCCGTGGAGGACCGCGTCGCGGGTCTGACCGCCGGCGGTGACGACTACGTGACGAAGCCGTTCAGCCTGGAGGAGGTCGTGGCCCGCCTGCGCAGCCTGCTGCGCCGCTCGGGCCTGGCCGCCGCCAAGGCCGAGCCCGTGCTGTGCGTCGGCGACCTGGTGCTGGACGAGGACAGCCACGAGGTCACCCGCGCCGGGGAGGAGATCCGGCTGACCGCCACCGAGTTCGAGCTGCTGCGCTACCTCATGCGCAACCCCCGCCGGGTGCTGTCGAAGGCGCAGATCCTCGACCGGGTCTGGAACTACGACTTCGGCGGCCAGGCCAACATCGTCGAGCTGTACATCTCCTACCTGCGCCGCAAGATCGACGCCGGGCGCAACCCGATGATCCACACCGTGCGCGGGGCCGGGTACGTGCTCAAGCCGGCCGACGGCGCCGTCGCGGCCGCCGCCAGCTGACCCGACCCGGAGCTGGTACCACCGGTGCCCTCGCCGCTCACCCGGCTGCGCCGCCGCTCGCTGCGCAGCCGGCTGGTGCTGACCACCAGCGCCCTGCTCGTCGCGGTCGGCCTGGTCATCGGGGTCGTGACGACGCTCGCGCTGCACCTCTCGCTGACGGGGCAGGCCCGGGACCAGCTGAGCACCACCGCCCAGCGGTCCCAGCGGTTCGTCGGCGACCCCGACGGCCCCGACGCCGGGGGCGGGGCCCGGGTCCCGCCCCCGGGGGTCGCGGCGAGCTGCGTGGACGGCACCACCCCCTCCTTCGTCGGCCCCGGCCAGCGCGACGGCACCCTGTACGCCCGGTTCGCCGACGGGCAGCTGCTCACCGGTCAGTCCGGGGTGTTCGACGACGAGGCGGGCACCACCGGCGACGACCCCTGCGTCCGCGAGCTCACCGCCGCCCAGGCCGACGAGCTGCGCGCCGTCACCGACGACGAGACCTCGCGGGTGGACCTGCCCGGCCTGGGGTCCTACCTCATCCGCGGGGACGTCCTGCGCGACGGCTCGCTGCAGGTGACCGGTGTCCCGCTGGCCGAGGCCGACCGCACCCTGCTGACCGTCGTGGGGGTGGAGGCCGCGGTCGTCCTCGGCGGGGTGGCGCTGGCCGCCGTCGCCGGCTCCTTCCTCGTGCGCCGCGACCTCGCCCCGCTGCGCCGGGTCGCCGCGACCGCCGCGCGGGTCTCGGAGCTGGAGCTGGACCGCGGGGAGGTCGACCTGTCGCTGCGGGTCCCCGACGCCGACACCGACGAGGGCACCGAGGTCGGCAAGGTGGGCGTGGCCCTGAACCGGATGCTCGACAACGTCGGCTCCGCGCTGGAGGCGCGCCACGAGTCCGAGCAGCGGGTGCGGCAGTTCGTCGCCGACGCCTCCCACGAGCTGCGCACCCCGCTGGCCGCGATCCGCGGGTACGCCGAGCTCACCCGGCGCAGCCGCGAACCCGTGCCCGACGACGTGCGGCACGCCCTGGGCCGGGTGGAGTCCGAGGCCGTGCGCATGACGGGACTGGTGGAGGACCTGCTGCTGCTGGCCCGGCTGGACTCCGGCCGCCCCCTGGACCGCGAACCGGTCGACCTGACGATGACCGTGCTGGACGCCGTCAGCGACGCCCGCGTCGCCGGCCGCGACCACACCTGGCGGCTGGACCTGCCCGAGGAGGCCGTCGAGGTCGTGGGCGACCCCAGCCGGCTGCACCAGGTCCTGACGAACCTGCTGGCCAACGCCCGCACCCACACCCCGCCGGGGACGACGGTCACCGTGGGCCTGGTGCCCGACGGCGAGCGCACCCACGTCGACGTCGTCGACGACGGCCCCGGCATCCCCGAGGAGCTGCGCCCGCGCGTCTTCGAGCGGTTCGCCCGCGGGGACTCCTCGCGCTCGCGCGCGGCCGGCAGCACCGGGCTGGGCCTGGCGATCGTGCAGGCCGTCGTGAGCTCGCACCACGGCAGCGTGAGCGTCGAGAGCCGGCCGGGCCGCACCGCGTTCCGCGTCACGCTCCCCTCGGCGCCGGAGCACGGGGCTCACAGGCCGACCACAGCGGCGGCCAACGACCCGCGGAGGTGACCGCCCGACGCTGAGGGCATGACAGCGACCACCTCCAGCACCACGGGCACCGCCCCGGGGACCGCTCCCCGGCCCCGCCCGGCGGCGGACCCCGCGCCGTGGAACTCCCCCCGCACCGCCCCGGTCCTGGACGTCGTCGTCCCGGTGTTCAACGAGGAGGTCGACCTCGAACCCTGCGTGCGCCGGCTGCACGCCCACGTCGGCCGGTTCCCGTTCCGCACCCGCATCACCGTGGCGGACAACGCCTCCACCGACGACACCCCGGCGGTCGCCGCCGCGCTGGCCGCCGAGCTGCCCGACGTCCGCCACGTCCGGCTGGAGCAGAAGGGCCGCGGCCGCGCCCTCAAGCACGTCTGGAGCGGCTCGGACGCGCAGGTGCTCGCCTACACGGACGTCGACCTGTCGACCGACCTGGCCGCCCTGCTGCCGCTGGTCGCCGGGCTGCTGTCCGGGCACTCCGACGTGGCGATCGGCTCCCGGCTGGCGAGGGGCTCGCACGTCGTGCGCGGGGCCAAGCGCGAGTTCATCTCCCGCTGCTACAACCGGATCCTGCACGGCACGCTGCGGGTGGGGTTCACCGACGCCCAGTGCGGTTTCAAGGCGATCCGCGCGGACGTGGCCGCGCAGATCCTGCCGCTGGTGGAGGACACCGGCTGGTTCTTCGACACCGAGGTGCTCGTCCTGGCCGAGCGGTCCGGCCTGCGCATCCAGGAGATCCCCGTGGACTGGGTCGACGACCCGGACAGCCGCGTCGACATCGTCGCCACCGCGCTGGCCGACCTGCGCGGCATCCGGCGCCTGGCCGGGGCGATCGCCACCGGCCGGCTGCCGCTGAAGGAGATCCGGGCGAGCCTGGGGCGGGGACCGCAGGTCGCCGGGGTCCCGGCGCCGCTGGCCGGGCAGCTGACCCGTTTCGTCGGCGTGGGGATCGCCAGCACCCTCGCGTACGCCGCGCTGTACCTGCTGTTCCAGGAGTTCTCCGGCGCGCAGGTCGCGAACTTCCTCGCCCTGCTCGTCACCGCCGTCGGGAACACCGCCCTGAACCGGCGCCTGACCTTCGGGGTGCGCGGTCCCGACGGCGCGGCGCGGCACCAGGCCCAGGGGTTGTTCGTGTTCCTGCTCGGCTGGGCCATCACCTCGGGCAGCCTGGGGCTGCTGCACTCCGCCCGGCCCGACGCCCACCACGGGGTGGAGCTGGCGGTGCTGACGGTCGCGAACCTCGCCGCGACGGTCGTGCGGTTCCTGCTGCTGCGGACCTGGGTGTTCGCCGACCGCCGCCAGCACCGGCCCGGCGCCGACCACGCCGCCGGGCGGAACACCGCGCAGGAGCAGGCGTGACCACGACCTCCGACGCCGCCGGCTCCGGCACCCGGGCCCGCAGCACCGGACCCGCCCGGGCCACCCGGACCCGCCGGCTGGCCCGGGCCGCCTGGCGCGGCCGGGAGACCGACCCCCGCTGGGTGCGTCCCGCGCTGGCGGCGCTGCTGGCCGCCACCGCCGTCCTGTACCTGGTGGGGCTGTCCGTCTCGGGCTGGGCCAACCCGTTCTACTCGGCGGCGGCGCAGGCCGGTTCCCAGTCGTGGGAGGCGTGGTTCTACGGCTCCTCCGACGCCGCCAACGCCATCACCGTCGACAAACCCCCGGCAGCCCTGTGGGTCACCGGGTTGTCGGTGCGGCTGTTCGGGCTCTCGTCCTGGTCGATCCTCGTCCCGCAGGCGCTCGAAGGGGTCGCCGCCGTCGGGGTGCTGTACGCGACGGTCCGCCGCCGCAGCACCCCCGCGGCGGGCCTGATCGCCGGTCTGCTGCTCGCCACGACCCCCGTGGCGGTCCTGATGTTCCGGTTCAACAACCCCGACGCGCTGCTGGTGCTGCTGATGGTCGCGGCGACCCGGGGGGTGCTGGAGGCGGTCGACACCGGCCGGGCCCGGTCCCTGTACTGGGCGGGGGTGTTCATCGGGCTGGGTTTCCTCACCAAGCAGCTGCAGGTGTTCCTCGTGCTGCCCGGTCTGGGCCTGGCCTACCTGTGGGCCGCACCGCACGACCTGCGGCGGCGGGTCCGGCACCTGCTGCTCGCCGCGGGCACCGTGGTCCTGGCCGGCGGCTGGTGGGTCGCGGTCGTCGAGCTCGTCCCCGACTCCTGGCGGCCCTACGTCGGCGGTTCGCAGACCAACTCGTTCCTGGAACTCACGCTCGGCTACAACGGGTTCGGCCGCCTCACCGGGGACGAGACCGGCAGCGTCGGCGCCTCCAACGGGTGGGGCGAGACCGGCCTGGGCCGGATGTTCGACGCCGACTTCGGCGGGAACGTCTCCTGGCTGCTGCCGGCGGCGTTCGCGCTGGCCGCCGCCGGGTTCGTCCTGACCCGGCGGGCCCCGCGCACCGACGCCCGCCGCGCGGGGTACCTGGCGTGGACGGGCTGGCTGGTGGTGACGTTCACCGCCTTCAGCTCCATGTCCGGGATCATCCACCCCTACTACTCCGTCGCCCTGGCCCCGGCCGTCGCCGCGCTCGTCGCGCTGGGGGCGGTGGACCTGTGGAGGCTGCGGAACCACCGGTTCGCCCTGCCGGTCCTGGCCGCCGTCGTCGCCGTCAGCGCCGGGTGGTCGTTCGTCCTGCTGGGCCGCAGCGGCGATTTCCTGCCGTGGCTGCGCTGGGTCGTCCTGGTCGCCGGGGTGATGGGCACCGGGCTGCTCGCGGCCGCCGGGGTCGTCCGCGGCCCGCTGCTGCGCTCGGTGCAGCAGGCCGGTGCGGTCGCGGCCGCGATCGCGGTCCTGGCCGGACCCGTGGCCTACTCCCTCCAGACCGCGTCCACCGCGCACACCGGGGCCATCGTGTCGGCCGGGCCGAGCTCCACCGGGGGTTCCCCGACCGGCGGCGGTGGGCAGTTCGGCGGGAGGTCCGCGCTGGGACCGGCCCCGTCCACCGGCGGGTTCCTCGGAGGGGCGATGGCCGGGGCGATGGGCGGTCCGGGCGCCGGCGGGGGCGCGGGGCTGCTGAACGCGACGACGCCGGGCGCCGAGCTGACGTCGCTGCTGGCGGCCGACGCCGGCTCCTACACCTGGGTCGCGGCCACCACGGGCTCGAACAACGCCGCCGGGTACCAGCTGGCCACGCAGGAACCGGTGATGGCCGTCGGCGGGTTCAACGGCACCGACCCCGCCCCGACGCTGGCGCAGTTCCAGGCGTACGTCGCCGCCGGGCGGATCCACTACTACGTCGAGAGCGGGTCGAGGGCCTCGACCGGCACCGGCGGCAGCGACGTCTCCGCGCAGATCGCCGCCTGGGTCGAGGAGAACTTCACCGCCCTCGACGTCGACGGCACCACCGTGCACGACCTGACCGCCCGGGCGGTGGCCACCGCCACCTCCTGACGCCTCCCACCACCGCGATCAAGGACTCCTGTGTCCTTGATCGCGGTGGTGTGGTGGGGTGAACAGGGGCCGCACAGGGGACGCCCACGACGGGGACAGGCCGGCCGCGCACCCTGGGGCCATGACTCAGCGACTGCACCGCCGCCTCCTCGCCGCCGGCCTCGTCGCCGGCATCACCACCGCCGGTCTCGCCTCGACCGCCCAGGCGGCGACGGTGAGCACCGGCACGCGCCAGAGCGTGCAGGTGGCGCCGGTCTCCCCGACCGCGCTACCGGCCACCGTCGAGGCGGGCGCCACCCGGCGCACCACGCAGGTGACGATCACGCTCTGAGCGCGACGCCCACCACGCCGCGGTCCCGACCAGCACCGCGGCCAGCAGCCACCCGCCGAGGACGTCGCTGGGCCAGTGCGCCCCCAGCCAGACCCGGTCCACGGCCACGACCACCAGCTCCACCGCCCCCACGGCGGCCACGGCGGCGCGCCGGGACGGCGGGACGAGCAGCAGCACGAAGGACAGCACCACGGTCGTGGAGGCCAGCACGTGCCCGGAGGGGAACGACCCGCCGTCCGCCGTGGTCAGCCCGGCCTCCAGGGCCGGGCGGGCGCGGTCGGTGAGCGCCTTCAGGGCCGGGGAGGCGACCGCGGCCACCGCCCCGGCGGCCAGCGCCGCCCGAGCCGGCCGGCGCCGACCCCGCCGGTGCGCCACGACGACACCGGCCAGCCCCGCGAGGTACACCCACACGGGCTGGGTGACGGCCTCGACGACCTGCGCCACCCGCGTCGGGCCCGGGCTGGCCAGGGCCGCGTCCACGGCCGCGGCGGAGACCCGCGCGTCCCCGGGCACCGTCCCCGCCACCACGACGACGGTGAGGACGACGAACCCGAGGCCGCACAGCGCGACGAGCCGCATCACCCCTGCGCGTCGCCCTTCGCCTCGTCCTTGGTCTCGCCCTTGGTCTCGCCCTTGGTCTCGCCCTTGGCCGCCGGCTTCGCGTCGACACCGGCCTCCTTGCGCTGCTGCGCCGTGATGGGCGCCGGGGCCGCGGTCAGCGGGTCGTACCCACCGCCGGACTTCGGGAACGCGATGACCTCGCGGATCGAGTCGGCCCCGGCCAGCAGCGCCACGACGCGGTCCCAGCCGAAGGCGATGCCGCCGTGCGGCGGGGCGCCGTAGGCGAAGGCGTCGAGCAGGAACCCGAACTGCGTGCGGGCCGTCTCCTCGTCGATCCCCATGACCGCGAAGACGCGCTCCTGCACGTCGCGGCGGTGGATGCGGATGGAACCGCCGCCGATCTCGTTGCCGTTGCAGACGATGTCGTAGGCGTTCGTCAGCGCCGAGCCGGGGTCGGTGTCGAAGGTGGCCAGGTGCTCGGGCTTGGGCGCGGTGAACGCGTGGTGCACCGCGTTCCACTGGCCGGCGCCCAGGGCCACGTCGTCGTCCTCGGCGGCCGACTTGAACATGGGCGCGTCCACGACCCACAGGAACGACCAGGCGTCCTCGTCGATCGCGCCGATCCGCTGCGCGATCTCCGCGCGCGCGGCGCCGAGCAGCGCGCGGGAGGGGTTCACCGCACCGGCGGCGAAGAAGATGCAGTCACCCGGGTTCGCCCCGACGTGGGCGGCCAGGCCCGCCTTCTCGGTGTCGGACAGGTTCTTGGCGACCGGGCCGGACAGCTCCCCGTCCGGGCCGACCAGGACGTAGGCCAGCCCGCGCGCGCCGCGCTGCTTGGCCCACTCCTGCCAGGCGTCGAGGGTCTTGCGCGGCTGGGACGCCCCGCCGGGCATGACGACGGCGCCGACGTACGGGGCCTGGAACACGCGGAAGCCGGTGTCGGCGAAGAAGTCCGCGCACTCGACGAGCTCGAGGCCGAACCGCAGGTCGGGCTTGTCGGACCCGTAGCGGCGCATGGCCTCCTCGAAGGTCATGCGGGGCAGCGGGAGCTGCACCTCGTGACCGATGAGCTTCCACAGCGCCGCGACGATCCGCTCGCCCAGGGCGATGACGTCGTCCTGCTCGACGAAGCTCATCTCGATGTCGAGCTGGGTGAACTCCGGCTGCCGGTCGGCGCGGAAGTCCTCGTCGCGGTAGCAGCGGGCGATCTGGTAGTAGCGCTCCAGGCCGCCGACCATGAGCAGCTGCTTGAACAGCTGCGGGCTCTGCGGCAGCGCGTACCAGGAGCCGGGCGCCAGGCGCGCCGGGACGATGAAGTCGCGGGCGCCCTCGGGGGTGGAGCGGGTCAGCGTCGGCGTCTCGACCTCGGTGAAGCCGTCCGCCTCGAGGACGGCGCGGGCGGCGCGGCTGGCCGCCGAGCGCAGCTTCAGGGCGTTCGCGGGACCGGTGCGGCGCAGGTCGAGGTAGCGGTGCTTGAGCCGCGTCTCCTCGCCGACGGTGAGGTGGTCGTCGATCTGGAACGGCAGCGGCGCCGCCTCGGACAGGACCTCCAGGGCGGTGGTGTCGACCTCGACCTCGCCGGTGGCCAGGGCGGGGTTCTCGTTGCCCTCCGGGCGCAGCCGGACGTCACCGGTGACGCGGACGCAGTACTCGTTGCGCAGGTCGTGGGCGCCGCCGGCGTCGAGGATCTCGTCGCGGGCGACGACCTGCACGACGCCCGAGGCGTCGCGCAGGTCCAGGAACGCCACTCCCCCGTGGTCCCGGCGACGCGCCACCCACCCGGTGAGCGTCACGGTCTGTCCGGCGTGACCGGCGCGCAGGCTGCCGGCCTCGTGGGTGCGGAGCACGGGGAGTCCCTTCGATCGTCAGTGCGCGGGGTGCGCAGCGACGATCCTACGGAACCGGTGGCGGGCGCCGCCCTCAGCGGGCCCGCGGTGCCGGGACGCCGGCCTCGGCGCCGACGAGCTCGCCGACCAGGCGCAGGGCGAGGCGGTCGAGCAGGACGAGGTTGACGCGGGGTTCGGTGACGACGGCCAGGATGTGGGTGCTGCCGATGCCGTAGACGACGAGGCAGCCGTCGGCGCCGCGCACGGTGCTCACCTGGAACGGGCCCAGCCCGCCGGCGGCGGTGGCGCGCTGGGCGATGCCGAGCACGGTCGCGACGATCGCGGCGGCGGACTCGTGGTCGCGCTCGGGGCCGTCGTCGTGGAAGGCCAGGCCGTCGGTGCGGGCGATCAGGACGCGGCGGACGCCGTCGACGTCGCGCTTGAGGGCGCCGCTGACGCGGAGGGCGTGCTGCTTGACGATCATGTGTGGACTCCATCGGGGACGGCGCGCCGGGCTTCCAGCGTGTGCACGCCGTCCAGGAGCAGGCGCAGGACGGCGGTGCTCTGGTCGAGGTCGCGCGGGTCGCAGGCGACGAGGGCCGCCGGTGAGGTGCCGAGCAGCTGGGCCAGGTGGGCCCGGGTGCCGGCGGGGTCGGCCCAGCGGCTGACCGCCACCAGGCGCGGGCAGGCGGGGGCGAGGCGGGCGAAGGCGGTGACGATGCCGGCGGCCTGCGCGATGCTCGCCGACCGGCTGGCGTCGACGAGGACGAGGTAGCCGTCCATGTTCTGCGCCAGCAGTTCCCACATGAAGGCGAAGCGCTCCTGGCCGGGGGTGCCGAACAGGTTGACGCGGGTGGGGCCCCAGGCGCTGGTGGCCGCGGGCGGGACGACGAAGCCGGTGTGGTCGAGGGCGACGGTCGTGGACGTCTTCAGCGCGGCGGTCTCGTCGCTGACGCCGGTCTCGGTCGTGGTCAGGGCGTCCCCGCCCAGACCCGCGCCGAGGGTCTGCGCGTAGGTCGTCTTGCCCGCCCCGAAGGGCCCGGTCACGACGATCTTGCGGGCTGGCGTGCTCACGGCGCTCCCCGGTGGGTGGTGGTGGGTGGTGCGCGTCGGCGGTCGGCGGGCGCGGCTGCGCCCGGCCGACCGCCGACGGGTGCTGCGGTCGTGCGGGTGGTCGTGCAGGTGGTGGTGCGGGGTGCTCGTCAGATGGTGAGGTCGCGCTCGAGGATCGTCAGCTGGCGGCGGGCCATGGCGAGGTTCGAGGAGTCCTTCTTCAGCACCAGGTACAGGAACAGGCCCTGGCCGGACTGCGACTGGATGAGGCGGATCAGGTGGATCTGCGAGCCGAGGGTGATGAGGATGTCCTCGATCGGCTCGTTCAGGCCCAGGCGCTGCATCGTGCGCAGCTTGGCGCGGACGACGTCGGTGTTGCCGGCGGCGGCGACGTCGAGGTCGAGGGAGCCGCCCCCGGCCTGGCCGAGGGACATGCCCGACTCGTAGTCGACGAGGGCGGCGGCGGTGGCGCCGTCGATCTCGAGGGCGGCCTTGAGGGTGGCGTCGACGTTGGTCACGTCTGCTCCTTCTGGTTCGTGGAGACGGACCGCGGCCGATCCGCGTTCCGGGCTGTCCCGTACTAGTTCGGTCGTCCCGCACCCGGGCTGAACGGTCCGGGCCGATCTCAACGGGTGATCCTCGTTGCGACGAACGGGTGAGAGGGGCTGCTGCACAAGCTGATCCGTTCGTCAAGGCGGACGGGCCGGGTTGCCCCGGACGGGCTCGCGGCCCGTTCGGGTTGTCCTCGCCCCGGCGGCGGGGGTTCACTCCTGGTACCTCGCCCCGACGTCGCGCCGCGAGGCGCTGGGTGGTCCGCGACGACCGCGGCGGTGCGCGGCGGGAGGGAGGCCGGTCGTGCCGGACGCGCTCAGTCGCGAGCACCACCTGCGGCGGCGGGCCGAACGGGTCCGGGCCGTGCTGGAGGCGCTGTGGGGCGACCGGCTGCCCGACGCCCCCGACCCCGTCCTGACGGTCCTGGTCGACGCCGTCGCCGTCGACGACCAGCACGGCGTCCAGGACCACCTCGTCGTGCAGGGCGACGGGCTGAGCCTGCAGGCGCTGGCCGCGATCCTGGCCGACGTGCGCTCCGGCGCGACCCCGGCCATGGTCCCGGCGGACCTGCGGGCCCGGCTCGCCGGCCTGCCGCCCGCCGCGGCGCGGGTGGTCGACCTGCGCGAGGCGGGCGAGGTGGCCCTGCCGAGCGAGGCGACCGGGGCCTGGGAGTACGACGCCGAGCAGGGCACCGTCTCGTGGGACGCGCGCGGCGGGGCGCTGTGCGGCCTCGGTGACCGCGCCGGGGTCGCGCCGCTGGCGGAGTGGCTGCGCCGCGGCGTGCACGAGGAGGACCGGTCGCCGGTCGCCGCCGCCCTGCGGTCCTCGGCCGCGACGGGGCGGCCCTACGACGTGCGGTTCCGGGTCCCGCCCCCGCGGCGCGCGGTCGTGCTCGCCCGCGGCCGCGTGCTGTCCGGGCCCGGCGGCGGGGTGCGGGTCCTGGGGTTCGCGGCCGAGGACGTCGACGCCGGCTGACACCGGCCCCCGGCCGTGCCAGGGTCGGGGCGTGCCGAGGAAGCCCGACCCGCGCCCCGCCCCGCCGAACCCCGACCTGCCCGCCGACGAGGCCGACCTGCTCGCGGCGACCGCCGCGCCGCGGGCGGGCGGCTCCTACGACGGGCAGCGGTTCGGTCCCGAGCTGGACCTGTCCGGCGTCGACGCCCGCGACGCCCGCTTCCTCGGCTGCGTCCTGCGGCCCGCCCGGGCCGACGGCCTCGTGCTCGTGGGGACCCGCGTCGTGGACTGCCTGCTCGCCGACCTGGCCGCGGCCGAGGCGCCCTGGCGCGCGGGGACCTGGCGCGACACGGTGCTGTCGGGGGCGCGCGTGGGGGCCCTGGACCTGTCGGCGACCGGCTGGGACCGCGTGGAGGTCCGCGGCGGCCGCTACGACTTCGTGAACCTGCGCGGCGCCGAGCTGGTGGACGTCACGTTCACCGACGTCGACCTGCGCGACGTCGACGTCAGCGGGGCCCGGCTGACGCGGGTGCGCTTCGCGGGCTGCCGGATCGGGCACCTGGACGTCGGCTCGGCGACCCTGTCGGCGGTGGACCTGACCTCCAGCGAGCTGTCGGGCCTGTCCGGGGTGGGGCACCTGCGCGGGGCGCGGGTCAGCCGGGTGCAGCTGGCCCAGCTGGCGCCGCTGTTCGCCGGGCACCTCGGGGTGGAGGTCGTCTAGAGGCCGCGCAGGTGCGGGTTCGCGGCGCGCTCACGGCCGATCGTCGTCGCCGGCCCGTGCCCGGGCAGCACCACCGTCGCGTCCGCCAGCGGCAGGACCCGGGTCGCCAGGCTGCGCCGCATGGCCAGCGGGTCCCCGCCGGGCAGGTCGGTCCGGCCGATCGAGCCGGCGAACAGCACGTCCCCGGACAGCAGCAGCGGCACGTCCTGCCCGCGTGCGGCGGACGGCTCCAGGGAGAACAGCACCGACCCCTCGGTGTGCCCGGGGGCGTGGGAGACGGTGAGGTCCAGCCCGGCCAGCGCCAGCCGCTGGGCGTCGCCCACCGTGACCACCTCCTCGGGGTCCTTCCAGCGGACGGTGCCGGTCGTGGCCTCCAGGGCCGCCCGCAGCGGCTCGCCGAGCCCGGCGAGCGGGTCGCGCAACCGGTGCGCGTCGTCGTGGTGGATGGTCGCGGCCACCCCGTACGCCCCGCACACCGGCGTCACCGAGTAGGTGTGGTCGACGTGGCCGTGCGTCAGCAGGACCGCGACCGGTTTGAGGCGGTGCCGCCGCAGGACCTCGGCGAGCCGGTCGGCGACGTCGACCCCGGGGTCGACCACGACGCACTCGGCACCGGCCTGGGGGGCCAGGACGTAGCAGTTCGTCCCGAACACGGACGCCTCGACGCGATCGATGAGCACGCACGGGAGCGTACTGACGACCTACCGCGACCACGGGTCCGGCGGCACCGGCCGCACCGCCACGTCGTGCACGTTCCGGCGGCGCGCGGTCACGGGCTGCGCCGTTCGAGGGCCTGGGACCTAGAATGAGGCAGGTGACCGAGCAGCCCCAGGAGCCGGCGTCCCCCCAGGACGTGGCGGACACCCCCCAGACCCCCGTGACCACCGACGCGGAGACCGTCCAGGAGACGGCCGCCCCGGTGGCCGAGCCGCCGGCCGACGAGGCCGGGGAGCAGCCGCAGGAGGAACCGCAGGAGAACGGCGAGCCCTCGCAGGCCGGCGCCGCCGGTCCGCGGCCCCGCCCCGTCCCCGGCTCCCCGCGCCCGACCCCGCGCCCGGCCCCCGCCGTCCCGGCCCCGCCGGCGAACCCGGCGGCCGCGAGCGGCACCGGTGAGGCGGCCGCCGAGGTCGGGCACACCACGAACGTCGACCGCGAGGCGGCGGCGGCCTTCGGGCGCGTGGACGAGAACGGCACCGTCTGGGTCCGCCGCGCCGACGGCGAGCACGAGGTCGGCGCCTACCCCGACGCCACCCCCGAGGAGGCGATCGCCTACTACGTGCGCAAGTTCGAGGAGGTCGTGGCCCAGGTCGACCTGTTCGAGCAGCGGCTGCGCAGCACCGAGCTGGGCGGCAAGGACATCGTCGCCGGCGTCAGCGCCCTGCGCACCGCGCTGGCCGAGACTCGCGCCGTGGGCGACCTCGACCACCTCGCCGCCCGGGTGGAGGCGCTGGCGACCGTGGCCGACGAGGCCCGCGCCGCCGCCGACCGCGCCCGCGCCGCGCACCGCGAGGAACTGCGCGCCGGGCGCCTGCGCATCGTCGAGGAGGCCGAGCAGATCGCCGCCCAGGACCCCGAGAAGGTCCAGTGGCGCGCCTCCGGCGAGCGGCTGCGCACCCTGTTCGAGGAGTGGAAGGCCGCCCAGCGCGAGGGCCGGCTCGACAAGCGCTCCGAGGACGACCTGTGGAAGCGGTTCAGCCACGCCCGCAGCGCCTTCGACAAGATGCGCCGGCACCACTTCGCCGCCCTCGGCGAGCAGCGCAACTCCGTCCGCAGCGACAAGGAGAAGCTCGTCGCCGAGGCCGAGGCGCTGTCGACCTCCACGGACTGGCGCGGCACCACCAACGCCTACCGCGCGCTGATGGACCGCTGGAAGGCCGCCGGCCGGCTGGGCCGCAAGGACGACGACGCGCTGTGGGACCGCTTCCGCGCCGCCCAGGACGTGTTCTTCGCCGCCCGCACGGCCGCCAACGAGGCCGTCGACGAGGAGTTCAAGGAGAACCTCGTCGTCAAGGAGCAGCTGCTGGCCGAGGCCGAGGCGCTGCTGCCGATCAAGGACCTGAACGCCGCCAAGAAGGCGCTGGGCAGCATCCAGGACCGCTGGGAGGCCGCGGGCAAGGTGCCGCGCGCCGACCTCGGCCGGGTGGAGGGCCGGCTGCGGGCCGTCGAGACCGCCGTCCGCGACGCCGAGCAGGCCCGCTGGTCGCGCACCAACCCCGAGACCCAGGCGCGCGCCGGTGGCCTCGCCGGTCAGCTCGAGAGCGCGATCCGGGAGCTGGAGGCCGACGTCGAGAAGGCCCGCGCCGCCGGCGACACCCGGGCCCTGGCCCGCGCCGAGGAGGCGCTGCGCGCTCGTCGCGCCTGGCTCGACGCCGCTCAGGCCACGCTGCGCGACGCCCGCTGAGCGCACCGGCACCACCGCACGGCCCTCGTCCACACCCGTGGGCGGGGGCCGTGCGCCGTCCGGGCGCACCTGCTGGACTGCGGGGGTGGACACCGGCTGGCTCCCCTCCGTCCTGCGCCGCGGCGCCGACGTCGACCCCACCCACCCCTGGCGGGCGCCGGACCGCGCCGGCACCGAGCGCGACCTGCGCGCGGGCGTGCTCCAGCGGGTGGTCGGTGACGTGGTCGTGGCCGCCGACGTGGGGGTCGACGCGCTGGTGCGGGCCCGGGCGCTGGCCCTGCTGCTGCCGCCCGGCGCCGTCGTGCTCGGCGCGGCCGCGCTGTGGGTGCACCTCGGCGACCCGGTGCGGACCCCGGCCGAGGTCCTGCTGTGCGGCCGGCGGCTGCCGCCGGTCCCGGCCGGGACCGGGCTGCGGTTCGCCGTGAGCCGGCGCCGGCCCGACCCGCGGGAGCTGACGACGCTGGGCCCGCTGACCCTGACCGTGCCGGCGCGGGGCCTGCTCGACGTCGCCGCCGTCCACCCGCACCGCGCGGAGCGGCTGCGCACGGCGCTGGCCGCGGCGGGGCTGCTCGACGAGGCGGCCGTGCAGGCGGCCAGCGAGCTCGCCCGCGGCCGCGCGCACGTCCGGACCGCGCGGCGCGCGCTGGCCCTGCCCCGCGACGGCCGGCGCCGGACCGGGCCGCTCAGCCCTTCTGCGGACGCGAGGCCATGACGCGGTAGGCGTCGAAGACGCCGTCGACGCGGCGGACCGCGCCCAGCACCTGGTTCAGGTGGCTCGGCTCGGCCATCTCGAAGGAGAACTTCGACAGCGCCACCCGGTCCCGGCTGGTGCTCACCGTGGCCGACAGGATGTTGACGTGGTTGTCCGACAGGACCCGCGTGACGTCGGACAGCAACCGGGCCCGGTCCAGCGCCTCGACCTGGATCTGCACCAGGAACAGCCGCGCCTGCCCGCTCGGCATCGCCGAGGCCCACTGCACCTCGACGATGCGCTCGGGTTCCTCCCGCAGCCGGACGACGTTCTCGCAGTCGCCGCGGTGCACCGAGACCCCGGCCCCGCGGGTGACGAACCCGACGATGGGGTCGTTGGGCACCGGGGTGCAGCACTTGGCGAGCTTCACCCACACGTCACCGGCGCCCGCCACGACGACCCCCGCCTCGCCGCTGCTGCGGCTGGGCCGGTTGCGGCCGGGGGTGGTGGCCTCGGCGAGGTCCTCCTCGACGGCGGCCTCCCCGCCGACGGACGCGATGAGCTTGTCGACGACGTGCTGCGCCGAGACGTGCCGCTCCCCCACCGCCGCGTACAGCGCGGACACGTCGGGGTGGTTCAGCTCGCGGGCGACGACGAGCAGGGAGTCGTGCGTGAGCAGCCGCTGCAGCGGCAGGTGCTGCTTGCGCATCGCGCGGGCGATCTCGTCCTTGCCCTCCTCGATCGCCTCCTCGCGGCGCTCCTTCGAGAAGTGCTGCTTGATCTTGTTCCGCGCCCGGGGGCTCTTGACGAAGCTGAGCCAGTCGCGGCTGGGGGCCGCCCCGTCGGCCTTGGAGGTGAAGATCTCCACGAGGTCGCCGTTGTCGAGGGTCGAGTCCAGCGGCACGAGGCGGCCGTTGACCCGGGCCCCCATCGTGCGGTGCCCGACCTCGGTGTGGACGGCGTAGGCGAAGTCGACCGGGGTGGACCCGGCGGGCAGCTGCTGGACGTCGCCTTTGGGCGTGAACACGAAGACCTGGTTCGCGCCGATCTCCCAGCGCAGGTCGTCCAGGAAGTCGCCCGAGGTGGACTCCCGCTGCCACTCCACGACCGAGCGCAGCCAGTCCATCTCCGTCTGCGGCCGCGCCTGCCCGGCGACGGCGTTGGGGTCGTCCTTGTACTTCCAGTGCGCCGCGACGCCGTACTCGGCGCGCTGGTGCATGTTGTACGTGCGGATCTGGATCTCGACGGGCTTGCCCTCGGGCCCGATGACCGTCGTGTGCAGCGACTGGTACATGTTGAACTTGGGCATCGCGATGTAGTCCTTGAACCGGCCCGGGACCGGGTTCCAGCGCGCGTGCAGCGCGCCCAGGACGGCGTAGCAGTCGCGCACCGAGTCGACCAGGACGCGGACCCCGACGAGGTCGTAGATCTCGGCGAAGTCCCGGCCGCGGACGATCATCTTCTGGTAGATCGAGTAGTAGTGCTTGGGCCGGCCCGTGACGGTCGACTTGACCCGCGCGCTCTTGAGGTCCTCCTCGATCTGGGCCCGCACCCCCTGCAGGTACTCCTCGCGGGCCGGGGCGCGGTCGGCGACGAGCCGGACGATCTCGTCGAACACCTTGGGGTAGACCGTCGCGAACGACAGGTCCTCCAGCTCCCACTTGATGGTGTTCATGCCCAGCCGGTGCGCCAGCGGGGCGTAGATCTCCAGCGTCTCGCGGGCCTTCTTCTCCGCCGAGCTGGCCGAGACGTAGCGCCAGGTGCGGGCGTTGTGCAGCCGGTCGGCCAGCTTGATGACCAGGACGCGGATGTCCTTGGCCATCGCGACGATCATCTTGCGGACCGTCTCGGCCTGCGCGGCGTCGCCGTAGGTGACCTTGTCGAGCTTGGTGACGCCGTCGACGAGCAGCGCGATCTCGTCGCCGAACTCCTCCCGCAGCGTCGCGAGCTGGTAGTCGGTGTCCTCCACGGTGTCGTGCAGCAGCGCCGCGGCCAGCGTGGGCGGGGTCATGCCCAGCTCGGCCAGGATCGTGGCGACCGCGACGGGGTGGGTGATGTACGGGTCGCCGCTCTTGCGCCGCTGGCCGTCGTGGGCGCGCTCGGCGCGCTCGAAGGCCTTCTCCACCACCGACAGGTCGGCCTTGGGGTGGGTCGTCCGCACCGTCCGCAGCAACGGTTCGAGCACGGGCGAGACGGTCTGCTGACGCTGCTGGCCGAAGCGGGCCAGCCGGGACAGCATCCGCCCCGCGGTCACCGGGCCGGTGTAGCTCTCCTGACCGCGGCGGCGTTCGGGGCCGTTGGGCCGGGAGCCGTTCGCGGGGCGCTGGACCGGGCCGGGCGCCGGGACGATCGCCGCCGGCCGGCTCGCCCCCGCCTCGGGGGTGGCCGCGGGCTGGGCCGGGGTGCTGGCGGCGGGGGGCTCGGCGTGGGTGTGGGTGCCGTCTGCCATGGCGTCCTCCGTCGTCGTCCGGGGGTCCAGTCTAGGTCGCGGCCCGGCACGGCGTGACACCACCGGTCAGCGCCGCGCCACCCGGCCCGGGGCCCGGCCCCGGGCCCGGCCTCAGGGCTCGGTGCGCAGGGCCACCACGGGCCGGTCCCCCAGCGGCGCGCGGCCGCCCAGGGCCGCCAGCTCCAGGAGCACCACGAGGGCCGCGACCTCGGTCCCGGCCTCCTCCAGCAGCTCGCAGGCCGCGCGGGCCGTGCCGCCGGTGGCGAGCACGTCGTCGACCAGCAGGACGCGCTCGCCGGGGCGGACGGCCGTGGCCGCCAGCTCCAGCGCGGCGGTGCCGTACTCCAGCGCGTAGTCCCGGCGCAGCACCGGCGGCGGCAGCTTGCCCGCCTTGCGCACGGGCCAGAACCCCAGGCCGGCCCGTTCGGCCGCGGGCGCGGCGAGCATGAACCCGCGGGCCTCGATCCCGGCGATCACGGTGGCGCCGACCTGCTGCGCCACCTCCACCAGCGCGGCGGTGACCCGGCTCAGGGCGGAGGGGTCGGCCAGCAGCGGGGTGATGTCCTTGAACACCACGCCCGGCTGCGGGAAGTCCGGGACGTCGCGGATCCCGGCGGCCACGACCGCCGAGGTCGACCCGGCACCGGCGGTCGGCGACGAGGTCACTGCGAGGCCGCCGGTTCCTGCGCGCCGGCGCGCACGTCCCGGTCCAGCGCGGCGACCCGCGCCTCCCGGGTGCGCAGCGTCACCAGCAGCGGGGTCGCCACGAAGATGGACGAGTACGCCCCGACGAGCATCCCGACGAACAGGGCCAGGCTGATGTCCCGCAGCGTCCCGGCGCCCAGCAGCAGGTCCCCGATGAAGAGGATGGCCGCGACGGGCAGCAGCGCGACGACGGTCGTGTTGACCGAGCGCACGACGGTCTGGTTCACGGCGTGGTTGGCGGCGTCGGCGAAGGTGCGGTCGCGGTGGAGGAAGGCCTCCTCGGTGTTCTCGCGCACCTTGTCGAACACCACCACGGTGTCGTACAGCGAGTACCCCAGGATGGTGAGGAACCCGATGACCGACGCCGGCGTGACCTCGAACCCGGTGAGCGCGTAGACCCCCGCGGTGATGATCAGGTCGTGGAAGAGGGCGACCAGCGAGGCGACCGCCATCGTCCAGGCCCGGAAGTACAGCGCCATGACGATCGAGACGACCACCAGGAACACGACGAGCCCGGTGAGGGCCTTGCGCGTCACGTCGGAGCCCCAGCTCGGCCCGACCGTCGAGGTCGTGACGTTGTCCCGCGGGACGTCCAGGCGCTGGGCGAGCTCACCGCTGACGGCGTCGAGCTGCTGGGTAGTCAGCGTCTCGGTCTGGACGCGGACCCCCGATCCCGCGGTGGTGACCGTGGGGACCGAACCGGACACGACGGCCTCGACGGCCTCGCGCGCGGCCTGCTGGTCGGAGGTGCCCGACACGCGGAACTCCGTGCCGCCCTCGAACTCGATGCCGTACGTGAGCCCCGGCTTCCACAGCAGCACCGCCGAGACGAGGACGAGCGCGCCGGCGATGAGGAACCACAGCTTCCGGCGGCCCACGAAGTCGAAGGCGGACTCACCGGTGTAGAGCCGGTTGCCCAGTTGCGCCATGCCCATCAGGAACCGCCCTCGTTCTCGTCGTCCGCGCCGTGCCCGGCCTCGGTCCCGCCGCCGCTGCGGGCCTTCTCGCGCGCGGCCTCGCGCTCGGCCCGGCGCAGCTCGGCGACCGTCGGGCGGTGCTCGCCGTGGTGCAGCGCGTGCCGGGCCACGACCGACCCGAGGTGCTCGGGGTCGAACCCGGACAGCTTGTGCCCGCCGCCGAAGAACTTCGTCCTCGCGAGCAGGGCCACGACCGGGTGGGTGAAGAGCACGACCACGACGAGGTCGATGATCGTCGTGATGCCCAGGGTGTACGCGAAGCCGCGGACGTTGCCGACGGCCAGGAGGTACAGCACGACCGCCGACAGCAGGCTGACGGCGTCGGAGACGAGGATCGTGCGCCGGGCCCGGCGCCAGCCGGCCTCCACGGCCGAGGACAGGATGCGCCCGTCGCGGATCTCGTCGCGCACCCGCTCGAAGAACAGGATGAAGGAGTCCGCCGTGACCCCGATGGAGACGATGAGCCCGGCCACGCCGGCCAGGCTCAGGCGGAAGCCCTGCAGCCAGCCCAGCAGGAGGATGACGCCGTAGTTCAGGGCCGCGGCCAGGACGAGGCTGGCGACGGTCACCAGCCCGAGCGCGCGGTACTGCACCAGCATGTACGCCACGACGAGGACGAGGCCCACGAGCCCGGCGATCAGGCCGTTGCGCAGCTGGTCCGAGCCCAGGGTCGCCGAGACCTGCTGCTCGGTGTCGACCCGGAAGGAGACCGGCAGGGCGCCGAACTGCAGCTGCTGGGCGAGCGCCTCGGAGGACTCCTGGGTGAAGTTCCCGGTGATGTCGACGTCGGCGCCGTAGCGCTGGTCCACCGAGGGGGCGGTGACGACGAGACCGTCGAGGACGGCGGCGAACTGGTTGCGCGGCGACTCCAGGGTGGAGATGCGCGTGGTGAGGTCGGAGAAGGTGCGCGCACCCTCGGCGTTGAACTTCAGCCGCACGACCCAGCGGCCGGTGTTGAACCCGGAGCTGTTCGTCTCCTGCGCCGAGGTGGCGCTGACGAGGTCGGTGCCCTGGAGCTCGGCCGGGCCCAGGACGTACTTGACGGAGCCGTCCTGGGCGCAGGTCACCAGCGGCTTGGCCGGGTCGTCGACGATGCCGCCCTGGCGCTGGGCCGGGTCGGAGCAGTCGAGGGCGTAGAAGAGCTGGGCGACCTCGGGCATGTCCCGCCAGGCCGGGTCGCTGGCGTCGGTCGGCGCGACGGACGGCGTGCTGCTGGGCTGCCCGGGACCGGGGGTGGGCGTCGGGGTCGCGATGTCGGCCAGCGTCGGCGGGGTGGTGGCGGTGTCGGCGGGGACCTCGGCCGGCGGCGTCGTCGCGGCCTGCAGGGCCGCCGGGGCCGCGGCGCCGTCGGCGCTCTGCGTCGGGGTCGGCTCGCCCGTCGAGGTCACCGTGGCGGTGGGCTCGGGGGTCGCGCTCGCGCCGTCGGTGGGCGTGGCCCCGTCGGTCGGGCTGGGGGTGGGTTCGGCGGCGGGCGCCTGCGTCGGCTCGGCGTAGAGCACGACGCGCATGCGCAGCTGCGCCGACTGCGAGATCAGGTCGAGCTGCTCGCGGGTCGCCTGCCCCGGGATCGAGACGGAGATGTTCTGCCCGCCCTGGACCTGGACCTCGGTCTCGGACAGGCCGGTGGCGTCGACGCGCTGGCGGATGATCTCGGCCGCGCGCTCGACCTGCTCGGTCGGGACGGCCCCGCCGGTGAGCGAGCGCGGCGTGAGGACGACCTGCGTCCCGCCCTCGAGGTCGAGGGCCAGCCCGGGCGACCAGCGGGCGTCGCTCCAGATCGACCCGGCCCCCACCGCGGCGAAGACGGCGACGACGACGAGCACCATGGCCGCCAGCGTGCGGCCGGGGCGGGGTCGACGGATCGGTGCGCCGCGGCGCACGCGTGGGGGCCCGGTGGGCCGGTCGTTGGACACTCGATACCTCGGGACAGGGGCCGACCGGGTGACGGAGCGTCACCCGGTCAGCACAAGCTTGTCACTGCTCGTGGACGACTGCTGTCTTACCAGTAGTCGTCAGGGACGGGGAGCACCGCCCTGGGTGTCGTCACCCGGCGTGTCCTGCTCACGGGTGGGGACGTCGTCGCGCTTGGTGAGGTCCAGCCCCTCCAGCGAGTCGGGGACCTGCTCGGCCGGGGTCACCACGCGCGCCACGGCCCGCGGCGTCCACCGGGTCCGCAGACCGGGGGCGATCTCGATGACGACGTACTCGTCGGTCCGCTCCACCACGGTGCCGAACATGCCCGAGGTCGTCATGACCTCCGAGCCCGGACCGATGCTGTTCTGCATCTGCTGCTGGGCCTTCTGCTGCTTGCGCGTCCGGCTGAACATGAACACCAGCAGGGCAGCCATGATCAGCAGGAAGAACAAGGAGCTGCTGCTACCACCCACGACAATCCCTCTCCGCACCGGCGGGATCGACGGCTCGCCGGTGCCTGCGCCGGCCCTGTGCCGACTCGGCCGACCCAACGCGGCGACGACCTGCCTGGTTCCGCAGGACCCGCGCGGGACCGACTCGCCCGAGGAGTCTAGGGGTCACCCGGTCGGCCCCGGCGGATCCTCGTCGTCCAGGGCGGGTTGCCACGCCGAACCCGCCGCGTCCGGCGGCGGGGTCAGCCCCAGGTGCGCCCACGTCTGCGGCAGGGCGATCCGCCCGCGCGGGGACCGGCCCAGCAGCCCCTCGCGCACCAGGAACGGCTCGGCGACCGTCTCGACGGTCTCGGCCTCCTCGCCCACGACGACGGCCAGCGTCGACAGGCCCACCGGCCCCCCGCCGAAGCGGCGGCACAGGGCGTCCAGGACGGCGCGGTCGAGCCGGTCCAGGCCGCGCTCGTCGACCTCGTACACCGCCAGCGCGGCCCGCGCGGCCGCGCGGTCGACGATCCCGGACCCCCGCACCTGGGCCCAGTCCCGCACCCGCCGCAGCAGCCGGTTGGCGATGCGCGGCGTCCCGCGCGAGCGGCGGCCGATCTCGGCGGCCCCCTCGGCCGTCAGCTGCACCCCCAGCAGGGACGCGCTGCGGCGCAGCACCTGCACCAGCTCCTCGGCGGTGTAGAAGTCGAGGTACCCGGTGAAGCCGAACCGGTCGCGCAGCGGCGCCGGCAGCAGCCCCACCCGCGTCGTGGCCCCCACCAGGGTGAAGCGCGGCAGCTCCAGCGGGATCGCCGTCGCGCCCGGCCCCTTGCCCACGACGACGTCGACCCGGAAGTCCTCCATCGCGATGTAGAGCATCTCCTCGGCCGGGCGCGCCATCCGGTGGATCTCGTCGAGGAACAGGACCTCGCCCTCGTCCAGGGAGCTCAGCACGGCGGCCAGGTCCCCGGCGTGCTGGATCGCCGGCCCGCTGGACTGCCGCAGCGGCGCGCCCATCTCCTCGGCGACGATCATCGCCAGCGTCGTCTTGCCCAGCCCGGGCGGGCCGGAGAACAGGACGTGGTCGCTCGGCGCCCGGCGGGCCCGGGCCGCGTCCAGGACGAGGGACAGCTGCTCGCGCACGACCTTCTGCCCGACGAACTCGTCGAGGCCGTGCGGGCGCAGGGCGGACTCGGCGGCGCGCTCGCGCTCGTCGGCCCCCGTGGTCACCAGACGGTCCTCCATCAGCGGCCCGACAGGTGCCGCAGGGCCGCCCGCAGCGTGGCGGCGACGTCGAGGTCGGCCGGGGAGTCCCCGTCCGGGCCACCGTCCGGGCCGCCGAGCACGACGTCGACGACGTCGCCGGCCTGCTTGAGCGGGTACCCCAGGCCGACCAGCGCCTCGACGACCTGGTCCTTGCGCGCGTCACCGGTCGGGACGGCCGCCTGCGCCGGGGCCGCGCCCGAGGGCGGGCCCAGCCGGTCGCCCAGCTCCAGGCAGATGCGCTGCGCGGTCTTCTTCCCGATGCCGGGGACCCGCACGAGGGCCGCGTGGTCCTCGGCGGCCACGGCCGCGCGGATCCCGTCGGGGCGGTGGACGGCGAGCATCGCCAGCGCCATCTTCGGCCCGACGCCGGAGGCGGTCTGGACGATCTCGAAGACCTCCTTCTCGTCGGCGTCGGCGAACCCGAACAGCGTCAGGGAGTCCTCGCGCACCACCAGGGTGGTGTGCAGCAGCGCCTCCTCACCGACGCGCAGACCGGCCAGGGTCGCCGGGGCGGCCAGGACGAACATGCCGACCCCCCCGACCTCCACGACCGCGGAGTCCAGCCGCACCGCGAGCACCTGCCCGCGCACCGACGCGATCACCACACCTCCAGGGACGAACGAGCACGAACACGTGTACGAGAGGCTAGACGCCCCCGCCGACACGACCCCCCAGGCGCGCCGCCGCGGCGCCGGGTGCAGAGTGCGACCGTGAGCCACGAGCAGCACGAGAACCCGCGCCAGAACGTCACCTTCGACGCCCCGGGCACCGAGACCGGCCACGCCCACGGCTACCTGCGCACGCCCGCGTCCGGTGGCGGACCCGGCGTGATCGTCGTCCAGGAGTGGTGGGGCCTGACCGACCACGTCGTCGCCGTCGTCGACCGCCTCGCCGCCGAGGGGTTCGTCGCGCTGGCCCCGGACCTGTACGGCGGCCGCACGACCCACGACTCCGCCGAGGCGGCGCGGTTCCTGGCCGAGCTGCCGCCCGAACGCGCGGCCCGCGACCTGGCCGGCGCCGTGACGTACCTGCTCGAGCGGCCGGAGACCACGTCGGCCGCGGTCGGTGCCGTGGGCTTCTGCATGGGCGGTGCGTTCGTCCTGACGCTGGCCGCGCAGCAGGGCGAGCGGATCGGCGCGGCCGTCCCCTGGTACGGCGTCCCCGGCCCGGACACCGACTACTCCGGGCTGCGGGCCGCGGTGCTGGGCCACTACGGCCAGGAGGACACCTCCGTCCCGCTCGAGGCCGTCCACGCCACCGCGCAGCGGATCCGGGAGCAGGCCGGGGTCGAGGTGACGGTGCACGAGTACCCCGCCCCGCACGCGTTCTACAACGACGAGCGGCCCAGCTACCGGCGGGAGTCGGCCGAGCTGGCCTGGGAGCGGACGACGACGTTCCTGCGCGGGCGCCTGGCGGCCGCCTCGGCCTCGGCGTAGGCGTTCCGGCGCCCCGTCACGAGCGCGCCGTGGGCGGCGGCCTCCAGCCGGGAGGTCCCACCCCCGCGCCACAGGTGGCACAGCGCCAGGGCCAGGGCGTCGGCCGCGTCGGCCGGTCGCGGGGGCGCGTCGAGGCCGAGGATGCGGGTGACCATGACGGTGACCTGCTCCTTGTCGGCGCGCCCGTTGCCGGTGACGGCGGCCTTGACCTCGCTGGGGGTGTGCATCGCCACGGGCAGCCCGCGGCGGGCGGCCGCCACCAGCACCAGCCCCGCGGCCTGCGCGGTCCCCATCACCGAGCGCACGTTGGACTGCGCGAAGACCCGCTCGACGGCCACGACGTCGGGGCGGTGCTCGTCCAGCCAGGACTCCAGCCCCTCGCTGATCGCCAGCAGCCGCGCCTCGACGGGGTCCGTCGCCGGGGTGCGGACGACCCCCACGCCGACCATCGCGGCCCGCCGGCCCGTCGCGACGGTGTCGACCACCCCGATCCCGCAACGGGTCAGCCCGGGGTCGACCGCCAAGACGCGCACGGCCCCCACGATGGCACGAAGCCGTCGTGGGGGCCGTGACCGGTCCTCGCCCGCAGCGTCAGGCGTCCTCGAGGGCCGCCAGGACGTCGTCGGAGACGTCGTAGTTCGCGTAGACGTTCTGCACGTCGTCGCAGTCGTCGAGGGCGTCGATGAGCCGGAACACCTTCGCGGCGCCCTCGGCGTCCAGCGGGACCTGCACGCTGGGGACGAAGCTGTTGTCGGCCGAGTCGTACTCGATGCCGGCCTCCTTCAGCGCGTCGCGGACCGCGCCGAGGTCGGTGGCCTCGCTGACGACCTCGAAGGTGTCGCCCTGGTCGGTGACCTCCTCGGCCCCGGCCTCCAGGACCGCGGTGAGCACGTCGTCCTCGGTGAGGTTGGTGCCCTCCTTGCCGACGACCACGACGCCCTTGCGGCTGAACATGTACGCGACCGACCCCGGGTCGGCCAGCGAGCCGCCGTTGCGGGTCATCGCGGTGCGGACCTCCATGGCGGCCCGGTTCTTGTTGTCGGTCAGGCACTCGACGAGCAGCGCGACGCCGTTGGGGCCGTAGCCCTCGTACGTGATGGTCTGCCAGTCGGCACCGCCGGCCTCGGCCCCGGAGCCGCGCTTGACGGCGCGGTCGATGTTGTCGGCCGGCACCGAGGTCTTCTTCGCCTTCTGGATGGCGTCGTAGAGCGTCGGGTTGCCGGCCGGGTCGCCGCCGCCGGTGCGGGCCGCGACCTCGATGTTCTTGATGAGCCGAGCGAAGCTCTTGGCGCGCTTGGCGTCGACGACGGCCTTCTTGTGCTTGGTCGTCGCCCACTTGGAGTGGCCGGACATGTGCTTCCCTCCGCCTCGCTGAAACCTGGCCGTTCGAAAAACGTGTGTGCCCGTTCAGAGGCGCTGCTGCACCATCGCCACGAAGTGGCGGTGCACCCGGTCGTCCCCGGTGATCTCCGGGTGGAACGACGTGGCCAGCAGGGCGCCCTGCCGCACGGCGACGATCCTACCCGCGGCGGGCCCGGCGCCCAGTCGGCCGACCACCTCGACGTCCGGCCCGGCCTCCTCGACCCACGGGGCGCGGATGAAGACGGCGTCCACGGGCGGCCCCGCCCCGGTGATCCCGGCCAGTTCCAGGTCCTCCTCCCAGGAGTCCACCTGGCGGCCGAAGGCGTTGCGGCGCACGGTGACGTCGAGGCCGCCCAGCGTCTGCTGGTCGCGCGCACCGTCCAGCAGGCGGTCGGCCAGCAGGATCATCCCCGCGCACGACCCGTACACCGGCAGGCCGTCGGCGATCCGGGCGCGCAGGGGCTCGCGCAGCTCGAAGACGCGCAGCAGCCGGTCGATCGTCGTCGACTCACCGCCGGGCAGGACCAGCCCGTCGACGTCCTCCAGCTCCGAGCGCCGCCGGACGCGCACCGCGCGCGCCCCGCCGGCCTCCAGCGCGGCCACGTGCTCGCGCACGTCGCCCTGCAGGGCCAGGACGCCGACGGTGGGGTGCGGTGCGCTCACCGCGGCAGCGTAGGGGCTGGGCGGGTCCTCACCAGCTCCCCCCGCCCAGCAGGGCCGTGGGGACCGCCCGCACGCGGCGCCCGTCCTCCAGCAGGGCCCCCATGCGCTTCAGGCTGGACAGCACGACGGAGCGGTCGACCACCTCCAGCTCCGGTTCGAGCGCGGCGAGCCGGTGCTCGATGGCCTGCAGGTGGGACATGCCGCGCAGCCACACGGTGAGGTGCAGGTTGACGCTGCCGGCCACGACGGTGCACGAGCGGGCCTCGGGCAGCCCGGCGCCGAACTCCGTCCCGTCGTCCCACGCCCCGGCGGCCAGCTCGCTGAGCCGGGCCGCGGGCAGCCGGCACCACAGGACCCCGGCCATCGGCCAGCCCGCCTCGGGGGCGGACACCTCGCAGCGGACGGTCACCGCGGGTGAGCGCAGGACGCGCGCCAGGTCGCGGCGCACGGTGCTCAGGCTGGAGCGCGTCCCGTCGCCCTCGTCGCGCAGGCGCTCCTGCAGCTCGGTCGCGGTGACGCGACCGTCCACGGTCAGCGCCGCCACCACCCGCTCGTCGAACGGGGCCGGGCGCGCCCCCGGGGACGGGGGCGGCGGGGCCGCCTCGCGCAGCCGCCGGCGCTGCTGCGGGTCCAGCGTCCCCAGCCGCCACGTGCTGCCGTGCCGGACCGGTCGCAGCACCGGCAGCGCCCGCTGCCGCACGACCCCGGGCAGCGAGCCGATCCGCTCGCCGAGGTAGCGCTCCAGGGAGGCCGCCCCGTCGGTGCGCAGCAGCAGCAGGACGTCGTAGTCGCCGGTGATGGAGTGGACGGTGAGCACCTGGTGGTCCTCGGCGAGGTCGCGCGCGACCCGCTGGACCTGCCCGGGCCGGCAGCGGACCTGCACGTGCGTCAGGGCCATCTCCTCCAGCGCCCGCGCCGAGGGCACCAGGGCCGTCCACGCCCGGCCGGTGGACTCCAGCCGCTGCCAGCGCCGCGCCAGCGAGGCCGGGGACCGGTCCAGCACCTCCCCCAGCTGCACCCAGCTGGCGCGCGGGGCGATCTGCAGCGCCTCCACCAGTTCCAGGTCGGCTTCGCTCAACACGACCCGATCCGCCTCCCGACCGCCGTTGCGTGGCACTATCCGCCACTTCGGGCCCCGAGACTGCCACGACCCGCAGGGTGGGTCGTCACCAGCCGCGGCGGCCACCGCTCGTGGCCGTCCTCCCCGCGCCCTGCGCCCCCGACCCCCGAGGAGCCCCGTGTCCGCGTCCACGACCGCGCGTCCCTCGCCCGCCGCACGCGCCTTCGACCGCGTCCTGCGCGGCATCGAGCGGGCCGGCAACGCCCTGCCGCACCCGTTCTTCCTGTTCTGCTACCTGTTCGCGGCGATCGCGCTGGTCTCCAGCGCGATGGCGTGGGCGGGAGCCACCGTCACCGTGCCCGGCAGCGACGAGGTCCTGCCCGTGCAGGGGTTCCTGTCCACCGACGGCGTCCTGTGGCTGCTGTCGAGCTTCGCGACGAACTTCTCCTCCTTCCCGCCGTTCGGCACCGTGCTGATGATGCTGATGGCCGTCGGCGTCGCGGAGCGGTCCGGGCTGCTGGGGGCGGCGGTGACCGCCGTCTTCGGCCGCGCCCCGCGCCGCGTCGTGCCCTACGCCGTCGCGCTGGTCGCCTGCCAGGGGCACGTCATGAGCGACGTCGCCACCATCGTGCTGCCGCCGCTGGCCGCGCTGGTGTTCCTGAAGGCGGGCCGGCACCCGGTGGCCGGGATGATCGGCACCTTCGCCTGCGTCGTGGCCGGGTACTCCGGCGGCGTGCTGGTCGGCGTCCTGGACACGCTGCTGTACGGCATCACCGTCGAGGCCGCCTCGGTGCTGCCCGGTGCGGACGTGTCGGACCTGAACGTCCTCATGAACATCGCCTTCACCGCCACCTCGGGGGTCGTGCTGGGTCTGCTGGGCGGCTTCCTCATCGACCGCGTCCTCGAACCGCGCCTGGGGGCCTTCGACGCGGCCGCCTCGACCGCGGCCACCGACGACCTCGGCAGCCTGCGCCTGGAACCGGCGCAGCGCCGCGGCCTGCTGGCGACCGTGGCCGTCCTCGTCGTCTACCTCGGCGGCCTGGCGCTCGCGTGGCTGTGGCCGGGCAGCCCCCTGCAGGGCGAGGGCGGCACCCTGGTGCCCTCCCCGCTGCTGAGCGGGGTCATCCCGGTGATCTTCGGCGCGTTCCTGCTCGCCGGGATCGTCTACGGGGTGGTCGCGGGGACGCTGCCCGGGCGCGACGCGCTGCCGGCGGTCATGGCCGAGTCGGTGAAGACCATGGCCGGCTACGTCGTCCTCATCTTCGTCATCGCCCAGGCCATCGCCCTGTTCAGCTGGTCCAACCTCGGGTCCTGGCTCGCCGTCGAGGGGGCCGCGCTGCTGGAGTCGGTGGGGCTGACGGGGTTCACCGCCGTCGTGCTGTTCGTGCTGCTGGTGTTCACGCTGAACCTCGTCATCACGTCCGGGTCGGCGTTGTGGTCGCTGGTCGCCCCGGTGTTCGTGCCGGCGTTCATGCTGCTCGGCTACGACCCGGCGCTGACGCAGGCCGCGTTCCGCATCGGCGACTCGGCGTCCTCCCCGCTGAGCCCGCTCAACCCCTACCTGGTGATCCTGCTGACCCTCGTCCAGCGCTGGGAACCGGGGGCGAAGCTGGGGACGGTGATGTCGCGCATGGCGGTGTTCGTGCTGCCCTTCCTCGTCGTGTGGCTGGTGGTCCTCGGCCTGTTCTTCGCCTTCGACCTGCCCCTGGGCCCCGGCGGTCCGATCCGCCTGCCCGAGTGACCCGAGCGACCCCGACCGATCTGGAGACGACCACCGTGAACCGCGACGACCTCGTGCGGCTGCGCCGCGACCTGCACCGCCACGCCGAACCGGGCTTCTGCGAGATCCGCACCGCGTGGCGGGTGGAGACCGAGCTCGCCGGGCTGCCGCTGACGCTGCGCACCGGGGCGGAGGCGATGGACCTGGGCGACGTGTCCGGCTACCCCGACGCCGCCGAGCGCGCCAGCTGGGCCGAGCGGGCCGTGGCCGCCGGCACCCCCGCCGACCGCGCCGCGTTCTTCCGCGACCACGGCACCGCCCTGGTCGCCGAGATCACCGGGGACCGGCCCGGCCCGGTGTGGGGGCTGCGCTGCGACCTCGACGCCCTGGGCGTCACCGAGTCCACCGCCGCGCACCACCGGCCGCAGCGGGAGGGTTTCGGGTCCACGACGGGCCGGATGCACGCCTGCGGGCACGACGCGCACACCGCGATCGGGGTGGGCCTGCTGCACCGGCTGGCCGACCGCGACTTCCCCGGCACCCTGCGCCTGGTGTTCCAGCCCGCCGAGGAAGGGGTGCGCGGCGCTCGGCCGATGGTCGCCGCGGGCGTCGTGGCCGGGGTCGACCGGATGCTCGCCGTGCACGTGGGCCTGGACCTGCCGGTGGGCACCGTCGTCGGCGGCGCCACGGGGGCGCTGGCCACGACGAAGTTCGCGGTGGAGTTCACCGGGGAGGCCGCGCACGCCGCCGCTGCGCCGGAGCGGGGGCGCAACGCGCTGGCCGCCGCCGCGAGCGCGACGCTGACCCTGCTGGGCCTGCCCCGCCACAGCGCCGGGGAGACCCGCGTCAACGTCGGCACCCTGCACGCCGGGGGCGGGGCGAACATCGTGCCCGCGAGCGCCCGGCTGACCTTCGAGGTCCGCGGCAGCACCGACCGCGCCCACGAGGACCTGCGGGACGGGGCGTTGCGGGCCGTGCGCGGTGCGGCGGCGACCTACGGCGTGGACGTGGCCGTGGAGGTCACCGGTGCGGCGGCCGGCACCGTGCCCGACGACGCGGTGATCGACCTGGTGGAGCTGGCGGTGGAGGACGCCCCGGAGACGGCCGGGCACGTCCTGGAGTTCCGCCGCACGCACACCATGTCCGGCAGCGACGACGCGACGCTGTTCATGCGGCAGGTGCAGGACGCCGGCGGGACGGCCGCGTACGTGCTGGTGGGCGGGGGCAACCCCGGCCCGCACCACCACGCCGAGTTCGACGTCGACGAGGACTGCCTCGTGGTGGCCGTGGACGTGCTGGAGCGGCTGGTGCGTCGCGGCTGACCGGGCGCGGGCCGGGGGTCACTCGACGGTGAGCGGTTCCCCGGTCCAGACCGCGGGCAGCTGCGCCAGGAGCCGGGCCAGGTCGGGCGGGTAGTGCGTCACCGCCGCGGCGGTGAGCTCGGCGGGGGCCCACCACCGCCACCCGCTCACCGACGACCGCTCCAGGTCGGTCCACCCGGCGTCGTCCAGGGCGGTCGCGGCCGGCACGCGGTGGACGAAGAACTCCTCGTGCTGGCGGCAGGCGGCGCCGAGGAAGTCGAACTCCGCGGTGCGGACCCAGACCGGGCCGTCCAGGACGGCGGGGTCGACGACCAGGCCGGTCTCCTCGCGCAGTTCCCGGACGGCGGCCGCGCGGGCGTCCTCCCCCGGTCCGCGGCCCCCGCCGACGGTGAACCACCAGTCGGTGCCGGGGCGGGCGGGGTCGGTCCCGCGCAGCAGCAGGACGCGCCCGGCGTCGTCGAGCAGGACGACGCGGGACGCGCTGCGGGTGCGGCGGCCGTCGGGGCCGTGGCCCCACTCCGGGCCGAGGGGGTCGCTCACCAGCCGCGGGTGGCCAGCCGGTGCGGTTCGGGGATGGCCTCGACGTTGAGCCCGACCATGGCCTCGCCCAGGCCGCGCGAGACCTTGGCGATGACGTCGGGGTCGTCGTGGAACGTGGTCGCCTTGACGATGGCCTCGGCGCGCTGGGCGGGGTTGCCGGACTTGAAGATGCCGGAGCCGACGAACACGCCCTCGGCGCCCATCTGCATCATCATCGCCGCGTCGGCGGGGGTCGCGATGCCGCCGGCGGTGAACAGCACCACGGGCAGCTTCCCGGTCTCGGCGACCTCCTTGACCAGGTCGTAGGGGGCGCTCATCTCCTTGGCGGCGACGTAGAGCTCGTCGGGGTGCGTCGAGCGCAGCCGGTTGATCTCGGCGCGCAGGGTCCGCATGTGGGTCACCGCGTTGGAGACGTCACCGGTGCCGGCCTCGCCCTTGGAGCGGATCATCGCCGCGCCCTCGGTGATGCGCCGCAGCGCCTCCCCCAGGTTCGTCGCCCCGCACACGAACGGGACGGTGAACTCGTGCTTGTCGATGTGGTGGGTGTAGTCGGCCGGGGTGAGGACCTCGGACTCGTCGATGTAGTCGACGCCGAGGGACTGCAGCACCCGCGCCTCGACGAAGTGGCCGATGCGGGCCTTGGCCATGACGGGGATGGAGACGGCGTCGATGATCTGCTCGATCACGTCCGGGTCGGACATGCGCGAGACGCCGCCCTCGGCGCGGATGTCGGCGGGGACGCGCTCGAGGGCCATGACGGCCACGGCACCGGCGTCGGCGGCGATGCGGGCCTGCTCGGCGGTGACGACGTCCATGATGACGCCGCCCTTGAGCATCTCGGCCATCCCGCGCTTGACGCGGCTGGTCCCGACGCTGGGGCCGCTGGTCGTGCTGTCGGTGCTCACTGGGTCGTCGCCTCGCGATCGTCCGGACGGTTCAGGGGGCGTCATCCTACGACCCGGCGACGCCGCCGCCCCCACCGCGGAACTCGTCGAGGAAGTCGGCCGTTTCCGGCACCCGGGCCCGCCCGGCGAGGTGCGCCCAGCGCACGATCCGCTTGCCGCGCAACCGGCGCGTCTGCACGACGGCGTCGTTGTGGAACCGGCGGGCGAGCTCCACCCGGCGGGCCGCGTCGGCCACCCGGGCCAGTCCTGGCCCGTCGGCGGGGGGCAGCGCCGCGCCGAGGGCGCGGGTCAGGTCGCTCTCGGCCCGCCAGCGGTGGGCGTCGTCGGCGTCGCTGGCCTCCCGCAGCGCCGCGGGGGTGCGGGGGGCGTCGAGCGCGGCCGTGGCGGCGTCGGCCAGCACGAGGGCGGAGGCGGGGTCGAGCTCACCGGAGGTCGCGTACTCCAGGGCCGCGGCGGCCCGGCGGGTCAGCTCGGCGTCGAGGGCGGCCCGGCTGGTCTCCACGCGCCGGTGCAGCCGGTCCACGCGCTGGGCGGTCGCCGACAGCCACCCGGCCAGCGCGGCGAGCACGAGCAGCCCGGTCAGGGCCCAGACGAGCGCCGTCACCGGGCCCCCGCCGCGACGGTCTCGTAGACGGCCAGGACCTCCGAGGCCACGACGGACCAGTCGTAGCGGCCGGCGGCGACCTGCCCGGCCCGGGCGAGGCGGTCGCGGGCGGGCCGGTCGCGCAGCAGCGCCAGGACCGTCGCGGCGGCGGCCCGGGCGTTCCCGGACGCGAACAGGGCTCCGTGCGCCCCCTCGCCCAGGACCCGGCGGAAGGCGCCCAGGTCGGCGGCGGCGACGGCGACCCCGGCGGCCATGGCCTCCACCAGGACGATGCCGAAGCTCTCCCCGCCGGTGTGCGGGGCGAGGTAGACGTCGGCCCCGGCCAGCAGCGACTGCTTGGCGCGGTCGTCGACCGGACCGAGGAACTCCACGGCCCGCCGGTCGGCGGGGTCGGTCAGCAGCGCGCGGGCCGCCTCGACGTCCCCGCGGCCGGCCACCAGGAAGCGGGTGCCGGGCAGGGCGGCCCGCACGAGGGGCACGACCTCGCACAGCAGCGGCAGCCCCTTGCGGGGTTCGTCGAGCCGCCCGACGAAGGCGACGACGGGCGCGGTGGGGGTGCCGGTCCACTCCGGCCGCCGCGGGGCGCGCGCGAAGTCGCCGGTGAACACCCCGTTGGGGATGACGACGGCGTCGCCGCCGACGTGCTCGACCACGGTGCGCCGGGCGTCCTCGCTGACGGCGATGCGCGCCGAGATCTTCTCCAGGCTGGGCCGCAGCAGCGGGAACGCCGCCTGCATGGCCCGCGAGCGCAGGTTGGCGGTGTGGAAGGTGGCCACGAGGGGACCGCTGAGCTCGGGGGTGGCGGCCCACAGCGCCAGCAGGGAGGTGCTGGGCGAGAGCGGTTCGTGCACGTGCAGGACGTCGAACGCGCCGTCGGTGAGCCAGCGGCGCACCTTCGCCGCGGTCACCGGGCCGAACGAGAGCCGGGCCACGGACCCGTTGTAGGGCACGGCGACGACGCTGCCGCCGGGGTCGGCGAACGGCGGCAGCGTCGACTCGTCGTCGGCGGGGGCCAGGACGCGGACGTGGTGCCCGAGCCCGATGAGGTGCTCGGCGAGGTCGCGGACGTGGAACTGCACGCCCCCGGGGACGTCGAAGGCGTACGGGCAGACGATGCCGATGCGCACCGTCAGCGCTCCGGGCCGGCGGGGACGAGGGGCTGCAGGACGTGCCACTCGTCGGGGTGGGCCCGCACGGCGGCGGCGATCTCGTCGGCGCAGCGCTGCGTCAGGGTCGCCACGGCCCGCCGCCGGTGCTCGCGGGTGCTCTCCCCCGGTGCCGGGGCGGGGACGGGGACCTCGGGGCGGAAGTCGACGACGAGCACCCGCTCACCGTCGCGGATCTCGTGGAACACGCCGACGGGCACCAGCGCGGCCCCGGTCGCGACGGCGAGCGTGGCGGGTCCGGCGGCCATCGACACGCGCTCGCCGAGGAAGTCGACGGGCACCCCGGTGGCGGACAGGTCGCGGTCGGCCAGCAGCGCCGTGAACGCCCCGGCCCGCAGCCGGCGCAGCAGCGTCGGGAAGGTCGCGGGGTCGCCCAGCGGCAGGACCTCCATCCCGAGGGAGCGGCGGAAGGCCAGGAACTCCTGGTACACCGCCTCGGGCTCGAGCCGCTCGGCGACGGTGACGACGGGGGCCAGGTCGAACGTCGCCCAGGCCGCGGCGTGGTCCCAGTTGCCCAGGTGCCCCAGGAAGCAGACGACCCCGCGGCCGGAGCCGAGCGTGGCGCGCACCCGCTCGGCGCCCCGGGCGCGGACGGTCCCGGTGATCCGCTCCGGCGACCAGGACGGCAGCCGGAAGACGTCCAGCCAGTACCGCGCGTAGCTGCGGAGCCCGTCGCGGACGAGGGCGTCGAGCTCGGCGGCCGTGGCCTGCGGGCGGGCGCGGGCGAGGTTGCGGCGCAGCTGGCGCACCCGGGGCCCGCCGCGGGCGGCGACGGTGTCGGCGAGGCGGGCGGTGGCCGCGACGGCGAGGGGTTCGGGCAGGGCGCGCGTCAGGCGCCAGCCCAGCCGGAAGCCCGCGGTGGTGAGCCGGTCGCGCGCGCTCACGCGTCGGCGGCGGGGGCGGCCAGCGCCTGGCGCCGCACGGTCGTCATGCGCTGGGCGACGGTGACGAGGCTGGCGAGCGCGAGCAGGCCGAGGATGACCTGCAGGAACGGCAGCGGGACCCCGAGGCCGACGAAGCCGGCGCCGACGAGGACCGCGACGATCCGTTCGCCGCGTTCGGCGATGCCGACGTTCGCGGTGTGGCCGAGCCCCTCGGCGCGGGCCTTGACGTAGGACACGACGCTGCCCAGGACGAGGCAGGCCAGGGCCAGCCCGGCGGTCAGGTCGCTGTCGCCGCCGCGGGCGAACCACACGACGAGCCCGGCGAAGATCGCACCGTCGGCGAACCGGTCCAGGCAGGAGTCCAGGTAGGCGCCCCAGTTCCCCGAACGCCCCCGGATGCGGGCCATCGTCCCGTCGATCGTGTCGGACAGCACGAAGACGGTGATGCCCAGCGATCCCCAGAAGAGGTGCCCGGTGGGGTACAGCACGAGCGCGCAGGCGACCACCCCGAGGGTCCCGACGATCGTGACCGCGTCGGGGGTGACCCCCAGCCGCAGCAGGAGGCGCGCCAGGGGGGTGAAGATCTTCGTGGCGAACGCGCGTGCGTACTTGTTGAGCATCGTCTCGAAGGGTAGGGCTCAGGCGATCGGGTCGGTGACCCACGCCTCGGCGAGTCGCGCCCGGGTGTCCTCGAGCAGTTCGGGCAGCGCCTTGGTGCGGCCGACGACGGGCAGGAAGTTCGCGTCGCCCTGCCAGCGGGGCACGACGTGCTGGTGCAGGTGCGCGGCGATGCCCGCCCCGGCGACGGCGCCCTGGTTGATGCCCAGGTTGAACCCGGCGGGGTTCGAGGCGGCCCGCAGGGTCAGGACGGCGGAACGGGTGAACGCCGTGAACTCGGCGAGCTCGGCGGCGTCGAGGTCGACGTAGGCCGAGACGTGCCGGTAGGGGCACACCATGAGGTGGCCGGGGTTGTACGGGAACAGGTTGAGGACGGCGAACACGTGCTCCCCGCGGTGCACGATCAGCCCGTCGGCGTCGGAGCGGCCGGGGGCCCGGCAGAACGGGCAGCTCCCGGCCTCGGCGTCGGCGGGTTTGTGCTCACCCTGGATGTACGCCATCCGGTGCGGGGTCCACAGCCGGCCGAACCCGTCGGGTTCGCCCGCGAAGTCCCCCGCGGGTTCGGTCCCCACCTCAGACCTGGACCCGGTCGCGCACCGCCGCGGCGATGCGTTCGACGGCGTCGGCGACGGGGACGCCGTTCTCCTGGCTGCCGTCGCGGAAGCGGAAGGACACCGCGCCGTTCTCGACGTCCTCGGCCCCGGCGATGAGCAGGAACGGGATCTTCTGCTTGGTCCAGGTGCGGATCTTCTTCGGCATCCGGTCGTCGGTGTCGTCGACCTCGACGCGGACCCCGGCGGCCCGCAGCTTGTCCGCCACCTCGAGCAGGTGCGGGACGTGCGCGTCGGCGACGGGGATGCCGACGACCTGGACGGGGGCCAGCCACGGGGGGAACGCGCCGGCGTAGTGCTCGACGAGCACCCCGAAGAACCGTTCCAGCGAGCCGAACTTCGCCGAGTGGATCATCACCGGCTGCTGCTTGGAGCCGTCGGTGGCGGTGTACTCCAGCTCGAACCGGGCGGGCTGGTTGAAGTCGTACTGGATGGTCGACATCTGCCAGGTGCGGCCGATGGCGTCCTTGGCCTGAACGGAGATCTTCGGGCCGTAGAACGCCGCGCCGCCGGGGTCGGCGACCAGTTCCAGGCCGGTCTCGCGGGCCGCGGTCTCCAGGACCTCGGTGGCCTTGGCCCACTCCTCGTCGGAGCCGATGAACTTGTCCGAGTCCCCGCGGGTGGACAGCTCGAGGTAGTAGTCGTCGAGGCCGAAGTCGCGCAGCAGCCCCAGGACGAAGTCCAGCAGGTGCTTGATCTCACCCGGCGCCTGCTCGGGCGTGACGTAGCTGTGCGAGTCGTCCTGGGTCAGCCCGCGCACCCGCGTCAGGCCGTGCACGACGCCGGACTTCTCGTACCGGTACACGGACCCGAACTCGAAGAACCGCAGCGGCAGCTCCCGGTAGGACCGGCCGCGCGAGCGGAAGATCAGGTTGTGCATCGGGCAGTTCATGGCCTTGAGGTAGTACTTCGAGTTCTCCAGCTCCATGCCGGGGAACATCGTGTCCTCGTAGTACGGCAGGTGCCCGGAGGTCTCGAAGAGGCCGCCCTTGGAGATGTGCGGCGTCCCGACGTAGGAGAAGCCCTCCTCGATGTGACGGCGGCGCACGTAGTCCTCCATCTCCCGCTTGACCACCCCGCCCTTGGGGTGGAACACGACGAGGCCGGAGCCGATCTCGTCGGGGAAGGAGAAGAGGTCCAGCTCGGCGCCCAGGCGCCGGTGGTCGCGGCGCTCGGCCTCGGCGACCCGCTCCTGGTAGGCCTTCAGCTCGTCCTTGGAGGGCCAGGCGGTGCCGTAGATGCGCTGCAGCTGCGGGTTCTTCTCGCTGCCGCGCCAGTAGGCGGCGGCGCTGCGCAGCAGGCTGAAGCCGTTGCCGACGAGCCGGGTGGTGGGGACGTGCGGGCCGCGGCACAGGTCGCTGAAGGCGACGGTGTCGTCGCGCCGGACGTTGTCGTAGATCGACAGGCCGCCCTCGCCGACCTCGGCGGAGGCGCCCTCGGCGGCCTCCCCGGCGCTGGACTTCAGCCCGATGAGCTCGAGCTTGAAGGGCTCGGCGGCCATCGCGGCCCGGGCCTGGTCGTCGGAGACGTCGCGGCGGACGAACCGCTGCCCCTCCTTGACGATGCGCTGCATCGTCTTCTCGATCGTCTTGAGGTCCTCGGGGGTGAAGGGCCGCTCGACGTCGAAGTCGAAGTAGAAGCCGTCGCGGATCGGCGGGCCGATGCCGAGCCTGGCCTCGGGGAAGTGCTGCTGGACGGCCTGGGCCATCACGTGCGCGGTGGAGTGCCGCAGGACGGCCAGGCCCTCGTCGGAGGACACCGGGACCCCCTCGACGACGTCCCCGTCGGCCAGGACGTGCGAGAGGTCGCGCAGCTCGCCGTTGACGCGGGCGACGACGACGTCCCGGTCCTCGGTGAACAGCTCGCCCGCCGTCGTGCCGGCGGCGACCTGCTGCGGCTCGCCGGAACGGGTGATGGACAGCTGGGCGGGCACCGCGGGCCTCCGGGGTTGGTCGGACGGGTCGACCGGACGACTCTAGCCGGGCCCGGCGGGCAGGAGTTCGGCGACGTCCCCGACCCGGACGGTGCCGGGCGTGCGCACCCGGGCGAACGCTCCCCCGCAGTGCCGGGGGACGGCCACGACCTCCAGGTGGACGGCCCCGACCCGCAGCCCGCGCCCGACCCAGTCCCCGGCCGGCGGCTCGTCGGGCCCGGGCAGGTCGAGGACGAGGTTGGCCCGGGAGGTGTCCCCCGCCCCGGCGGCGGCCCGTTGCCGCACGGTCACGACGTGGACGGCGGCGACCTGCCGGGCACCGCCGGGCACGGGCCCCACCACGGCCCCGGGGACGCCGAGGAAGTCCTCCAGCGGGACGTCGCCGGGGACGGCGAGCCGCGGGCCGGCCGGGGAGGGCACGGGCGTCAGCCGGGCCAGGGCCGGGTGCCGCTTGGCGGCGAGGACGTCGCCGGCGGCGTCGAGCACCGCGAAGGCGCGGTCACCGTCCAGGCCGTCGGGACCGACGGGCGCCGACGGGGGGAAGAGCCCCCGGGTGGACTTCACGGGGAAGAGGCCGATCTCGCGCAGGGTTCCGGTGACGGACACCCCGCGATTGTGCTGGGTGGGCGATACTGGGTTCGAACCAGTGACCCCTTCGGTGTGAACGAAGTGCTCTACCACTGAGCTAATCGCCCGGTCGTCGCGCTGAACGCGACCGGCCTGAGAACCATACCGGACCCGGGGCCGTGCTCACGACCACGCAGGTCCGCGGGCCCTCGGGCGTCACAGCCCCGGGACCCAGCGCAGCTGGGCGGTGACGACCTCCGGCGTCCAGCTCGGCAGCCCCTGCCAGGCGAGGTACCCCCAGACCAGCGCGGCCCCCCCGGCGGCGGCCCCCGTCCCCAGGGCGGCGCGGGTGGCCAGGGACCGCCGCGCGATCCACCGGGTCCAGCGGTGCACCTGGCGCTCCCCGAAGCGCTTGAGGCGCTGCGCGGAGGAGAACTCCGTCCCCAGGACCGCCAGCCCCATGAACACCACCAGCCACCCCGGACCGGGCAGCGGGACCAGCGCCAGCCCCACGACGACGACCAGGGAGCCGAGGGCGCCGACCACCGCGCGGTACACGCGGTTGCGGTGGGCGTCGGCGCGGATGCGCTCGCGGCGGGCGTGCAGCGCCGCCCGGGCCCGGCGCACGCGGTGCTGGTGGGGGGTCAGCGCGGCCGCCTCGCCGGCCGTCTCGCCGGCCGCCCCGCCGGGCGCCTCGCCACCCACCTCCCCGCGCACCCGCGCGGGTGCCGCGGGAGGGTCGGGCAACGCCCCGCCCCCGGGGGCCACCGGGTCCTCACCGGACCGCTCCACGGCGTCCCCGGCGCCCCTCGCGTCGTGCGTGTCGTGCACAGCTCGCACCCCGTGCTCCCGTCCACCGCGGGCCCGGCGACCGCCCACCGGTCGCGTCCCGCCGTCCTCGTCGTCGGGGTGTCCAACGACCGACGGGGGCCGGACGCTCCCGGCGGATGTGCAGGTTTCGGGGACGCCGGACCGGCCGCCGCGCCCGCCCGGCACACCCCGCCGAACGCCGGGGGAACCGACGGCGACGCGCCGACGTCCGAGTTGCGTCGTTCGAGTGTTTCAAGAGCCGCATCGGTGGGAAACTCGTCAACACGGTCGCTGGAGCCCGTCAGCGGCCATGAGCACACGGAGGTCGACGTGCCTGCACTGCCGCACCGCAAGACCGAGGTCGACGTCGACGTGTCCTTGCGGCTCCGGACCACCAGCGGTCCGGGACTCCCCGTCCCCGCCAGCCTCCACTACGGAGCTGACGACCCGTACGCCATCCACGCGGTCTTCCGCGGTGGCGACGCCGACGTGGAGTGGGTCTTCGCTCGGGACCTGTTGAGGGAGGGGCTGACCGCACCCGCCGGCACCGGAGACGTGCAGGTGCGGCCGTGCCCGGAGTCCCCCGACGGTCGCCCGCGCACCCTGCTGCGCCTGTCGTCCCCGGACGGCAACGCGGAGCTGGAGGCCGACGAGGCCGACGTGCGGCGCTTCCTGCGCCGCGCCGACGCCCTGGTGCCCCCCGGCCGGGAGAGCCGCCACCTGGACCTGGACGAGCTGATCGCCCGCCTGGTGTCCTGACCCGACGACGCGACGTGCCCCGACGGGCCCGTCCCGGCACCGAGGCCGGGGCGGGCCCGTCGTCGTCCCGGCCGGGCCGGGCGTCCCGGCTCCCCTCAGCCGCCACCGGGGGTGTTGCGCCGCAACGGTTCCCCGCGGTCCGCCCGCGCCGGCCGGGAGGGGATTTGGCCGAGCCGGGGATGTCGGCTAATGTTTTCAACGCCACGGGGAACCGGCCGGAAACGGCGGGGGAACGCGGGGCACGCGGACGTAGCGCAGTTGGTAGCGCATAACCTTGCCAAGGTTAGGGTCGCCGGTTCGAGTCCGGTCGTCCGCTCGGGGGTTCGGCTTGCCGGGCACGAGCTTCACGGTGGAGTGGCCGAGAGGTTAGGCAGCGGCCTGCAAAGCCGTCCACACGGGTTCGAATCCCGTCTCCACCTCCACTCGGTCCTGGGTAGCTCCCAGGACGGAGGACGAGGGCGATTGGCGCAGCGGTAGCGCGCTTCCCTGACACGGAAGAGGTCACTGGTTCGATCCCAGTATCGCCCACCACCCCCCGAGAGGGCCGGGTCCGACAACGGACCCGGCCCTCTCGTCGTTCCCGGGGACAGTCCCCCTCACGCACGGCATCCACTCGTCGCACCCTCACGCAACGTGAGGAACGGACGGTGACGAGTCGTCACTCACGTGGCGGATCCGCTTGCGGCTCAACGGGTTAACGAATCCGTAACGAGGCCGTGGGCGCGACGCCGAGTACGTACTGTGACGTCCATGCCGTCCCCCTCCCAGCGCCCGACAGCTCGGGAGTCACACGGTCCGCGTGCACCGGGTCCGAGCCTCCCCCCAGGTCCGCGGTGCAGGCTGCGCCCGTGACCTCGCGCTCGCCGGCGCCGGTCCCGGCCGCGCCGCCCCCCGCGCCGCCGGGCCCCTCGCCCGCCGGCCGCGGCCGCACCACCCGCTGACCGACAGGCACCACCCCACCGATCCCGACCCGAGGAGTCCTCTGCCGTGCGCGCGCTCGACCTGGTCCGTCTCGTCTCCACCGGTGCCCCGCACCGCCACGGCCCCGAGGACGGCGGTCCGCGCCCCGCACGGGTCCGGGACGGCCTGGGCGCGGCCGCCCGGTTCGTGCGCGAGGACCTGCCGCGCCGGCTCGCCGAGCGCACCTCCGAGGCCGCCCTGGCGACCTTCCTGACCGACTACGTCGCCGACCGCGAGGAGAAGGCGGCCGACGGCAGCGGGCACGCCCTGCGGTTCGCCGCCCGCAACCCCGTGACCACCGCCGCGGCAGTCGGGGCGGTCCTGCGGCTGCCGCGGATCCCGGCGGTCCTGGGTGACGGCCCGGCCGGGCGGGTGCTGCGCTCGACGCTGCTCACCCGCCACCTGGGCGGCCTGACCGTGGCCTCCACCGGGGTCGCGGTGCTCGACGTCCCGGCCGACGGGGCGGACTACGTCGTCGGCGCCAACCGCCAGACGCTGCGCCGCAAGGTCCGCGCGGCGCAGAAGAAGGGCGTCGGGTACCGCTTCGTCGACGACCCGGCCGAGCGCCGGGCCCTGGTCGAGCGCGCCAACGCCGCCGAGCAGGTCCACGCCGACGCGCAGTACCGCAACGCCGCCCCCGACAACTCCGACCTCCTCGAGCACGACCTGTGGATCGTCGCCACCGACGCCGACGGCGAGCCGATCATGCTGTCCGTCACCCCGGTGGACGGCGAGTGGGCGCTGCTGCGGTACTTCCGCACGCTGGGGGCCTCCCCCGCGCACAGCGACGCGCGCTACCTGCTCATGCCGGTGCTCGTGCAGGCCCTCGCCGAGCGCGGCGTCCGCTACCTGACCGACTCCACCCCACCGCCGCAGCTGTCGAACGGCCTGCGGCACTTCCAGCGCATGGTCGGCTACCGCTACTCGCGGGTGGCCCTGCCGCGCCGCTGACCGCTCAGGGGACCCACCGCCGCCGCTCGGCCGCCTGCACCCGGGCGGCCTCGCGGGCGGCGGCCTTGGTGGGGTCGGGCCAGACGCGGTCGACCGCGGAGTTCAGCGCCGCCCCGATGAGCACCGTGATCGCCAGGAAGTAGAACCAGATGAGCACGACGATCGGGGCGGCCAGCGGGCCGTAGATCGACGTGGACGGCCCGGCCACCGAGAACGACAGGGCCCAGCGCAGGACCCAGGAGATGCCCAGCCAGCCCACGAGCGCCAGCAGCGCGCCGGGCACGTCGCGCCACCACCGCGAGCGCACGGGTGTGGACAGGTGGTACAGGGTCGCCAGGCAGAAGACCGACAGGACGAGCACGACCGGCCAGTACAGCGTCACGAGCCAGCCCAGGTCGGCCGGCAGCCAGTGCCCCAGCAGCCGCGGCCCGATGAGCACCAGGGGCACGACGACGACCCCGACGAGCAGGGCCACCAGGTACGTCGACAGGGACAGCAGCCGGGTCCGGACGATGCCGCGGTGCCCGCCGAGGCCGTACATGATCGCGATCGTGTCGACGTAGACGTTGAGCGCGCGCGACCCCGACCAGACGCTCACCGCGAAGGCCAGCAGGGTCAGGTCCGCGCGCCCGGCGGTCGTCACCGAGTCGAAGGTGGGCAGGATGACGTCGGCGATGGCCTGGGACGTGAACAGCGACTCGGTGACCCGGGTGAGCTCGGACCGGGCGGCGGTGACGTCCTCCTCCCCCAGCCAGCGCCCCAGGTACCCCAGGCTCGCGACGAGCCCGAAGACCAGCGGCGGCAGGGAGAGCAGGGCGAAGAAGCCGCCCTCGGCCGCCAGCCCCGTCACCCGGAAGCGCATGCAGGCCTCCAGGGTCCCGGCGGCCAGCGTCCGCAGGTCCCGCCACGCGCGCAGCGGCAGCGGGCCCCGGGCGCGCTCGGCCCGCGGCCGGTCCGGCTCCGCCGGCGGCGGGGTCTGGCGACCGGGCAGGGCCTCGTGCATGCTCACCTCGTCCTCCCGGTGGTCCGGCGCGCCGCGGTCGGGGCGGTGTTGACCCGGACGGGAGGGCTCCACGGGCACCGGGACACGGTAGCCGGACCACCGGCCCCGGGTCCGCCGCCACCCCGGCCGGGCCCGCGGGGGCGCTCGGGAGGTGCTCGGCGGCGTCTACCGACATGATGACGTGGCACCACCCGCTCCACCGATCACCGCGCGACCGCCCTCACCGCTGGAGGAACCCCCCCGATGCAGATCTGGCCCGGACGGCCCTACCCCCTGGGCGCCACCTACGACGGGGCCGGGACGAACTTCGCCCTGTTCTCCGAGGTCGCCGAGCGGGTCGAGCTGTGCCTCATCGACGACAGCGGCGAGGAGCAGCGCCTCGACCTGCCCGAGGTCGACGGCTTCGTCTGGCACGCCTACCTGCCCGCGGTGATGCCCGGCCAGCGCTACGGCTACCGCGTCCATGGTCCCTTCCACCCCGAGAGCGGGTCGCGCTGCCAGCCGGAGAAGCTGTTGCTCGACCCCTACGCCAAGGCCATCGAGGGGCAGGTCGACGGCGACGAGTCGCTGTTCTCCTACTACTTCGACCGTCCCGACGAGGTGAACGTCGAGGACAGCCTGGGGCACACGATGCTCTCGGTCGTGGTCAACCCGTTCTTCGACTGGGGCAACGACCGCCGCCCCGGGCACGAGTACCACGAGTCGGTGATCTACGAGGCGCACGTCAAGGGCCTGACGATGCTGCACCCGGACGTGCCGGAGGAGATCCGCGGGACCTACGCGGCGATGGCCCACCCGGCGGTCATCGAGCACCTCACCGCCCTGGGCATCACGGCCGTCGAGCTGATGCCGGTCCACCAGTTCGTGCAGGACACCCACCTCGTCGACAAGGGGCTGTCCAACTACTGGGGCTACAACACCATCGGCTTCTTCGCCCCGCACAACGCCTACTCCTCGACCGGTCAGCGCGGTCAGCAGGTCCAGGAGTTCAAGTCGATGGTGCGGGCGCTGCACGAGGCGAACATCGAGGTCATCCTCGACGTCGTCTACAACCACACCGCCGAGGGCAACCACATGGGCCCGACGCTGTGCTTCCGCGGCATCGACAACCAGGCGTACTACCGCCTCGTCGACGACGACAAGAAGCACTACTTCGACACCACCGGCACCGGCAACAGCCTGCTCATGCGGTCCCCGCACGTCCTGCAGCTCATCATGGACTCGCTGCGGTACTGGGTGACCGAGATGCACGTCGACGGCTTCCGCTTCGACCTCGCCGCCACGCTGGCCCGGCAGTTCCACGAGGTCGACCGGCTCAGCGCCTTCTTCGACCTCGTGCAGCAGGACCCGGTCGTCTCCCAGGTCAAGCTCATCGCCGAGCCCTGGGACGTCGGCGACGGTGGGTACCAGGTGGGCGGGTTCCCGCCGCTGTGGACCGAGTGGAACGGGCAGTACCGCGACACCGTCCGCGACTTCTGGCGGGGGGAGCCGAAGACGCTGGGCGAGTTCGCCAGCCGCATCAGCGGCTCCTCGGACCTGTACGAGCACTCCGGGCGCAAGCCCATCGCAAGCATCAACTTCGTCACCGCCCACGACGGCTTCACGATGCGGGACCTGGTCTCGTACAACGAGAAGCACAACGACGCCAACGGCGAGGGCGGCAACGACGGCGAGTCGCACAACCGGTCCTGGAACTGCGGCGTCGAGGGCGAGACGGACGACCCGGAGATCATCGCGCTGCGCGCGCGCCAGCACCGCAACCTGCTGACGACGCTGCTGCTGTCGCAGGGCGTGCCGATGATCCTGCACGGCGACGAGCTGGGCCGCACCCAGCGCGGCAACAACAACGTGTACTGCCAGGACAACGAGCTGTCCTGGGTGCACTGGGACCTGTCCGAGCCGCAGCGCGAGCTGCTGGAGTTCAGCCGCCGGATCGTCGCGCTGCGCCGCTCCGAGGCGGTGTTCCAGCGCCGCCGGTTCTTCGCCGGGGAGGCCGGCCGCGGCGGTGAGAGCGAGGTCGGCGACATCGAGTGGTTCTCCAACGAGGGCCACGAGATGACCGACGCCGACTGGGCCGACCACTCCAACCGCACCGTCATGGTGTTCCTCAACGGCGAGGCCATCCCCGAACCGGACCGGCGCGGGGAGCGCATCGTCGGCGACTCGTTCCTGGTGCTGTACAACCCCTGGCACGAGCAGGTGGAGTTCACCCTGCCGGAGAAGGCCTACGGCGACGACTGGCGCCCGCGGCTGGACACCGCCGACGACCAGGTCGGCATCGTCTCGATCTTCACCGAGGAGTCCGCCTTCTCCCCCGGCGCCCGGCTGCCGGTGGCGGCCCGCTCCATCCTCGTCCTGGCCCGTGAACCCCTGGGGGACAAGTGAGCTACCGCCCCGCGGTGGTACCGACCGGCACCTACCGGCTGCAGATCCAGCCCGCCTTCACCTTCGACGACGCCGCGGACCGCGCGCCGTACCTGGCCGCGCTGGGCGTCTCGCACGCCTACCTGTCCCCGATCCTGGCCCCCGCGAAGGGGTCGATGCACGGGTACGACGTCGTGGACCACTCGCGGCTGAACCCCGAGGCGGGCGGGCGCGAGGCCTTCGACCGGCTGTCCGCGCAGCTGCGCGCGCACGGGCTGGGCGCGGTCGCCGACGTCGTGCCCAACCACGTCGCGGTCCCCACCCCCGCCCGGGACAACGCCCAGCTGTGGTCGGTGCTGCGCGAGGGGCCGGGCTCGCCGTTCGCGTCCTGGTTCGACGTCGACTGGTCGGTGCCGGACCGGGCGATCCTCATGGCCGTGCTCGGGCAGCGGATCGGCCAGGTGCTCGCGGCCGGGGAGCTGTCCCTGGACCGCAGCGGGGACGAACCGGTGCTGCGCTACTACGACCACGTCTTCCCGGTCCGGCCGGGCACCGAGGACCTGCCGCTGGAGCAGCTCGTCGACCGGCAGTGGTACCGGCTGGCGCACTGGCGGGTCGCCGACGAGGAGCTGAACTACCGGCGCTTCTTCGACGTGGACACCCTCGCCGCGGTCCGCGTGGAGGACCCCGCGGTCTTCGACGCCACCCACGAGCTGATGCTGGAGCTGGTGCGCTCGGGGGACCTGCAGGGCCTGCGGATCGACCACCCCGACGGCCTGGCCGACCCGCGCGGGTACCTGGCCCGGCTGGCCGCCGCCACCGAGCGGGACGGGTCGTCGGCGTGGGTCGTGGTGGAGAAGATCCTCGAGGGCGACGAGCTGCTGCCGACCGACTGGGCGTGCGCCGGGACGACCGGGTATGACGCGCTGCAGCGCGTCGGCGGGGTGTTCCTCGACCCCGCGGGGGCCGAGCCGCTGTCGACGCTGTACGCCGACCTCACCGAGCAGTCGCGCCCCTTCCACGCGATCGTCGAGGAGGCCAAGCGCGAGGTCGTCGAGCACGGCCTGTACGCCGAGGTCCACCGCCTCGTCGAGCTGCTGGCCGGCATCTGCCACGACGACGTGAACCTGCGCGACCACACCCGCCGGGGTCTGCACGAGTCCGTCGTGGAGCTCCTCGTCGCCGTCGAGCAGTACCGCGCCTACGTCGTCCCGGGCGAGACGGCCCCGGCGGAGGCGGTCGCGGTGCTGGACCACGCCGCCGAGACCGCACGGACCCGCCTGCCGGCCGAGCGGCACGACACCCTCGCCGTCGTCGTCGACCTCGCGCTGGGCCGCGCCGCCGCGGACGACCCGCGCGCGGCCGAGTTCGTCGTCCGGTTCCAGCAGACCTGCGGGCCGGTGATGGCCAAGGGCATCGAGGACACCGCCTTCTACCGGTGGTTCCGGTTGAGCTCGCTCAACGAGGTCGGCGGCGACCCGACCCGGTTCGGGACCTCCCCGGAGGAGTTCCACGCCTTCGCCGGCCGCCTGGCCCGGGACTGGCCCGCGACCATGACGACGTTGTCGACGCACGACACCAAGCGCAGCGAGGACGTCCGGGCGCGGCTGTCGGTGCTGTCGGAGTTCACCGCGGAGTGGGCCGAGGCGCTGGCGTCGTGGCGGGAGCTGGCCGCCGAGCACCGCTCGGCCGAGCTGGACGCCCGCACCGAGGTGCTGATCTGGCAGACGGTGTTCGGCACCTGGGGCGCGGACGGCCCGATCAGCGCCGACCGGCTCCTGGAGTACCTGCGCAAGGCGACCCGCGAGGCGAAGGACCACACCACGTGGACGGCCCCGGACGAGGCGTACGAGGCCGCCGTGGAGCGGTTCGCGACCGGCGTGCTGGGCGACGAGCAGGTCCTGGCCGCCGTCGCGGCGTTCGTGGACGCCTCCGCCCCGGCCGCGCGGGTGGCGCTGCTGAGCCAGAAGTTCGTGCAGCTGCTCATGCCCGGCGTCCCCGACGTCTACCAGGGCAGCGAGGTCGTCGACCTGTCCCTGGTCGACCCGGACAACCGGCGGGCCGTCGACTACGGGCAGCGGGCGCAGCGGCTGGAGGCGCTGGACGCGGGCCGGGCCCCGGCCGACCTCGACGACGAGAAGCTGCTCGTCGTCTCGCGCTCGCTGCGCGTGCGCCGGGACCACCCGGACGCGTTCGCCGGCGGGGACTACTCCCCCGTGCCGACCTCGACGGGCAACGCCCTCGCGTTCGCCCGCGGGCCGGTGGCCGCCCCGGTGGCGGTCGCCGTCACCACCCGGCTGTCCGTCTCGCTCGAACGCAACGGCGGCTGGGGCGAGCACACCCTGACCCTGCCCGAGGGCCGCTGGCGCAACGCCTTCGACGACGCCGTGCACGACGGCGGTTCGGTGCGGATCGCCGACCTGCTCGCCGCGCTGCCCGTCGCGCTGCTCGTCCGCGAACCCTGACCCGGACGGCCCGGCGGCCACGAGTCGCCGCCGGGCCGCTCGTCCGACAGGGTGGGCCCATGCAGTTCGGAGTGTGGGCGCCGCGCGCGCGTGAGGTGGAACTCGTCCTCGACGGAACCGGTGTCCCGATGCGGCGCACCGATTCCCCCCGGCCGGGGTGGTGGAGCGCCGAGGGGAGCGGGAGCCGGTACGCGTTCCGGCTCGACGGCGGCGACCCGCGCCCGGACCCGCGGTCGGGCTGGCAGCCCGAGGGGGTGCACGGCCCCAGCGCCGTCGTCGAGCCCGCGCAGTTCCGCTGGACCGACGGGGACTGGCCGGGCCGGGACGTGCGCGGCGCGGTGTTCTACGAGCTGCACGTCGGGACGTTCACCGAGGCCGGGACGTTCGCCGCGGCCGCCGAGCACCTCGACCACCTCGTCGACCTCGGGGTGGAGGTCGTGGAGGTGCTGCCCGTCTCGGCGTGGGACGGGCCGTGGAACTGGGGGTACGACGGCGTCGCGCCGTACGCCGTGCAGCACGAGTACGGCGGCCCGCACGGCCTGGCCGCGTTCGTGGACGCCTGCCACGCCAGGGGCCTGGCCGTGGCCCTGGACTGCGTCTACAACCACCTGGGCCCGAGCGGGAACTACCTGGCCGAGTTCGGCCCGTACTTCACCGACAAGCACGACACCCCGTGGGGCGCCGCGGTGAACCTCGACGACGACGACTCCGTGGAGGTGCGCCGCTGGATCGTCGACAACGCGCTGCGCTGGTTCCGCGACTTCCACGTCGACGCGCTGCGCCTGGACGCCGTGCACGCCCTGGTCGACGACTCCGGCCGGCACGTGCTGCAGCAGCTGGCCGACGAGACGGCCGAGCTGTCCCGCGAGCTGGGCCGGCCGCTGGGCCTGGTCGCCGAGTCCGACCTCAACGACGCCGTCATGGTCACCCCCACCGCGCAGGGCGGGTTCGGGATGGACGCGCAGTGGGACGACGACGTGCACCACGCGCTGCACGCCTGGCTCACCGGTGAGCGGCAGGGCTACTACGCCGACTTCGGCGACCCCGAGGTCGTCAAGACGGTGTTCGAGGAGGCGTTCTTCCACGCCGGGCGGTTCTCCACGTTCCGCGACCGGGTGTGGGGGAAACCCGTCGACCGCGCGGCGGTCCCGGGCACGGCGTTCCTGGGGTACCTGCAGACCCACGACCAGGTCGGCAACCGGGCCGTCGGGGACCGGATCGGGCACCTGCTGCCCGTCACCCGGCAGGCCGCGGGCGCGGCGCTCTACCTGCTGGGACCCTTCACCCCCATGGTGTTCATGGGTGAGGAGTGGAACGCCTCGACGAAGTGGCAGTTCTTCACCAGCTTCCCCGACCCCGAGCTGGGCAAGGCCGTCAGCGAGGGCCGGCGCGGGGAGTTCGGCAGCCACGGCTGGGACGCCGAGGACGTGCCGGACCCGCAGGACCCCGCGACCCGGGAGAACTCGGTGCTGCGCTGGGAGGAGCTCGGTGAACCCGCCCACGCGCGGGTGCTCGACTGGTACCGCACCCTGACCTCGCTGCGGCGGGAGCTGCCACCGTTCACGGACCTGCGCCGGGTGCGGGTGGACGTCGCCGGCAACGCGCTGGTGCTGCACCGCGGTGACGTGCGGGTGGTCGTGACGCTGGGCGAGGGTGCCGACGTCGAGGTCGAGGGGGCCCCCCTCGAGGTGCTCGCCGCGTTCACCGACGGACCCGCCCCCGAACTGCTCGGCGAGGGCGTCCGGACGGCCGCCGAGGCCGTCGTGGTGCTGCGGGTGGCGTCGCCGGCGTGACCGGACCGTCCGGCCCCGTGCCCACCGACGACGTCCGCCGGGCGGCGGTCCGCATCGCCGCGCTGGCCCAGGACGGGCTGACGTACTCCGTGGGGGACCCGGCCAAGGACTACGACGCGGCCCGCTACCGCGAGCTGACCGAACTGGCCGCCGACCTGCTGACCGCGGTGTCCACGACCCCGCGGGAGGTGCTGCGCGCGGTCCTGGACGCCGACACCGGGTACGCGACCCCGAAGGTCGACGTGCGGGCCGGGGTGGTCGACGACCGCGAGCGGTTCCTGCTGCTGCGCGAGCGCAGCGACGGGCTGTGGTCGCTGCCGGGCGGCTGGGCCGACCCCGGCGACCGGCCCGGCCCGGCCGCCGTGCGGGAGGTGCTGGAGGAGACCGGCTGGCCCGTGGAGGTCGTCAAGGTCGTCGGGGTCTGGGAGCGCGACGCGCGGGGCAAGCAGCCGCCGATGCCGGTCAGCGTGTTCCACCTGTACTTCCTGTGCCGGGTCGTCGGCGAGCGCGTCGCGCCGAGCGAGCTGGAGACCCTGGAGGTGGGCTGGTTCGGGCTGGAGGAGCTGCCGGAGCTGAGCGAGCGGCGCATCAGCCGGTGGGAGCTGGAGCGGCTGCTGGCCCACCACCGGGACCCGTCGCTGCCGACGGAGTGGGACTGAGGCCCCTGCCGGGGGGCGGCGCTCAGGCGAGCGCCGCCCCGTCCCGGGCCAGCGCCGACAGCCGCGACACCGCGCGCAGGTACTTCTTGCGGTACCCGCCGTTGACGAGCTCGTCGGTGAACACCGCGTCGAACGGGACGCCGGAGGCGACGACGGGGATGTTCCGGTCGTAGAGCCGGTCGGCGAGGACGACGAGCCGCAGCCCCACCATCTGGTCGGTGACGGTGCGCACGTCGCGGAAGCAGACCGCGGTGGTGGAGCCGACCATGGCGCCGTAGCGGCTGGGGTGGACCTCGGCGAGGTGGGCGAGCACGGTCGCGAAGTCGTCGAACGTGGCGCCCTCGCGGCCGGTGGCGACCCGTTCGACGTCGGCGTCGGACAGCGGGGCGGGGGCGGCGGGCAGGCCGCGGTGGCGGTAGTCCTCCCCGTCGACGCGCTGGACCGCGAACTGCCCGGCGAGGGCCTGGATCTCGCGCTGGAAGTCCTGGGCGGCGAACCGGCCCTCCCCCAGCGCCCCGGGCAGGGTGTTGGAGGTGGCGGCGAGCTTGACGCCGCGGTCGACGAGCTCGCGCATGAGGCGCGACATCAGGACGGTGTCGCCGGGGTCGTCGAGCTCGAACTCGTCGATGCACACGAGCTGGTGGGGGGCCAGCGCCTCCACGGCGGGCAGGAAGCCGAGGGCCCCGACGAGGTTGGTGTACTCCACGAAGGTGCCGTACGCGGCGGTGCGGCCGCCCTCGGTGACGACCTGGTGGAACAGGGAGGACAGCAGGTGGGTCTTGCCGACGCCGAACCCGCCGTCGAGGTAGATCCCCGGCGGCCCGGCGGGCGCGGAGCGCCGGCCGAAGAGCCGGCGGCGGGGCGGGCCGGCCAGGACGCGCTCGCCGAAGGCGCTCATGCCGGCGACGGCCTCGGCCTGGGAGGGGTGCTCGGGGGCGGGCACGTACGTGGCGAACCGGACGTCGGAGAACCGGGGCGGCGGGACGAGCTCGGCGACCAGCTGCTGCGGGGGGACGCGGGGGTTGCGGTCGGCGAGGGAGTCCAGTCGCATCTGAGAGCCGGTCACGACGGTCCAGCCTAGTGAGCGGACGGCGCCGGCGCCGGACGGGTCTGGCAGGATCGCGGGCGGCGGGAACGGTCGGGCAGCCCACGACGTTCTCGTAGCCGACCGAGTCGCTGGAGGACGCACGTGAGCACCCCGCTGGACACCGACGCCAAGCTCGCCGCCTACGCACACCCCGAGAAGCTGGTCACGACCGGCTGGCTGGCGCAGCACCTGGGTGAGCCCGGGCTGGTCGTCGTCGAGAGCGACGAGGACGTGCTGCTGTGGGACACCGGCCACGTGCCGGGGTCGGTGAAGGTCGACTGGCACACCGAGCTGAACGACCCGGTGACCCGCGACTACGTCGACGGCGAGGGGTTCGCCCGCCTGATGTCGGCCAAGGGCATCTCCCGCGAGGACACCGTGGTGATCTACGGCGACAAGAACAACTGGTGGGCGGCGTACGCGCTGTGGGTCTTCACCCTGTTCGGCCACCCGGACGTGCGGCTGCTCGACGGCGGCCGCGCGAAGTGGGTCGCCGAGGGGCGCGAGATGACCACCGAGGCGCCCCGGCGGCCGGCGACGCAGTACCCGGTCGTGGAGCGCCAGGACGCGGCGGTCCGCGCGTTCAAGGAGGACGTCCTGGCCCACCTGGGCGGCAAGCTCGTCGACGTCCGCTCCCTGCCGGAGTACACCGGTGAGCGCACCCACATGCCCGACTACCCCGACGAGGGCACGGTCCGCGGCGGGCACATCCCGGGCGCGGACTCGGTGCCGTGGGCGCGGGCGGCCGCCGAGGACGGCACCTTCCGCAGCCGGGCGGAGCTGGAGGCGATCTACCAGGACGAGAAGGGCCTGTCCCCCGACGACGACGTGATCGCGTACTGCCGCATCGGGGAGCGGTCCAGCCACACCTGGTTCGTGCTGTCCCAGCTGCTCGGTTTCGAGCGGGTCCGCAACTACGACGGCTCGTGGACGGAGTGGGGCAACGCGGTGCGCGTCCCCATCGCCCGCGGCGAGGACAAGGGTTCGGTCAAGTGACGTCGGGGCTGGACGACGACCCGACCAGCGGTCTGCCGCCGGCGATGGCCGGGATCGTCGAGGACTTCCAGGCGCTCGGCGAGCGCGAGCGCCTGCAGCTGCTGCTGGAGTTCAGCCAGGGCCTGCGGCCGCTGCCGCCGGAGCTGGACGGGCACCTGGAGAGGATGGAACGCGTCGACGAGTGCCAGTCGCCGGTGTTCATCGCCGTGCAGGTGGACGACGCGAACGCCGTGCACCTGCACGTCGCCGCTCCCGCGGAGGCCCCGACGACGCGCGGGTTCGCCGGTGTCCTGCAGGAGGGCCTGGACGGGCTGCCCGCGGACGTCGTGCTGGACCTGCCCGCGGACGTGTGCCACCGGCTCGGCCTGGAGCAGGCCGTGAGCCCGCTGCGGATGCGGGGCATGACGGGGATGCTGGCCCGGGTGAAGCGCCAGGTGCGCGTCGCCACGGCGGCCTGACCGGGGTCCCGTGACGGACGCGGCGGAGCTGCACGCCGACGGGCTGGACGAGCACCCCCACCTGCCGGTGACCCGGGTCGGGGAGGCCGTGCTGCCGACGACCTCCGGGACGTTCCGCGCCGTGGCCCACCGGCAGGCCGACGGGGTGGAGCACCTGGCCCTGGTCGCCGGGGAGATCGGGGACGGGCACGACGTCCTCGTCCGCCTGCACTCGGAGTGCCTGACCGGCGACGTGCTGGGGTCGCTGCGCTGCGACTGCGGCCCGCAGCTGCACGCGGCCCTGGACGCGATCACCGCGCAGGGCCGCGGCGTGGTGCTGTACCTGCGGGGCCAGGAGGGGCGGGGCATCGGCCTGGCGGAGAAGATCGCCGCCTACGCCCTGCAGGAGGCCGGGCGCGACACGGTCGAGGCGAACCTCGACCTCGGGCTGCCCGTCGACGCGCGCGACTACACCGGCGCCGCGGCCGTGCTGCGCGACCTGGGGGTCCGCGACGTCGAGCTCATGACGCACAACCCCGTGAAGGTGCGGGCGCTGGAGGCGCACGGGATCCCGGTGCTGCGCCGCCGCGACCTGCCGGTCGCGCAGACGAGCGACAACCTGCGGTACCTGCGGACCAAGCGGGACCGGATGGGCCACCGGCTGCCGGGCGTCGGCTGACCCGCCGCGACGCCCCGGCGTGCGGTCCGGGGTCAGTGGTCGGCGACGAAGGCCAGCACCCGCTCCACCAGGAGCTGCGTGGCGGCGGGTTCGTACTCGGGCAGGCTGTCGTCCACGAACAGGTGCGCGTCGCCGTCGTAGAGGAACAGCTCCGCGGCGTCGAGCCCGGCGACCAGCTGCCGCGCCTCCTCGACGTCGCCGTCGGGGTCGTCGCGCATCGCGTGGACCTGCACGGCCAGGTCCTCGGGCCAGGGCCGGCCGAGGGCGGCCGGCGGGACGACCCCGCTGACCAGCACGACGCCGCTGACCCCGGGGCGGGTCATGGCGATGCCCTCGGCCGGCACGACGCCCAGCGAGACGCCGACGAGCACCAGGTCGCCGGTGAGGCCCTCGACGGCCCGCACCCCGCGCGCGGCGACCTCCTCGAAACCGGTCGTGCGGGCGAAGGCGACGCCGTCCTCCAGCGTGGCGAACGTCCGCCCGTCGTACAGGTCGGGGGTGTGGACGCGGTGCCCGGCGTCGCGCAGCCGCTCGGCCAGGGACCGGACCCCGGCGGTCAGCCCCTGGGCGTGGTGGAAGACGACGACGTCGCTCACCGGTCGCTCACTCGGCGATCATCCCGTGACGGTCAGCGCGACCGCCACCCGGCGCCCGGTCATCCGCCCCCGCCGCTGCAGCAGCCCCTCCACGGCGTTCAAGGCCCCGAACTGCAGCCCGTACTTGGCGGACAGGACGCGTTCGGCCTCCGGCAGTTCCCGGTCGTCCAGCACGACGGCGTGCCCGTCGACGGGCCGCCCCAGCGGCTTGCCCAGCCGCCCGCAGGGGGCGAGCAGGACCCGGGGTTCGCGGCGGACCCGCTTCACCTTCCCCGTCGTGTCCTGCGTGACGAGCACGAGCCGCTCCTCGTCCAGCGGCGCGACCCACACCGGGGTCGGCACGAGCCGCCCGTCCCGGCGGAACGTCGTCAGCAGGACGAAGGACGTCCGCCCCAGCAGTTCCCGTGCGCGGCCGACGTCGGTCACGGTGGCCCACTCCCTCTCTCGGACTCCTGGTGCAGCACGCCGTCGAGGTCGCGCAGCCGGTCCAGCCCCCGCAGGGCCCGGGTCATCCGCCGGTTGCCCGCCAGGTCCTCCCGGTGCCCGGCGAGGAAGTTCCAGTACCCGGCGGTGAACGGGCAGGCGTCCTCACCGACCCGCACCTTCGGATCGTAGCGACACCCCCCGCAGTAGTCGCTCATCCGGTCGATGTAGGCCCCGCCGGAGGCGTACGGCTTCGTGGCCAGCACACCGTGGTCGGCGTGCTGGGACATGCCCACCACGTTCGTCGTCATGACCCAGTCGTAGCCGTCGACGAAGTTCGTCCAGAACCAGTCGGCCAGGTCCGCGGGGTCGTAGCCGCGCTGCAGCCCCCAGTTCCCCAGCACCATGAGCCGCGGGATGTGGTGGACCCACCCCTCGTCGCGCACCCCGGCCAGGACGTCCCGCAGGCAGTTCGCCTCCACGGCGTCGGCGTCCAGGTCGGTGAACCAGCGCGGCAGCCGGCGCCGGGCCCGCAGGGCGTTGCGCCGCCGGTAGTCCTCCCCCAGGTGCCAGTACAGGTGCCAGGTGTAGGACCGCCAGCCCACGACCTGCCGGACGAAACCCTCGACCGAGGCCAGCCGCACGCCGTGCGCGCGGCCGTGCTCCTCGGCGCGGCGCGCCACCTCCACGGGGTCGAGGAGGCCGAGGTTCTGCGGTGCCGACAGCAGGGAGTGCGACATCCACCGGTCCTGCGCGAGCATGGCGTCCTCGTAGACGCCGAACTGCTCCAGCCGGTGCCGCAGGAAGTGCCGCAGCGCGGTGAGGGCCTCGCGGCGGGTGACCGCGAACCGGCGCGGGCCGTCGGTGCCGGTGAACTCGATCCCGTCGTCGCGCACCCACCGGTCGAGGTCGGCGCGGACCTCCTCGTCGATCGCGTCCTCGGTGGGCCACCAGGGTTCGCGGACCTCGAGGCGGTCCCGCTTCGGCGGGCCCTCGCGGTTGTCGTGGTCGTAGTTCCAGGTCCCGCCCACGGGGCCGTCGCCGTCCATGAGCAGCCGGTGGTGCCGCCGGACGTCGCGGTAGAAGTCCTCCATGAGCAGGCGCCGGTCACCGCGGCGCGCGGCCCACCCGGCGAACTGCTCCTCGGAGACCACGAAACCCCGGGACGGGAGGACCTCGACGTCCGGCAGCGTCCGCACGAAGCGCCGCGCCCGGTACGACGTGGGGTCGCACACGCTCAGGGGTTCGTCGTGCCCGTCCCGGTAGCGGGCCAGCCCCTCGCGGTAGGTCCCGGCCCGGACGAACACCGCCCGGTCCCCCAGCTCGGCCGCCCGGTGCCGCAGCGCCGACAGCACCAGGTGCGCCTTGCGCCGGTGGAACCGCCTGCGGCGGAACACCTCGCGGGACTCGATGAGCAGGACGGGCTGGCGCGGGGCGTCGAGGAAGTGCGGTCCGAGCTGGTCGGCGAACAGCCACCGCCGGGTCCGGGGCGAGGTGTCTGGTTCCGGCACGGTCCCACTGTGACCAGGCGGCGGCGGTTCGGCACCCCGGGACGGCCCGGGACGGGCCCGGACGGCGGGGTCAGGCGTCCTTGCCGAGCCGGGTGGCGCCCTCGGCGTCGCGGGTCGCGCCCTCGGCCTCGGCCCGGGCCCGCTTCAGCGCCTCGTCCGGGTCCTCCAGGACGACCTCCTCGAAGTGCGTCCGCGGCTCCTCCCGCGGGGCCCGGGGCGGCCGGGGAGCGTCCGGACCCGGCGGGGTGGCGCCGTGGGCGGAGAACATCGAGCCGAAACCCTTGAGCGCGTCGTTGAGCTCGCTCGGCACGATCCACACCTTGTTCGCGTCGCCCTTGGCGATCTGCGGCAGCGTCTGCAGGTACTGGTAGGCCAGCAGCTTGGGGTCGGGGTCGCCGCGGTGGATGGCGTCGAACACCTGCGTGATGGCCTTCGCCTCACCCTGCGAGCGCAGGATCGCCGCCTGCGCCGACCCCTCGGCCCGCAGGATCGAGGACTGCTTCTCGCCCTCGGCGGTGAGGATCTGCGACTGCTTGAGCCCCTCGGCGTTGAGGATCGCGGCGCGCCGGTCGCGCTCGGCGCGCATCTGCTTCTCCATCGAGTCCTGCACGCTGGCCGGCGGGTCGATCGCCTTGAGCTCCACGCGGTTCACGCGGATCCCCCAGCGGCCGGTGGCCTCGTCGAGCACCCCGCGCAGCTGGCCGTTGATCTGGTCGCGGCTGGTCAGGGTCTGCTCCAGGTCCAGGGAGCCGATGACGTTGCGCAGCGTGGTGACGGTCAGCTGCTCGATGCCCTGGATGTAGTTCGCGATCTCGTAGGTCGCCGACTTCGGGTCGGTCGGCTGGTAGTAGATGACGGTGTCGATGCTCACGACGAGGTTGTCGGAGGTGATGACCGGCTGCGGCGGGAACGAGACGACCTGCTCGCGCAGGTCGACGTTCGCGCGGACCTTGTCGATGAACGGGACCAGGAAGTGCAGCCCCGCGTCCAGGGTCCGGGAGTACCGGCCGAGCCGTTCGACGATGACGGCGGTGGCCTGCGGCACGATCCGGATCGTCCGGATGATCACGGTCACCACGAACAGGACGACCAGGAGCAGCACGACGAGGGTCACGACGTTGTCCATCAGGGCTTCTCCTCCAGCGGTGCGACGGGCAGGGGCCCGACGACGGCGGTCGCGCCGTCGATGGCGGTGACCACGACGTCGTCGCCGACGGCGAAGGACGGGCCGGCCGACCGGGCCGACCACGTCTCCCCCACCAGCTTGACCTGGCCGCCGCGGACCGTGACCTCGGCCAGGACCAGCGCCGTCCGCCCGACGAGGGCGGCGGCGTTGGTCGTGCCGACGGGGGGCATCCGCAACCGGCGCAGCAGGACCGGCCGGATCGTGCCGATGAGCAGGCCGGCGACGGCGGCCGCCACGAGCACCTGCCCCACGAAGCCCAGGCCGAGGGCGTCGGCGGCGGCGCCCGCGAGCGCCCCGCCGGCCAGCATCGCGAACACCAGGTCGATCGCGGTGATCTCCAGGATCCCCAGGACCAGGGCCGCGGCGATCCACAGCAGCCAACTGCGGTCCAGCAGCGCGTCCAGGAACTCCACGGTGATCACCCCCTGGGCCGGATCCTACCCAGGGGGCCGCGCGGTGCTCAGTAGGCGCTCAGGGGCGGGCAGGAGCAGACGAGGTTGCGGTCGCCCGCGGCCCCGTCGATGCGCCGCACCGGCGGCCAGTACTTGGTGCGCGGGTCCGTGCCGTTCGGGTAGACGGCCTCGGCGCGCGTGTACGGGTGGTCCCACTCGCCGGTGAGGCAGGCCGCGGTGTGCGGGGCGTGCCGCAGCGGGGAGTCGGCGACGGCCCAGCGGCCGTCGGCGATCTCCTGCACCTCCGCGGCGATGGCGAGCATCGCGTCGCAGAACCGGTCGAGCTCGGCGAGGTCCTCGCTCTCGGTGGGTTCGACCATGAGGGTGCCCGCCACGGGGAACGACATGGTCGGGGCGTGGAACCCGTGGTCGATGAGCCGCTTGGCGACGTCGTCGACCGTGACGCCGGTGGCCTTCGTCATCGGGCGCAGGTCGAGGATGCACTCGTGGGCGACGAGCCCGCCCGGGCCGCGGTAGAGCACGGGGAACGCGTCGGCGAGCCGCGCCGCGACGTAGTTCGCCGACAGCACCGCCTGCACGGTGGCGGCGCGCAGGCCGTCGGGGCCCATGAGCCGCAGGTACGCCCACGGGATCGGCAGGATCCCGGCCGAGCCGAACGGGGCCGCCGACACCATCCCGACGCCGCCGGCGTCGGGGGCGGTCGAGGGCAGGAACGGGGCGAGGTGGGAGCGGACCGCGACGGGCCCCACGCCCGGGCCGCCGCCGCCGTGCGGGATGCAGAACGTCTTGTGCAGGTTCAGGTGCGAGACGTCGGCGCCGAACCGGCCCGGCCGCGCGAGCCCGACCAGGGCGTTGAGGTTCGCCCCGTCGACGTACACCTGGCCCCCGGCGTCGTGCACGAGGGCGCAGACCTCGCGGATCGACTCCTCGTACACCCCGTGGGTCGAGGGGTAGGTCACCATGAGCGCGGCGAGGTCGTCGGCGTGCTCGCCCACCTTCGCGCGCAGGTCGTCGAGGTCGACGTTCCCGGCCTCGTCGCACGCGACGACGACCACCTTCAGCCCGGCCATGACGGCGCTGGCGGCGTTGGTGCCGTGCGCGGAGCTGGGGATGAGGCAGGTCGTCCGCTCACCCTGCCCCTGGGCCAGGTGGTACGCCCGGATGGCCAGCAGCCCGGCGAACTCGCCCTGGGACCCGGCGTTGGGCTGCAGGGAGACCGCGTCGTACCCGGTGACCTCGGCCAGCCAGCGTTCGAGGTCGGCCACGAGCTCGGCGGTCCCGGCGAGCTGGTCGGCCGGGGCGTAGGGGTGCAGGTCGGCGAACTCGGGCCAGGAGATGGGCTCCAGCTCGGTCGTCGCGTTGAGCTTCATGGTGCACGAGCCCAGCGGGATCATCCCGCGGTCCAGGGCGTAGTCGGCGTCGGAGAGCCGGGCCAGGTAGCGCAGCATCGCCGTCTCGGAGCGGTGCCGGGAGAACACCGGGTGGGTGCAGAACCCCGACGTCCGGCGCAGCGCGGCGGGCAGCGCGGGGTCGGCGTCCGCCGCGGGGGCCTGGACCCCGAACCCGGCGAGCGCGGCGGCGACGTGCGCGTCGGAGGTGGTCTCGTCGACGGTGAGCCCGACGTGGTCGGCGTCGACCGGGCGCAGGTTCACGCCCGCCGCCAGCGCGGCGGCGACGACCTCGCGGGCCCGGCCGGGGACGCGGGCCAGGACCGTGTCGAAGAACTCGTCGTGGACGACCTCGACGCCCCCGGCGCGCAGCGCACCGGCCAGCCCCGCGGCCCGGCGGGCCACCTGCGTCCCGATGGCGCGCAGGCCGTCCGGCCCGTGCCAGACGGCGTAGCAGCCGGCCATGACGGCCAGCAGGACCTGGGCGGTGCAGATGTTCGACGTCGCCTTGTCGCGGCGGATGTGCTGCTCGCGGGTCTGCAGCGCCAGCCGGTAGGCCGGGTTGCCGTCGGCGTCGACGGAGACCCCCACGAGCCGGCCCGGCAGCGACCGCTCCAGCCCCTTGCGGACGGCCATGTACGCGGCGTGCGGGCCGCCGGCGCCCATCGGGACGCCGAAGCGCTGGCTGGAGCCCACGGCGACGTCGACGCCGAACTCCCCCGGCGCCACGAGCAGCGTCAGGGCCAGCAGGTCGGCGGCGGCCACGGCGACCGCCCCGCGGGCGTGGGCGTCGGCGACGACGCCGGTGAGGTCGCGGACGCGGCCGGAGGTGCCGGGGTACTGCACGAGCAGCCCGAAGACGTCGCCGATCCCGGCGAGGGGGTCGGGGGCGTCGAGGTCGACGACCTCCAGGCGCAGGCCCAGCGGGACGGCGCGGGTGCGCAGGACGGCCAGGGTCTGGGGCAGGACGTCGGCGTCGACGGCGAACGCGGCCCCGGCGGGGGCCTTGGAGGTGCGGCGGGCCAGCGTCATGGCCTCGGCCGCGGCGGTGCCCTCGTCGAGCAGCGAGGCGTTGGCGACGTCCAGGCCGGTGAGGTCGGTGACGGCGGTCTGGAAGTTCAGCAGCGCCTCGAGGCGGCCCTGGGAGATCTCCGGCTGGTACGGCGTGTAGGCCGTGTACCAGGCGGGGTCCTCCAGGACGTTGCGGCGCACCACGGCCGGGGTGCGGGTGCCGTGGTAGCCCAGGCCGATCATCGACGGCACGACGCGGTTCTTCGCGGCCAGCGCCCGCAGCGCGGCCGTCACCGACGTCTCGTCGAGGGCCGCGGGCAGGTCGAGGGCGCCGTCGCGGATGCCGGCCGGGACGGCCCGGTCGACGAGGTCGTCCAGGCCGGTGAGCCCGACGACCTCCAGCATGCGGGCGACGGCGCCGGCGTCGGGGCCGATGTGCCGGGCGCTGAACGGCAGGGCGCCGGGTGCGGCGGTGCGCTCGGCGGCCGGGACGGCGGGCGCGGGGGGGACGGACAGCGAGGTCATGACGCTCCGGGGGATCGCGGGAACCGGGTGGACCTCCCCGTCTGTCACCGGCCCGCGAGGGACCGGCTCCAGAGCGGCCTTGCCCCGCGTGGTCCTTCCGCCTGAGAGGTTCCGGGGATGTTGCCCCTTCGGCGCCCCGGTCCGCACGGATCGAGGTCTCTCCCACACGAGGTGAACGGCCTGCGTGGAGTCTAGGGGGTCCGGCGCGCCGGTATCCTGCCCGCCGTGATCAGCCTCGCCGTCAGCAGCGCCAAAGGTGGGGTGGGCAAGACCTCCGTCGTCCTCGGGCTCGCGTCCGCAGCCCTCCACCGCGGCACCAGCACCCTCGTCGTCGACCTCGACCCCCAGGCCGACGCCACGTCCGGCCTCGACGTGACCGCCCAGCGCCGGCACGACGTCGCCGCGGTGCTCCAGGCCCCCAAGCGCCGCGTGGCCGAGGAGGCCGTGGCCCCCAGCGGGTGGGTCGACGACCACCCCGGCCTGCTGGACGTGCTGACGGGGTCGGCGTCCTCGGCCCGGCTGGACACCCCCGAGGCCGACGAGGAGGGGCTGAAGGCGTTGCGCCGGGCGCTGAAGAAGCTCGACGACCACGAGGTCGCGCTGATCGACACGCCGCCGTCGCTGGGGGGCCTGACCCGCTCGGCGTGGCAGGCCGCCGACGCCGTCCTCGTCGTCTCCGACGCCAGCCGGTTCTCGGTGGCCGCCGTCGACCGCACCCTGCGCGAGATCCGCGCGCTGCGCTCGGGCCCGCGCCTGGTGGGGGTCCTCGTCAACCGGTTCACCCAGCGCTCGGGCGAGCAGCGGTTCCGGTACGAGGAGCTGCGGTCGCTGTTCGGCGACCTCGTCCTGGAGCCGCTGCCGGACCGCGTCTGCGTGCCGCAGTCGCAGGGGGCCGGCGTGCCGCTGCACTCGCTGCGGGCCCGCACCGCCAAGACGCTCGCCGGGCAGTTCGACGACGTCCTGGACCGGGTCCTGCTGCGCGGCTGAGGGAACCGGCGGGGTTCGGCCGCCGTCCGAGGTGCGGGATGATCGCCGAGCGTCTACCGTCCAGGAACGGCGTGTGCCCGGGATCGTCCCCGTGGGTACTGCCCCGCTCTCCCCGCTCCGCTGCGGGTCCTAGGAGGTTCCGTGACGTCGTCGAACACCCCCCTCGAGGCCGGGCGCACCGGCCGCGCCGACCAGGCCCGCGTCGTGCGGGCCGCCCGGACCGCCGCACCGGTCCCGGCCCCCGTGCGGGTCGCGGTGGCCGATCCCGAGGCCGACCGCATCGCCGGTCTGGTGCAGCGGCTGCGGTCGCACTGGACGCGCACCGGCGCCGACATCGCGACCCGGCTGCGCCCGGGCGTCGACGACGCCCGGCTGGACGCCGTGGAACGCCAGATGGGTCTGCTGCTGCCCCGGGGGGCCCGCGCCTGGTGGCGCGCGGCCGACGGGGTCGACCCGGTCCGCACGACCTTCCGGACCAGCGCGCCGACCGTCGGTCCCGGCGGCTGGGTGCCGCTGGGTCTGGACGAGGCCGTGCAGCGCGCCACGGGCCAGGGCCCGGGGCTGGCCGCACCCCCGGCCCTGCTGCCGGTCTTCGCCCGGGACGAGGAGCTGATCGCCGTCCGGCTGGGTTCCAGCCGGGCCGTGGTGGAGCAGCTCGTGCTGGCCGAGGACAAGGAGAGCTACCAGCACTCCTGGCGGGTGGGGCTGGACGAGCTGCTCAGCACCTGGGCCGACGCGCTGCTGGCCGCGGTGATCTGGCTGCCCGACGCGCACGACTGGGTCACCGACCCGTTCGCCCTGCAGGCGCTGCCCCGCGCCGAACTGCTCGACTGACCGGACACCGGCCGCACGCACGACGACCCCCGCACCGCTCGGCGGTGCGGGGGTCGTCGTGCGTGACGGGTGGGTCAGCCGGCCTCGCGGGCGGCCCGGCGGCGGGACAGCTCGTCGGCCAGCACCATGGCGCTGTCGCCCTGGGCGCGGTCGGCCGGACGCTCGCTGGGCAGCGACGCCAGCTCGCCCTCGACCTCGCGCCACACGCGGCCGACGGCGATCCCGAAGACGCCCTGGCCACCCTGGACGAGATCTATCACCTCGTCCGCCGAGGTGCACTCGTAGACGCTGGCGCCGTCGGACATCAGCGTGATCTGGGCGAGGTCGTCGATGCCGCGCTCGCGCAGGTGCATGACCGCGGTGCGGATCTGGTGCAGCGACACCCCGGTGTCCAGGAGCCGCTTGACGACCTTCAGGACGAGGATGTCCCGGAACCCGTAGAGGCGTTGCGAACCCGACCCCGAGGCCCCGCGGACGCTGGGGGCGACCAGGTCGGTGCGGGCCCAGTAGTCGAGCTGGCGGTAGGTGATCCCGGCGGCCTTGCACGCGGTCTGCCCGCGGTAGCCGACCTCGTCGTCGAGCACGGGGAGGTCCTCCGCGAACAGCACGCCCTGGGCACGCGCAGGGGGGGACACCTTCTGCGACGACCCTGCGACTGCGTCGCCACTGCTCACGCCGGCCTCCTCGTCATCGCCACCCGTCGAGGTCTCGACCGGAGCGTTCCCTGTACTGACCGTAGAAGAGCACCCCCGGAGCGTCAACGAGGCGCGCGGCGTGGCGTTCCTCGTGACCATCCTGTGACACCTCCCGGGCCCGCAGGCCCTACCGGTCGCCCGAACCGGACTCGAAGTCCTCCGGGGTGATGTGGTCGAGGAACTCGCGGAACTTCTCCACCTCGTCCTCGTCCTCGTCCGGGACGGGCACCCCGCCGGAGTCGAGGACCCCCTCGGCGCTCACGATCGGGCACCCGACGCGCAACGCCAGCGCGATGGCGTCGGAGGTGCGGGAGCTGACGGTCAGCCCACCGTCGAAGGCCAGCTCCGCGAAGTAGACGTTGTCCTTGACCGCCACGATGCGGACCTCCTCCAGACGCCGGCCGACGGCCTCGATGACGTCCTTGAGCAGGTCGTGGGTCAGCGGCCGCGGCGGCACGACGCCCTGCTGGGCGAAGGCGATCGCGCTGGCCTCGGGCGCGCCGATCCAAATGGGCAGGTAACGGTCGCCGTCCCGCTCGCGCAGCAGCACGATCGGGTTGTTGGAAGGCATCTCGACCCTGACGCCGATGACATCGAGCGCTCGCACGGGTTCACCGTACCCCCGGAACGGGCCGGTGGGCCGGTCGGGCCCCGGCGCGTTCACCGGCCGGTCCGCCCCAGGGCCCCGGCGCGTTCACCGGCCGGTCCGCCCCAGGGCCCCGGCGACCAGCGCGGTGTGCAGCCGCAGGCACGCCGCGGCGATCTCGCGGGCGACCTGGTCGGCGCGGGCGGCCTGCTCGGCGGACCCGGCCCGGCCCGAGCGCTGCAGCGGGGCCGCGACCTGCTCGGCCAGCGCGACCTCCCGGTCGGCGGCCGTGCGGAACACCCTCAGGTGCCGGGCCTCGATGCCGTGCGCGGCCAGCGCAGCGGCGGCCCGCAGCACCTCCAGCGCCTCACCGTCGTACCAGGGGCCGCCCGGGGCCGGCGACAGCACGCCGTACCCCTCCAGCGCGTCGAGCAGCTCGGCCTCGACCCCGGACTCGCGCAGCAGCTCACCGCGGGTCAGCCGCAGGCTCGCCGCGTGCCCGTCGAAGCGGTCCGTCCCCGGGACGCCCACCGGGACCGCGTGCCCGGGCACCCGGGGGGCGGACTCGGAGGGGTCGGGCAGCTCCAGGCCGCGGTCGAGGGCCTCGAGGTTCTCCCGGATGACCTTCAGCGGCAGGTAGTGGTCGCGCTGGGCGGCCAGGACGTACCGCAACCGGTCCACGTCGTCGGAGGAGAACTTGCGGTAGCCCGCCGCCGTCCGCCCGGGCTCGACCAGGCCCTGCTCCTCCAGGAAGCGGATCTTGGAGATCGTCAGGTCGGAGAACTCCGGCGACAGGATCGCCATGACCTCCCCGATGGTCATCCGCGGCGCGGCGGGGTCCAGCGACCGGGCGCTCGCCGCGCTCACGCCTCCCCCTGCACCCGCGGGCTCGGGTGGAACTCCAGCCGGTACTTGCCGATCTGGACCTCGTCACCGGCGCGCAGGACCACGTCGTCGATGCGCTCGCGGTTCACGTAGGTGCCGTTGAGGCTGCCGACGTCGCGCACCCGGAAACCGGGACCGGTCACGGGGTCCGGCGCGCGCAGGAACTCGGCGTGCCGGCGCGAGACGGTGACGTCGTCGAGGAAGATGTCGCTGGTCTGGTGACGCCCCGCCGAGGTGCGCTCGGCGTCGAGCAGGAAGCGGGACCCGGCGTTGGGCCCGCGGCGCACCACCAGCAGCGCCGACCCCGCGGGCAGGGCGTCGATCGCCTCGGTGTCGTCGGGGGTCAGCCCCCGGTCGGCGCTCTCGTGGACCTCGGGGACGGCCAGTCCCGCGAAGGACATCGTGGAGTCGACGGGGCGCTCGGCGGAGGAACGCTCCGGGCCCGTCCCCTCGTCCTGACCACCCGTCGGCCCTTGAGTCGGCCCGGAGCCCGGCGCAGACATCGACACCACCTCTCGCTGGCACAGCACGTGACCACTCCCTGCAGGCGGGCGGTCACGCTCGGATCTTCGTGGACAACAGTAGCCGGGACCGACCGCGCAGGTCAGCCCGCCTGCCGGACGTCGTGGGCGGGGCGTCAGCCGACGTGCTGGGCGTACGCCCCGGCGTCCAGCAGCGCCGCGGCCTGCGCAGGGTCCTCGGGGGTGATGGTGAACATCCAGCCGTCGCCGTAGGGGTCGGTGTTGACCAGGTCCGGGCGCGTCTCCAGCCCGGGGTTGTGGCCCGAGACCGTGCCCGAGACCGGCGCGGTGATCTCGCTGACGCTCTTGGTCGACTCGACCTCCCCGACCGCCGCGCCCGCGGTCACGGTCTCCCCCTCGGCCGGCAGCGAGACGTAGACCACGTCGCCGAGCTGGTCCTGGGCGAAGTCGGTGATCCCGACCCGGACGGTGCCGTCGGCCTCGACGCGCACCCACTCGTGCTCGCTGGTGTACCGCAGGTCGGCGGGGACGTTCGACATGGGGCGGGGGGCTCCTCGGCAGACGGGACCCGCCGACGGGTCACGGCGGTGCCGGGCGAGCGTACTGAGGCGCCGAGACGGCGTGCAAGGCGGTGATCGACACGCCGTCCTCCCCCGGTGCCTGCCGCACGTCGAGGTCGGCGCCGGCCGAGCGCAGCGTCTCGCGCACCCCGCCGGGGATGTCCAGGGCCGTGGCCAGGGTGGGCGGGTCCCCGATGACCGTGACGACGTACGGGGAGCGTTCCAGCGTCCCGTCCACCAGCACGCCGCCGGAGCCGGCCGGGGCGTCGGTGAACGCCGTCTGCGCCACCACCCGGGTCCGGCCGACCTGGATGCCCTCGGCCCCCGAGTCGCGCAGCTCCTGGACGAGCTGGATGAAGTTCGTCGAGCGCAGCGAGCCCGCCGGGTCGGTGACGGTCGCCACGATCCCCGGCCCGCGCGCCGGCAGCGTCCCGGCCAGCAGGCCGAACTCCTGGGCCCGCGCGGCCGCGGCCTCCTCGGCGGCCCGGGCCTGGTCCGAGCCCTCGGTGAGCTCGCGGCGGGTGGCCTCGAGCTCCTGCACCTCCCCGGCCAGCCGGTCCCCGCGCTCGGTGGTGTCGTCCAGGATGCGCACCAGGTCGCTCTCGCGCAGGTCGGCCAGCCCGGAGGTCGACGTCTGCCGGACCTGGACGGCGAAACCGAAACCCAGTGCGGCGCACAGGACCCCGGCCAGGACCTGACCGCGGGTCACCCGCGGGGACGCGGCCCGCCACAGCCGGCGCCACGGCCGGGGCCGCGGTCCGCCGCGGCCCGCGGGCGGGGTCGGCCCGCTCATGCGCGGAACAGGTGCCGGCGGATCGCGGCGACGTTGGAGAAGATGCGCACCCCCAGCACGACGACGACGCCCGTCGACAGCTGCGACCCGACGCCGAGCTGGTCGCCGAGGTAGACGATGACGGCCGCGACGACGGCGTTGGACAGGAACGAGACGACGAACACCTTGTCGTCGAAGATCCCGTCGAGCACCGCGCGCAGGCCGCCGAAGACCGCGTCGAGCGCGGCCACCACCGCGATCGGCAGGTAGGGCTGCAGGAACACCGGCACCTCGGGGTGCAGCAGCACCCCGGCGACGATGCCCACCAGGAGTCCGAGGGCGGCGATCACGACGGGAGACCCTACTGTCCCGGCCCCGCGGACCCGTCCGCGCCGCGGGCCGAGCGCAGGTCCAGCCGCGCGGCGGGCAGGGTGAGGTCGTCGGCCGCGCCGACCCGCGCGCGCACGCCGTAGTTGTCCCGCAGGACCTGCAGGTACCGGCCCGCGACCGAGGTCGCGAACGCCGTCTGCATCGCCGCGGGGTCACCGACGGCGGAGATCGTGTACGGCGGCGTCAGGGGGCGGTAGTCGACGAGCACGGCCTCCCCGGCGGCCCGGATCGAGGACAGCGCCCCCAGCCGCTGGCCGTTGACGGCGACCGCCTCGGCCCCGGCGGCCCACAGGCCGTTGACGACGAGCTGCACGTCGCGGTCGACGACCCGCCCCGAGGTGCCCGTGCCCTCGGCGGTGGCCGGCGCGTCGTCGAGGACGACCTCCAGCCCCGGGCCGGTGACGGGCGTCCCGGCGGCGGCGACCGACAGCGCGGCGGACTCGGCGTCGGCCGAGGCGGCCGGGGCGCCCCCGAGCCGGGCGGCCAGTTCCGCGTTGCCCGCCTGCAGGTCCGCGGCCCGGGCCCCGAGGGCGTCGGCGCGGGCGGTGCCGTCCTCGATGCGCTCGACCAGCGCGGCGCGCCCGCGGTCGTCGGCGGGTCCGGCGGCCGCCGCCCGCACCCCGGCGACGGCGAACAGCACGCCGACGGCCAGCAGCGCCAGGACCGTCCCGGCCCGCGCCGGGGCGGAGCGGCCGGCCCCCGTCCGGGCCCCGCGCTCGGCCGCGGCGGCGTACCCGGGGTCCAGCGGCCGCGTCATGACCTCGGTCAGCAGCCGGGTGCTGGCCGCGGGGTCGCGGTCCGGGTCGGGGTGGACGGGCAGCCTCGGCAGCTTCGGCAACCTCACCGGTCCCGCTCCCGCTGCTGCTCCTGCTGGTGCTCGCGCCGGAGCTGGGCGACCTGCCGCAGGTAGAGGACCCCGGCCCACCAGTACAGCCCGGTGCCCCACAGGGCGAACGCCCAGCCCAGCGCCCCGGCGACCAGGGACAGGGTGCGGGAGACCTCCCCGAGCAGCAGCAGCGGGAAGGCGTACAGCAGGCAGAACGTCCCGGCCTTGCCGAGCAGGTGCACGGGCAGCGCGCTGTGGCCGAGCCGCGCGAGCACCGGCAGGGTGGCCAGCATCGTGGCGTCGCGGGCCACCAGCACGACCACGAGCCACCAGGGGATGAGCCCGCGGTAGGCCAGCCCCAGCAGCGTCGTGAGGATGTAGAGCCGGTCGGCGAACGGGTCGAGCACCTGGCCCAGCCGCGTCACCTGGTTCCAGCGCCGCGCGAGGTTCCCGTCGAGGTAGTCGCTGGCCCCGCTCACCGCGAGCACCACCAGGGCCCAGCCGTCGTGGCCGGCGACGATGAGCACCGCGAAGACGGGGACGAGCAGCAGGCGCAGGGCGCTCAGCGCGTTGGGCAGCGTGAGGACCCGGTCGCTGACGACCTGACCGTCCGCCGTCGTCACGCCGTCCGCCCCCCACCCGTTCACCCGTCCGGACCCAGCAGCTTACGTCCCCGCCCTCCGGGGGCCGCCCGCCCGGCGTACAGTCGGACGGTAGTCCGACACCTGTCGAAGACACGATCAGAGGAGATCACCGTGCCCACCTACGACCTCGCCGACCGCTCCGCCGTCGTCACCGGCGGCGGCTCCGGCATCGGCCGCGCCGTCGCCCTCGAACTGGCCCGCAACGGCGCCGCCGTCCTCGTCGCGGACCTGTCGCGCACCGCCGCCGAGGCGGTCGCCGCCGAGATCACCGCCGCCGGTGGCACCGCGCGCGCGTTCGCGGGGGACGTGACCGACTACGACGCGAACGTCGCGATGGTCGCCGCGGCGGGTGAGCTGGCCCCGCTGAGGGTGGCCGTCAACAACGCCGGCATCGGCGGGGACGCCGAACCCGTCGCCGAGTACTCCCTCGACTCCTGGCACAAGGTCATCGACGTCAACCTCAACGCCGTGTTCTACGGCCTCAAGGCCCAGATCCCCGCGATGGTCGCCGCCGGCGGCGGCTCGATCGTGAACATGGCCTCGGTGCTCGGCAGCGTCGGCATCGCGCGCTCCAGCGCCTACGTCACCTCCAAGCACGCCGTGGTCGGCCTCACGAAGAACGCCGCGCTGGAGTACTCCGCGCAGGGCGTGCGGGTCAACGCGATCGGCCCGGGGTTCATCAGCACCCCGCTGCTGGAGGCGAACCTGTCCGACGAGGCCCAGGCCGCCCTGGCCGCCCAGCACGCCACCGGCCGGCTCGGGACCCCCGAGGAGGTCGCCGCGCTGACCGCCTTCCTGGCCAGCGACGCCGCGAGCTTCGTGACCGGGTCCTACCACCTCGTCGACGGCGGCTACGCGGCGCACTGAGGCGGCGACGGCTCAGGTCTCGGCCAGCGCCTTCAGGACGCGCTCGTCGCTGACCGGGTGCGCCGTCGGGATCCCCTGGGCGAACTTCTGCAGCCGCAGTTCCTCCAGGGTCCACCGGATCCGCGCGAGCTCGGGCGGCACCGGGGTCCCGGCCCGGCGCACCCGCTGCACCCAGGCGTCGCGGACGCGGGCGAACTCGGCCATCCGCACCCGGTCCCGCTGCGGGTTGTCGGGCATCGTCGCCAGCCGGCGGTCGATGCCCTGCAGGTACCGCAGCAGGTCCGGGAGGCGGTCGACGCCCGTCTCGGCGACGAAACCGGCGTGCACGAGCCCGGTGAACTGCTCGCGGACGTCGGCCAGCGACGGCACCAGCGCCAGGCTGCCGGTCCGGGAGATGTTCTTCTCCACGGCGGCGGCGGTGCGCAGGACCCGCAGCGTCCGGTCCACGGTCGTCGCGGTGAGCGCGGTGAACCGCGGCCGCACGGCCTCGACCAGCCGGGCGAAACCCGCGGCCGTCCGCACGCCCGCCCCGCCGGCCTCGTCGAGCAGGTGCGCCGCCGCGGCGCGGGCCGCGTCGGCGACGACGGCGTTCGCGTCGCCGTGCGGGGCGCGGGCCAGCAGCAGCCGCGCGTCGTTGGACAGGCCGTCCAGCACGGCCTTCGCCGGGGACGGCAGGGCCAGCGACAGCAGCCGCAGCACGCCCTCGCGGTGCGCGACGGCGGCCTGCCCGGCGGTCGGGAACGTCCGCAACCCCACGGTCGCCCCCTCGTCGACCAGGGCGGGGAACGAGGTGACGTCGGTGCCCCGGACGACGCTGGTGTGGGTCGGGGGGATCTCCGGCGGCAGGTTCGCCCAGGACGTCTCCCCCGTGCGCTGCACCTCGTCGGCGGCCTCGGTGAGGGTCTGCTCGACCGTCTGCTCCAGCTGGGCCCGCAACCGGGCGAAGTCCTTGCCGGCGGCCAGGACCTCCCCGTCGGCGCCGCGCACCCGGAAGGTGGGGCGCAGGTGCGCCGGGACCTTCGACCAGTCGACGTCCTGCTCGTAGATCTCGGTGCCGTCGCCCAGCCGCGGCAGTTCCCGCTCGAACGCGGCCCAGAACCGCTCCTCGTGCGGGCGGACCCGCTCCAGGAACCGGGCCGCCTTGTCCGGCGCCGGGGCGAGGTTGCGGCGCAGCTCCTTGGGCAGGGAGCGGATCATCGCGGTCACCAGCTCGTGCCGGAAACCCGGCACCTGCCACAGCAGGTCCCGGTCGTCGAAGCGGTTGACGACCTCCACGGGCACGTCGACGGTCAGGCCGTCGGCGGGCGAGCCGGGGTCGAACACGTACTCCAGCCGCAGGTCGAGGTCGCCCTGGCGCCACGACAGCGGGAACTGCTCCTCGCTGACCGCGTCCTCCTCGGTGACGAGCATGGCCGGGTCGAAGGTGAGCAGGTCGGGGTCGCGGCGGCGGGCGTCCTTCCACCAGGCGTCGAAGTGCCGGCCCGAGACGACGTCCGCGGGGATCCGGGCGTCGTAGAACGCGAACAGCACCTCGTCGTCGACGACGATGTCGCGGCGGCGGGCGCGGTGCTCCAGCTCCTCGGCCTCGGCCAGCAGTTCGCGGTTGCGGTGGAAGAACTCGTGGCGGGTCTCGAAGTCGCCCTCGACCAGGGCGTTGCGCAGGAACAGGTCGCGGGACAGCTCCGGGTCGATCCCGCCGTAGGGGACGGTCCGGTTCGCCACGACCGGGACGCCGTACAGGGTGACCCGCTCGTCGGCCACGACCGCGGCCCGCTTGCGCGACCACCGCGGCTCGGAGTACGTGCGCTTGACGACGTGCTCGGCCAGCGGCTCGATCCAGCGGGGGTCGATCCCGGCGACCACGCGCGCCCACAGCCGCGACGTCTCGACGAGTTCGGCGGCCACGACCCAGTCGGGGTTCTTGCGGCCCAGCGCCGAACCGGGCGAGACCGCGAACTTCGCCCCTCGAGCGCCGAGGTACTCCACCTGGGCCCGGCGGTTCTCCCGCCGGCCCTTCTGCTCCTCCCGGACGTCCTTGAGCCCGATGTTGCCCAGCAGCCCGGCCAGCAGGGACCGGTGGACGGCGTCGGCGTCGTACCCGGGGTCGGGGAACAGCTCCCCCTCGGCGAGCTCGGCCGGTTCGGGCCGCTCGACCTCGAACTTCAGGTCCCGCACGACGCGGCGCAGCTGGGCGTAGGTGTCCTGCCACTCGCGGATGCGCAGGAAGTGCAGCATCTCGCTCTTGACCCGCCGCCGGAACGCCGAGCTGGACAGGTCCCGCTGCAGGTTCTGCAGGTAGGACCACAGGTTCAGGTAGGTCAGGAAGTCCGACGTCTCGTTCCGGAACCGGGCGTGCAGCTGCGCGGCCCGGTCGCGCTGCTCGAGGGGGCGTTCGCGCGGGTCCTGCACCGACAACGCCGCGACGACGACCAGGACGTCGCGCAGGCAGCCGTTGCGCTGGGCCTCCAGCACCATCCGCCCCAGCCGGGGGTCGATCGGCAGCCGGGCCAGGTCCCGGCCGGTCCGGGTCAGCCGCGGCACCCCACGGTCGGCCGGGCGGGCCTCCTCCAGCGCCCCCAGCTCGGCCAGCAGCCCCAGGCCGTCGGTGATCGCGCGCTGCTCGGGGGGTTCGACGAAGGGGAACGCGGCGATGTCCCCCAGCCCCAGGGACGCCATCTGCAGGATGACCGCGGCGAGGTTGGTCCGCAGGATCTCCGGGTCGGTGAACTCCGGGCGCGACTCGAAGTCGGCCTGGGAGTACAGCCGGATGCAGATGCCGTCGGCGACGCGGCCGCAGCGCCCGGCGCGCTGGTTCGCCGACGCCTGCGAGATCCGCTCGACCGGCAGGCGCTGCACCTTCGTGCGGTGCGAGTACCGCGAGATGCGGGCGGTGCCGGCGTCGACGACGTACCGGATCCCGGGCACCGTCAGGGACGTCTCGGCGACGTTCGTGGCCAGCACGATCCGCCGGTTCCCGTGCGGCCGGAACACCCGGTGCTGCTCCTCGGCGGACAGCCGCGCGAACAGCGGCAGGATCTCCGTCCCGCGGAACTCCCGTTCGCGCACCAGGTCGCCGAGCGCGTCGGCGGTGTCGCGGATCTCCCGTTCACCGGGCAGGAACACCAGGACGTCGCCGGGACCCTCGGCGCCCAGTTCGCGGACGGCGTCGAGGATGGCCTCGGTCTGGTCCCGGTCGTCGCCGACCAGCTGCTCCAGCGCGTCGTCGGAGTCCAGGGAGTCCCCGGCGTCGTCGAGGTCGGCCCCGAGGAGTTCCTCGGCCAGTTCGGCCGCCAGCAGCGGCCGGTACCGGACCTCGACCGGGTAGGTGCGCCCGGAGACCTCCAGGATCGGCGCCCCGCCGAAGTGCCGGGAGAACCGCTCGGGGTCGATCGTCGCGGAGGTGATGACGAGTTTGAGGTCGGGCCGGGTCGGCAGCAGCCGCGCGAGGTAGCCGAGCAGGAAGTCGATCGTCAGGCTGCGCTCGTGCGCCTCGTCGACGATGAGCGTGTCGTACTGCAGCAGTTCGGGATCGCGCTGGATCTCGGCCAGCAGGATGCCGTCGGTCATGACCTTGACGAGGCTGTCCTCGCCGACGGTGTCGGTGAACCGGACCGCGTACCCGACCGTCCCGCCGAGTTCGGTGTGCAGTTCCTCGGCGACGCGCTCGGCGACGGCGCGGGCCGCGATGCGCCGGGGCTGGGTGTGCCCGATGCGGCCGCGCACGCCGCGGCCGATCTCCAGGCAGATCTTCGGCAGCTGGGTCGTCTTGCCCGACCCGGTCTCCCCCGCGACGACGATCACCTGGTGCTCGCGCAGGGCGGCGGCGATCCGGTCCTTCTCCTGGCTGACGGGCAACTGCTCGGGGTAGTCGACCGCGGGCACCGACGCGGCCCGCCGGGCGGTGCGCGCCTCGGCCGCCGCGGTGAGTTCCTCCAGGGCGGGCAGCTCGGCCTCGAACGCCTCGCGGGGCCGGCGCGCGAGCCCGGCCAGTCGGCGCCGGACGCGGTCCTCCTCGCGCAGCGAGACCGCGCCGAGGCGCTGCGCGAGGTCGAGCGCGCGGGGGTCGTCGGGCAGGGCCCGCGCCGGTGCCCCGGTGCGCCGGGGACCGGTGTCGCGGGAGGAGCGCCTGCGGGACCGGGATCGGGAGGAGGACGAGGACGAGGAGGAGGACATGGCCCGTCGAGTCTAGGCGCCCGGGGCGCACCCCCACCCGTTCGGACCAGTCCCTCACCCCCCGTGCGGTTCCCGCGGTCCGATTCGGGCATTCCGCTTGTGCCGCGTCCCCCGGACGGGCCAAGCTGCCTCCGGTCGTCACGGGGGGTGACGACTCGACGATCTTCTGGGGGGAAGACACCATGTTCGTCCACGCACGCACCCGTACCGTCGCCCGGCGGGCGCTCGGCGCCGCCGCCGCGCTGGCCCTCGGCACCGGCCTGGCCGCCGTGGGCGCCCAGGCGGCCCACGCCACCGCCGGGGACACCTCGGTGGACAGTTCCGTGGTCCTGCGCGGGGGCGCCCTCAGCGTCCGCAGCGCGCTGGCCGCGCACCCGGAGAACACCTACGTCGAGTCGCGCCTCGTGGGGCGCCTGTCCGTGGCGTGCTTCGCCGGCGGCCAGGTGGTGCCCGGCACGGGCACCGACGTGGGCCGGGTCGTCACCGGCGACCTCGGCGGGGCGCCCTGGTACAACAACGGCTACCTCGTCGACGCGGTCGCCCCCGCCGGCACCACGTCGGTCTCCGCCCCGGTCGTGCTGAAGAACGTCCTGGCCGACCGCGCCGGGCTGGTGCGGGAGAAGACCTGCGCGGCGGGGCAGCAGGCCGGTTTCCACCGCTACCTCGTGACCGGCTTCAGCTCCCAGCGGCACGCCTTCGACGGCACCGTCCTGGGCACCGACACCGGGTCGACCTGGGTGTCGTACCGGTTCCCGGCGCCGGCGGCCTGAGCGGGCCGGTCCTCAGGGGACGGGCCAGACGAGGCTGCCGCCGTCGTCGTACAGCGACGGCACCAGGTCGGCGACGACGACCTGCGACAGGTCCGGGACGGCGGGGATCTGCCCCATCCGCACGAGGAAGTCGCCCTCGGTCCGGACGGTGGTCTCGTCGATCTGGCCGAGCACCTGCCCGGCGGGCAGGGAGTCCCGGACGAGCCGGTCCTCGGTCTGCCAGACCTGCACGTTGTGGTCGGTGTCGTACCCGGCCTGGGACAGCGCCGCGGCGTCGGCGACGCACTCGGCGGCGTGCTCCCCGCAGTAGGCGTAGGCCTTCAGCTGGGCGCGCAGGAAGTCCTCGACGGCACCGCGGTGCTCGGCGAGGAACCCCGGGTCGACGATCGTGGTGGCCATCGACCCGGGGACGCCGAAGTCCTCGGGGTTCCACTGGGTAACCTCCTCGCCCTTCGCGGCCAGGGTGAGGGGTTCGTTGGACTTGTAACCGGTCAGCGACTGCACCTGGCCGCGGACCAGGACGGTGGGGTCGTAGCCGACGACGACCTGGGTGATCTTCGACAGGTCCACGCCGGCGGCGCGCAGCATGGCCTCGATGGTCACCGGCAGGGCGCCCTTCTGGCCCAGCGTGGTCCCCTCGAGCTGCTTGAGGTCGGTGGTGCCCGGCTCGGTCATGAGGGTGGCGACGGGGACGTGCCCGAACATCGCGACGGCCTGGACGTCGACGCCGTTGGCGACGTTGACCAGGACGTCGCCGTTGCCGGCGATGGAGGAGATCTGCGCGGTGCCGGCGGCGACCAGCTGCGCGTTCTGCGCGGTCTCCCCCGTCCCGGGCTGGATCTCCACGTCGAGGCACAGGTCGTCGAAGTAGCCGAGGGCGCGCGCCGCGATCGGGTCCAGGATGCTGGCCGAGGCCTGGTACTGGAACCCCGTGACGTAGGTGATCGTCCCGGCGGCCTCGTTGGCGCGGCACCGCTCCGGCGTGACCGCCGACCCCCGGCTGCCGGTGGGGGTGGAACCCCCGGTGGGTTCGTCGGCGCCGCCGCAGGCGGTGAGCAGCAGCGCGGCGGTCGCGCCGGCGGTGACGGCGGTGCGGAGGCGGTTCACGGGTCTCTCCTGGTCCTCGGCGGTCAGCGGTGCTGGGAGTCGTGCCACGACAGCGCACGACGCTCGACGGTGGTGACGACCAGCAGCATGAGCGATCCCATCGCGGCCAGGCAGGCGATCGCGGCGAAAACCCGGTCCAGCTGGGAGTTCGAGCTGGCGACGCTGATGAGGGTGCCCAGGCCGGCCTGGGCGCCGGCGGCGGAGAACTCCGCGACGATGGCCCCGACCAGGGACAGCGGGAACACCACGCGTAGGGCCGAGAACAGGTACGGCAGGGCGCTGGGGAACCGCAGCCGCAGCAGGACGTCCAGGCGGGAGGCGTCCACGGTCCGGAACACCTGCAGGACGTGGCGGTCGACCGAGCGCAGGCCGGTGACGGTGTTCATGAGCACGGGGAAGAACGTGATGAGCCCGGTGACGATGACCTTGGGCAGCATGCCGAACCCGAACGCGACGACGAGCGCCGGGGCGATCGCCACCACGGGGGTGACGTTGAGGATGACGGCCAGCGGCGTCAGCCCGCGCCGGAAGATCGTGGACTCGCAGACCAGCACCGCGAGCAGCGCCGCCGCGACACCGCCGGTCAGCAGGCCCAGCAGGGCCTCCTGCAGCGTCGTCCAGGCGTTCGTCAGGTACAGCTCGGGCTGGTCGAGGAACTGCTGCCCGACGCTGGACAGGCTCGGCAGCACGTACGGGTTCTCGCGCGCCACCCAGGTCCAGGCGGCCGCGGCGGCGAGCAGCGCGACGAGCGTGGGGAGCCAGAACCTCGGGTGGACCCACCGGGGGGTGCCGCTCACGCCACGTCCCGCCCGGAACCGGCCAGCGGGTTCCAGGCCGTCTCGAGGATCTCCCGGACGCGGTGCTCGTGGTCGTGCATGGCCGTGGAGTCCAGCAGGCCGTGGTGCCGCGGCCGGTCGAGGTCGACCTCGACCACCCCGGCGACCCGGCCCGGGGCCGCGGCCATGACCACGACGGTGTCGGACAGCAGGACGGCCTCGGCGATGGAGTGGGTGACGAACACGACGGTGGTCCGCAGCTCCTGCCAGACGTCGAGCAGCTGCAGCTGCGCCGACTCGCGGGTGAACTCGTCCAGCGCCGAGAACGGCTCGTCCATGAGCAGGACGTCGGGTTCGAGGGCGAACGCGCGGGCGATCGCGGTGCGCTGCTGCATGCCGCCGGACAGCTGCCCGGGACGGCGGTGCAGGACGTCCCCCAGCCCCAGCCGGGTCAGCAGCGCCACCGGGTCCGAGGCCAGGCCGCGCTGGGGTTCGCGGCCGCGCCCGGCCCGCCGGTTGACCTTCTCCAGCACCCGGACGTTGCCGAGGACGTCCAGCCAGGGCAGCAGCGCCGGGGCCTGCGGGACGAACCCGACGACCTTGGCGGCGCGGGCCTGGGCGGTGGTGCGCCCGCAGATGCGGACGGTCCCGCGGTCGGGTTCCTCCAGCCCGGCGATCATCCGCAGCAGGGTGGACTTGCCGCAGCCGGAGGGGCCGATGACGCTGACGAACCGGCCCCGCGGGACCTGCAGGTCGACGTGGGCCAGGGCCTGGACGGCGCGCTGGCCGCTGCCGTAGGTCTTGCAGGCGTCGCTGACGGCCACGAAGGGCAGGTCGGACGGCTGCTCGCTGGGCATGTCGCGACCCTATCCGGGCGCGGGGGCCGGCAGCCGCGCCACCCCCGCTCTGCTTGAACCTTGAAGCAGGGATCCGCCCCGGACGGCCCGCCGGTACCGTCCGCGGGGTGGACACCGTGCGCTCGATCGTGCTCTTCGTGCTCGCCGCCGTCCTGGAGATCGGCGGGGCGTGGCTGGTGTGGCAGGGCGTGCGCGAGCACCGCGGCCTGGCGTGGGTCGGGGCGGGCGTCATCGCCCTGGGCCTGTACGGCTTCGTCGCCACCCTGCAGCCCGACGTCTCCTTCGGGCGCGTCCTCGCCGCCTACGGCGGCGTGTTCGTCGCCGGGTCCCTGGCCTGGGGCGCGCTCGTGGACGGCTACCGGCCCGACCGGTACGACGTCGCCGGCGCCCTGGTGTGCCTGGCCGGGGTCGCGATCATCATGTACGCGCCCCGTCCCCGCTGAGGCGGCCGGCGCGGGTAGGGTTCCGGGGTGGACGCACGGGCGCAGAGGAGTTTCGAGCGCCTGTCGGCCGCCGTGCTGGAACTGGCCGCGGGCGGTGCCCCCGAGACCCTGTCCGTCGCCGAGGTCGCCCGCACCGCCGGCGTGCACCGGTCGACGTTCTACGAGCACAGCGAGTCCCCCTCCGCGCTGCTGCGGGAGGTGCTGCGCGGCGAGCTCGACGACGCCCGCGAGCGCCACCTCGGCGGGAGCGGGGACCGGGACTGGGCCGCGGCCGTGCGCGCCACCACCCTGGACGTCCTGGCCCACCTCGAACGGCACCGCGCCGTCTACCTGCGCAGCCTGGGCAGCCCGACCGACGGCACGCTGCGCACGCTGCTGGCCGAGCACTTCCACGCCTCGATCCTGCTGCTGGCCGACCGCGGCGCCCTGCGCTCCCCCGTCGCCGACGTCGACCTGGTGGCCCGGTACGTGGCCGAGGGCACGACCGGGGCGCTGTCGGCGTGGCTGACCCGCGAGGTGCGCGACGCCGGGGACTTCCTGGCGGCGTTCGCGCGGCTCGTGCCGTCCTGGTGGCCGCTGGGCGCCTGAGGCCCACCGGGCAGGCACCGGGCAGGCCCCGGGCAGGCCCCGCCCCGGGAACGACGAAGCGGGTGCCCACCCCGTGAGGTGGACACCCGCTGCGATCCGGTCGGGCTGACAGGATTTGAACCTGCGACCCCTTGACCCCCAGTCAAGTGCGCTACCAAGCTGCGCCACAGCCCGAATCGATGGTGCTGGTACTACCCGGCCCCCGTCCTGCGAGCCGGGTAGAACCTTACCTCATCGTTTGCGCTTCTCCCGCACCCGCACGCTCAGCTCGATCGGCGTGCCGACGAAACCGAACTCCTCGCGCAACCGGCGCTCGATGAACCGGCGGTACCCGGCCTCCAGGAAGCCGCTGGCGAAGACGACGAAGCGCGGCGGGCGGGTCGAGGCCTGCGTCCCGAACAGGATGCGCGGCTGCTTGCCCCCGCGGACCGGGTGCGGGTGGGCGGCGACGATCTGCCCGAGGAAGGCGTTGAGCCGGCCGGTGGGGATGCGCGTCTCCCAGGACTCCAGGGCCTGGTCGATGGCCGGCACGAGCTTCTCCATGTGCCGGCCCGTCTGCGCCGACACGTTGACCCGCGGGGCCCACGGGATCTGGACGAGCTCCTTCTCGATCTCGCGCTCGAGGTAGTGCCGGCGTTCCTCGTCGGTCAGGTCCCACTTGTTGTAGGCCACGACCAGCGCCCGGCCCGACTCCACGACGGTGGAGATGATCCGGATGTCCTGCTCGGCGATCGGCACGCTGGCGTCGACGAGCACGACGGCCACCTCGGCCTTCTCCAGCGCCGTCTGCGTGCGCAGCGAGGCGTAGAAGTCCGCGCCCTTGGTCAGGTGCACGCGGCGGCGGATGCCGGCGGTGTCGACGAAGCGCCAGGTGCGCCCGCCCAGCTCGATGATCTCGTCGACCGGGTCGCGGGTCGTGCCGGCCGTGGGGTGGACCACGACGCGCTCGGAGCCGGCGAGCTGGTTGAGCATCGAGCTCTTGCCGACGTTGGGCCGGCCCAGCAGGGCCACCCGCCGCGGGCCGCCCTCGGGCAGCAGGCCGCCGCCGACCGCGGAGACCTCCGGCAGCACCTTGACGGCCGCGTCGAGGGCGTCGCCGGTGCCGCGGCCGTGCAGGGCCGAGACGGGGAACGGCTCCCCCAGCCCCAGGGACCACAGCTCGGTGGCGTCGGCCTCCTGCTTGGGGCCGTCGACCTTGTTCGCGACGAGCACCACGGGGCGCCCGGAGCGGCGCAGCAGCCGCACGACCTGCTCGTCCCCGGCGGTCGCGCCGACGGTCCCGTCGACGACGAACATCACGGCGTCGGCCAGCTCGATGGCCAGCTCGGCCTGGTCGGCCACGGCGAGGTTCAGCCCCTCGGCCTTGGCCTCCCAGCCGCCGGTGTCGACGAGGGTGAAGTCGCGCCCGGCCCAGTTCGCCGGGTACGCCACGCGGTCGCGGGTGACGCCGGGGACGTCCTCCACGACGGCCTCGCGGCGGCCGATGATGCGGTTCACGAGCGTCGACTTGCCCACGTTCGGGCGGCCGACCACGGCCAGCACCGGCAGCGGCCCGGCGGGGGCGTCCCCGTCGTCCTGCGCGCCGTCGGCGTCCAGGAGCGCGACGTCCTCCTCGGAGAGGTCGTACTCCTGCAGGCCGACGCGCAGCGCCTGCTCGACGTTCTCGTCGGGGACCTCGCCGGGGTTCCCGGAGACGTCCTGGGACGTGTTCTGGGTGGTGTTCTGGGTGGTGTTCTGGGGGGTGTCGTCGGTGGGACTCACCGGGTGCCTCCTGGCACGTCGTCGGACGCCATCTCGCCGAGCCCGAGCTCGTCGGCGGCTTCGTCATCGGGAAGAGCGATCCCGGTGCGCTGCAGGGACTCCAGCACGTGGCCGGAGAGCTTCTCGCGGACCTGCTCCACGGCCTCGGCGAGGGCGGCGCGGCCGGGGACGCCGGGGGCGCGCACGACCCTGAACGGTTCGCCGAAGCAGAACGTGAGCCGGCGGCGCACCGGCGGCACCGACCGGCGGGGCTCGCCGGGCAGGTGCGCGCCCAGGCACGCCACGGGCACCACCGGCGCCCCCGACTGCAGAGCGATCCAGGCGATGCCGGACCGCACGCTGGCGGCGTCGCCGCGCCCCCGGGTGCCCTCGGGGAACACCCCGGCGGCACCCCCGGCGGCCAGCACCGCCAGGACCGACTGCAGGGCGTCCCGGTCGCCGCGGCTGCGGTCGATCGGGATCTGGCCGGCCTGCAGCAGCGCCCACCCGACGAACCGCTTCAGCGGGGGCCCCTCGAACATCTCGCGCTTGACGAGGAAGTGCGCCGGGCGGGGCGTGACGCCGTACAGCAGCGGCCCGTCCATGATCGAGGCGTGGTTCGCGGCGAACAGGACCGGGCCGGTCGCCGGGACGTTCTGCGCGCCGATCACTCGCGAGTCCCAGGCGCCGTGCGCGAGGACCTTGCCGACCAGGCGGGTCCACGCGAACGGGGCGCCCGGCGCGCCGCCGCCGGAGGGGGCGCGGTTGGGCCGCAGCCTCACGCGCCCTCCCCCCGGACCCGCGCGACGACCTCGAGGACCGCCGCGACGGTGCCCTCGAAGTCGAGGTGGGTGGAGTCGACGGTCACGACGCCGTCGGCGGCCGTGGTGAAGGCGGTCGTGCGGGCGTCGACCCGGTCGCGGTCCACGACGCTCCCGCGGGTGGCGGCCAGGGCGGCCTCGTCGGCCGCGCCGAGGTCCTGCTGGGCGCGGCGGGCCAGCCGCACCGACTCCTCGGCCGTCAGCAGCACGCGCACGTCCGCCTCGGGGGCCACCACGGTCGTGATGTCGCGCCCCTCGGCCACCACGCCCGGCGCGCGCCCGGCCGCGGGGGCCAGGCAGGCGGACTCGATGAGCGCGCGCTGGCGCAGGACGAGGTCCTGGCGCACGGCCGGGACGGAGGCGACGGCGCTGACGTGCGCGGTCACCTCGGGCGTGCGGACGGCCTCGGTGAGGTCGGTCTCCGCGCCGTCCGCGACGACCGCGACGGTCGGGGCGGCCGGGTCGGTGCCCACCGCGAGGGCGACGGTGCGCACGTGCGCGGCGACGGCCGCCGGGTCGGCCAGGTCGATCCCGGCCCGCAGCGCCGACCACGTCACGGCGCGGTACATCGCGCCGGTGTCCAGGAACCCGACCCGCAGGGCCCGGGCCACGGCCCGGCTGACGCTGGACTTCCCGCTGCCGGACGGGCCGTCGACGGCGACGACGAGCGCACCGGTCACGACGGGCACCTCGCCGGCGGCGTCCGGGGACGCGACAGGACCGCTGGGTGTGGGGGTGGAGGACACCGGACGAGGTTAGTCGACGCGGCCCCCTCCCCGGGAACCCGCCGCCGTCAGCCCGGGACGGTCCAGCCCCGCGCGCGCAGCGCCTCGGTCAGCGGGGCGGCCGCCGCGGGCAGCACGTCGATGCTGGCCAGCGCCACGGCCTGCCCCTCGGAGTGCTCCAGGCGCAGGTCCTCCAGGTTCACCCCGGCCTCCCCCACGTCGGTCAGGAGCCGCCCGAGCGCGCCCGGGCGGTCGGGGACGACGACCACGACGGCGGTGTACAGCGCGGGGGCCGAGCCGTGCTTGCCGGGGATGCGGTCGCGGCCGGCGCCGCCGTCGGCGATCGCCCGGGCCAGCCGGATGCGCGCCCCGGGGGCCGCGGGGTCCTCGGCCAGGGCCCGCAGGGCGCCGATGACGTCGTCGAGGTCGCGGCGCAGCGCCTCCAGCACGCCGGCCACCGGACCGGCGTTGCCGGCGAGGATCTGCGCCCACAGCGCCGGGTCGCTGCCCGCGACCCGGGTGACGTCGCGCAACCCCTGGCCGGCGAGCCCCACGGCCGGTTCGGAGGCCTCCCGCAGCCGGGCCGCGACCAGGCTGGAGGCCACCTGCGGGGCGTGCGAGACGAGGGCGACGGCCTCGTCGTGGGCGTCGGCGGCCATCGTCACCGGGACGCCCCCGCAGTCGACGGCGAGGTCGTGGACCGCCTGCACCGCGACGGGACGGGAGTCCTCGGTGGCCGCCACGACCCACGGGCGGCCGGCGAACAGGTCGCTGCGGGCGGCCACCGCGCCCGAGCGCTCCCGGCCGGCCATCGGGTGCGAGCCGACGTACCGCGACAGGTCGGCCCCCATGGCCCGCAGCGCCGCCAGCGGGCCCCCCTTGACGCTCGCGACGTCGGTGACGACGGCGGCCGGGAACCGGTCCAGCTCGTCGGCCACGACGTCGGCCACGACGTCCGGCGGGCAGGCCACCAGGACCAGCGCCGGGTCGTCGCCGTCGGCGGCGAAGCGCCCGGCCCCCAGGTCCCGGGCGATCGCCACGGCCGTCGGGGACGGGTCGGTCAGCACGACGTCGACGCCGCGCAGCGACAGGGCCAGGGCCGCCGAGGTGCCCAGCAGCCCCGTCCCGACCACCCGGACGGTGCCGGTGGTGCGGGGCGGGGCGGCCGCGTCGAGGGTCACCGGCGGATCACTGCGCGATGTCGCGCCGCAGGGCCTGCGCACCGCCCAGGTAGACGTGCCGGACCTCGCTGCGCGGGCGCGCCGTCTCCACGTGCGCCATCAGGCGGATCACCCGCGGCATCGACCCGGTGATCTCCAGCTCGCGGGCGCACATCAGGGGCACGTCCCCCATGCCGAGCTCACGCGCGGCGACGGCGGGGAACTCGGAGTTGAGGTCGGCGGTGGAGGTGAAGATGACGCTGATGAAGTCTTCGAGGGTCAGGTCGTTGACCCGGATGACCTCCGAGACGAGTTCCCGCGTCCGCGCCAGCACCTCCTCGCGCTCGTCCACGTCGACCTGCACCGCACCACGAACCGCCCGCACCGACACGCGCGGCAGGCTACCGGCTGCTCCCCCCGGCCCGGTCACAGACCCGCGACCGCCAAGAGCTGCTGGATCTCCCCGCGGGTCAGGCGCCGGTTCTTGCCGGGTTTGAGGTCGCCCAGCACGATCGGGCCCATCTGGACCCGGACGAGCTTGAGGACGGGGTACCCCTCGGCCTCCAGCAGGCGGCGCACGACGTGCTTGCGGCCCTCGTGCAGCACGACCTCGACGAGCGCGTACCCCGGCTTGGAGTCGACGAGCTTGAAGGAGTCGACCGCGACGGGCCCGTCCTCCAGCTCCACCCCGGCGCGCAGGTTCTTGCCCAGGTCGCGCTTGACGGGACCGCGGACCTCGGCGAGGTAGGTCTTCTTCACGCCGAAGGACGGGTGCTGCAGGCGGTGCGTCAGGGCCCCGTCGTTGGTCAGCAGGATCAGCCCCTCGGTGTCCAGGTCGAGGCGGCCGACGTGGAACAGGCGCTGCTCGCGCGGGCCCACCATGTCGGCGAGGTTCAGCCGGTCCTGCTCGTCGTACATGGTCGAGACGACGCCCTTGGGCTTGTTCACCATGATGTAGACGAGCTCGTCGTCGATGCTGAACCGCATGCCGTCGACGTGGACGACCTGCCGGGTGGGGTCGATGCGCACGCCGAGCTCGGTGACGACCTCGCCGTCGACGGTGACGCGCCCGGCGGCGATCATCTCCTCGCAGGCCCGCCGCGAACCGGCCCCGGCCTGGGCGAGGACCTTCTGCAGGCGCACGCCCTCGGGGTCGTGCACGTCGACGCCCGGGCGGGCCTTGGGCTGGGCGGGACCGCGGCGGGGCGGCTGCGGCGCCGGCGCGATCCGGTCCGTCATCCGCTTCGCCGCGCCGCGGCGCTGACCGGGCTGCGCCGGTCCCGCCGCGCCCTTCGACGAACCCCCGCGGGGACTCTTCCCCTTCGGGGGCTGGTTCTTGGGGGACTGGCCGCGGCCGGTCGCGGGTCGCTGGGGGCGGCCCTGCCCTCGGCCGCCGCCTGCGCGGGGTGCCTGCGGGCTCATGACTGGTCCTCCGTCTGCTGGGGGTGGTGCTCGGTGTGGTGCGGCCGGGCGACCGGCCGCGGGTCGGCCGGCGGGTGGGCCGGGTCCGACCCACCATTGTCGCTCAGCTCCGGGGCGTCCTCGACCGCCACGTCCTCGGCCGCCACGTCCTCGGTCGGGGTCTCCTCGACCGGGGCGGGCGCGGACCCGGCGAGCACCTCGACCGGTTCGAGGTCCTCCACCGACACCTCGTCGGGCAGGAAGGGCGCCAGCGGCGGCAGGTCCTCCAGGGAGTCCAGGCCCATGCGCTGCAGGAACTCCTCCGTCGTGCGGTAGAGCGTGGCCCCCGAGGTCGCTTCCACCCCCGCCTCGCAGACCAGCCCGCGGGTCAGCAGCGTCCGCATGACCCCGTCGACGCTGACGCCGCGCACGGCCGAGACGCGGGCCCGGCTGACCGGCTGGCGGTAGGCGACGATCGCCAGGGTCTCCAGCGCCGCCTGGGTCAGCTTCGCGGTCTGGCCGTCCAGCAGGAACGCCTCCACGACGTCGGCGTGGTCGGCGCGCGAGTACACCCGCCACCCCCCGCCGACCTCGCGCAGCTCGAACCCGCGGCCCTGCTCGGAGTACTCCCCCGCCAGCTCGCGCAGCAGCAGGTCGACCTCGTCGGGCTGCTCGCCGGTGGCCCGGGCCAGCGCCGCCGCGGTCACCGGTTCGTCGGCGACCATCAGCACGGCCTCCAGGGCGCCGCGCACGCGCCGGCCCGGGTCCTCGTCGTGCTCCGGCACCGCGGTGCCGGGGCCCTGATCGGCGTCTGCGTTCACGGTGCGTCCCCCTCCGTCCGTCCCCCGCCGGCCGTCCCGGCGCTGGTCCCGTCGAACTCGTCCAGCCCGGCCGGCACCGCCGCCGCGGGGTCCAGCTCCCCGGCGCCGGGGTGCCCGTCCCAGCGGACGGTCAGCTCCCCCAGCGCCTCGGTCTGCTCCAGCCGCACCCGCCGCTCGCGGAACAGTTCCAGCACCGCCAGGAACCGCGCCACGATGACCAGCGTCCCCAGCTCCCCGTCCCCGGCGTCCGCGACGAGGTCGGCGAACGACGCGGTCCCGTTGCGCTGCAAGCGGTCCACCACCAGCAGCGCCTGCTCGCGGATGCTCACCGAACTGGCGTGCAGGTGGTCGAGCGCGACGGCCGGGACGGGCCGGGGGGTCAGGGCGCGGGCGGCGACCGCGGCGAACTGCTCGGGGCTGACCCGCAGCACCAGCTCGGGCAGCAGCTTCTCGAAGTGCGGTTCCACCGCGACCGCCCGCGGCACCCGGCGGGAGGCCTGCGCGAAGCGGTCCGCCAGCAGCTGCGCCACCTGCTTGTAGGCGCGGTACTGCAGCAGCCGGGCGAACAGCAGGTCCCGCGCCTCCAGCAGCGCCAGGTCCTCGGGGTCCTCCACCTCGGCGGCCGGCAGCAACCGGGCCGCCTTGAGGTCGAGCAGGGTCGCGGCCACCAGCAGGAACTCGCTGGCCTCGTCCAGGTCCCAGTCGGCCCCGCCCTGCCGGGCGGCCTCCTGCGCGGCGCGGATGTGGGCGATGAACTCGTCGGTGACGCCGGCCAGCGCGACCTCGGTGACGTCGAGCTGGTGCTTGGTGATCAGGCCGAGCAGCAGGTCGAAGGGGCCGCTGAAGTTCGGGAGGGTGACGGTGAAGCCCCGCCGCCCACCCGGGTCCTCCCCGGGGCTCCTCGCCGGCGCGTCCGGCCCGGGGGCGGCGGGGGTCCGGGGCGGTGCGCTCACGGCCCCCACGGTAGCGACCGGACGGGTGAAGCCGGTCACCGTCGGTGCGTGCGTCCGGGTGGTCCGGCCGCCGGGCCCCGCCCCGGCGCACCGGCGGCGCACAGCATGGGTGGGTGCGCCTCCTGCTGACCCTGCTGCCGCCCGCCGGGTCCACCGCCGGCCGCGGGCCGCGGGACGTCGCGGTCGAGGTGGGCGAGGACGCCTCGGTGGGCGACCTGGCCCGCGCGCTCGGCGCGGGCGACGCGCCCCTGTTCCTCGGGGCCGACGCCCTCGACCCCGCCGAACCGCTGCGACTCAGCCGGATCCGCAGCGGCGTCGTGCTGGGCGCCGGCGCCGCCGTCCCCGACGTCCTCACCGAACCCGACGGCGCGGTGGAGCTGCGGGTGGTCTCCGGTCCCGGCGCCGGGCGGGTCCACCGGCTGCGCACCGGGACCGTGCACGTCGGGTCCGATCCGGCCGCCGACGTCGTGCTCGGTGAGGGGCCGCCGCGGGCGGTGCGGCTGACCGTCACCGCCGGGGGCGCCGTCCACCTCGAGACCGACGCCGCCCTGGCCGCGACGCTGCGCCCCGCCCCCGTGCGGCGGCGACGGCTCCCCGGACCGCTGGTCGTGCCCGCCGGAGCCACCACCGCCACCGGCCGCCGCGCCCGGCGGCGGGCCGCCCGCACCGGCCCCGCCGACCCCGTGCAGACCCTCGACCCGGACGCCGGGCGCCCCCTGCTCAGCCTCGACCGGCGCCCGCTCGCCCCGTCCCAGCCGTGGCCGCCCGGCGCTCAGCTCGTCGTGGGCGCCGACACCGGCCCGGGGACCGTGCTGGAGCTGCGGGCCGCGGACAGCACCCCCGACGCCGTGCTCGAGCGCTCCCCCCGGGGCGCGACGGTCGACGTCAACCGGCCGCCGCGGCTGCTGCCGCCCGAGCGCCCCAGCGCCTTCGCCCTGCCCGCCGTCCCCACCCGGCCCGACAAGCAGGCCGTCGGGTGGCTCACCGTCCTGGCGCCCCTGGTGCTGTCGCTGGCCCTGTACGCCGCGACGCGCTCGCCGTACACGCTCGCCTTCGCCGTCCTGTCCCCCGTGATGGCCGTCGGGAACGTCACCACCTCCCGCCGGCAGGCCTCCCGGCGGTACCGGCGGGAGCTGGCCGGGCACCGCGCGCGCTCGGCGGCGGTCCGGGCCGACGCCCACGCCGCGCTGCTGGCCGAGCAGCGCGCCCGGCACGCCGCCGCGCCGGACCCCGCGACGGTGCTGCTGACGGCCGTCGGGCCGCGGGCGCGGCTGTGGGAGCGCCGCCGCGAGGACCCCGACCGGCTCGCCACCCGGATCGGGACCGCCGACCAGCCCAGCGAGGTCACCCTGACCGACCCCGCGCGCGCCGCCCACGAGGGCCCGCTGCGCTGGAGCGCGCCCGACGTCCCCGTCGTGGTGGACCTGGCCGCCGCGGGGGTGCTGGGCGTGGCCGGGCCCGCCGCCCGGCGCGGTGCCGTGGCCGGCTGGGTCCTGGCCCAGCAGGCGGTGCTGACGAGCCCGGTGGACCTGCGGGTGGTGCTGCTGAGCACCGCCGCGGACACCCGCGGGTGGGACTGGGTGCGCTGGCTCCCGCACGCCCACCGCGAGGACGCCGGTCCCGGGGCGGACGTCGCCGCCGGCGTCGACGAGGCGTCCCTGACGGCGCGGCTGTCCGAGCTGACCGACCTCGTCGGGGCCCGGCACGCGCTGCGCGGCCCGCACCGGGACGCCGCCCCGGCCGGCCCGGAGGTCCTCGTCGTGCTCGACGGGGCCCACCGGCTGCGGGCGCTGCCCGGGGTCGTCACGCTGCTGCGGGACGGCCCGGCGGTCGGCGTCCGGCTGCTGTGCCTGGACGACGACGTCCGCGCCCTGCCGCAGGAGTGCGCGGCCGTGGTGGAGTTCACCGCCACCGGGGCGGCCACCGTCAGCGTGACGGGGGCGGAGGTCGTGGAGGACGTGCGGCTGGACGAGGTCACGCCGGGGTGGTGCGAGCGGGTCGCGCGGGCCCTGGCGCCGCTGCGGGACTCCTCGCACGAGGACCTCGCGGCGAACCTGCCGGCCTCCTCCCGGCTGCTGGACCTGCTCGGCCTCGACCTGGGCGCCGACGCCCTGCCCGGTGAGCTGGTGCGGCGCTGGGGCGCCGGCGGGCGGACGACGCTGGCCCCCGTGGGGGTCGGTCCCGAGGGCGCGCACGTCCTGGACGTGCGCGCCGACGGCCCGCACGGCCTGGTCGCGGGCACCACCGGGTCGGGCAAGTCCGAGCTGCTGCAGACGATCATCGCCTCGCTCGCGGTGGGGAACCGGCCGGACGAGTTCACGTTCGTGCTCGTCGACTACAAGGGCGGGGCGGCGTTCGAGGACTGCCGGGACCTGCCGCACACCGTCGGCCTGGTCACCGACCTGGACGGGCACCTGACGACCCGTGCGCTGGTGAGCCTGGGCGCCGAGCTGCGCCGTCGCGAGCACCTCCTGGCCGCCGCCGGCGCCAAGGACGTCGAGGACTACACCGCGGCCCGCGACCGGGACGGCGCCCTGGAGCCGGTGCCGCGGCTGCTCATCGTCATCGACGAGTTCGCCGCGCTCGTCGCCGAGCTGCCCGACTTCGTCACCGGCCTGGTCGACATCGCCCGGCGGGGCCGCTCGCTGGGGGTGCACCTGCTGCTGGCCACCCAGCGGCCCGCGGGGGTCGTCAGCGCCGAGATCCGGTCGAACACGGCGCTGCGGATCGCGCTGCGCGTCACCGACGTCCAGGACAGCCAGGACGTGCTGGACGGACCGGAGGCGGCGCGGATCGCCCGCACCACCCCGGGCCGGGCGTACTCCCGCTCCGGGACGTCGTCGCTGACGGCGTTCCAGACCGCCCGCGTCGGGGGCCGGGCCGGGGCGGGGGCCCGCACCCGCGTCGGCGAGCTCGCGCTCGTGCCGGACCGGCGGGAACCGGCCGCTGAGGAGGACCCGTCCGGAGAGGGCCCCACCGACCTGGCCCGGCTGGTGAGCGGGCTGCGCGCGGCCGCGGGCTCGCTGGGACTGAGCGCCCGGCGCAGCCCGTGGCTGCCCGCCCTGCCCGGGCGCTCCGTCCTGCCCGCGGGCGAGGTGGTGCGGGGCACCGTCCCCGGGCTGCGGTTCGGGACGGTGGACCTGCCGGCCGACCAGCGCCGCGACGACGCGGTGTTCTCGCTGACCTCCGGCGCGCACCTGGGGGTCGTGGGCGCCTCCCGGTCGGGGCGTTCCTCGGTGCTGCGGGCCCTGGCCGGGGCGGTGGCCTCGACCTGCCACCCGGCCGACGTCCACGTGTACGGGATCGACTGCGGCAGCGGCGCCCTGCTGCCGCTGACGGCGCTGCCGCACACCGGGGCCGTCGTCACCCGCGACCAGGTCGACCGGGTCGCGCGGCTCACCGACCGGGTGCGCGCGGAGATCGCGCGGCGGCAGGCGCTGCTGGCCGACCTGGGTTTCGCCTCGGTGACCGAGCAGCGCGCGGCCGCCGACCCCGCCGACCGGCTGCCGCACCTGCTGGTGCTGCTGGACCGGTGGGAGGGTTTCGTCGCCGCGTTCGAGCCGCTGGACGGCGGGCGCCTGGTCGACGCCTGGCAGCAGGTCCTCGCCGAGGGCGGCGCCATGGGCGTCAGCGTCGTGGCGACCGTCGACCGGACCGGTCTGGTGGGGCGCGTCTCGACGCTGCTGGACGACAAGCTCGTCCTGCGCCTGACCGACCCCGGCGACTTCGGCGCCATCGGGCTGCCGAGTCGGCAGGTGCCCGCGACCATGCCCGCCGGCCGGGGTTTCCGGGCCGACCCCACCGCCGAGCAGCCCGTCGAGACGCAGGTCCACCTGCTCGTCGAGGACCCCTCGGGCACCGAGCAGGTCGCTGCGCTGCAACGGCTCGGGCGGCGCGCGAGCGCCGGGGCGGGGGAACTGCCGGTGGCGCTGCGCCCGTTCCGGGTCGACGTGCTGCCGACGCGGCTGGCGCTGTCGCGGGCCCAGGAGGAGTTCCCGGCGGGGTTCCCCGCGACGGGGGCGCCGGACCGGCTGGAGGTGGCCGTCGGTGGGGACACCCTGGGGTTGCGGGGTTTCGACCCGCTGGAGGACGGCCCGGGGCTGCTGGTCGCCGGCCCGCGCCGGTCGGGGCGCAGCACGGTGCTGCGGGTGCTGGCCGAGCAGGCCCTGGAGCGCGGGTTCCGCGTCGGGGTGGTCACCGCGCGCCGGTCGCCGCTGCGCGAGCTGGCCGACCGCGCCGGGGTGCTGGCGTGCCTGACGACCGAGTCCGACCGCGAGGCCGTCGCGGCGGCGACGGCGGCGCTGGCTCCCGGGGCGGGGCTCGCGCCGTCGGTGCTGCTGGTCGACGACCTGGAGCTGCTGGGGCAGGACGGCCTGCTGGCCGACGCGGTGAGCGCGCACCTGGACGCGTCGCGCGACAGCGGGTGCCTGGTGGTGGGGGCCGGTGGGTTGGAGGAGCTGCAGGCGATGTACCGGGGGCCGGTGACGGCGCTGAAGCGGGGCCGTTCGGGGATCCTGCTGACCCCGCGGTCGGTCAACGACGGCGACCTGTTCGGCCTGCGGTTGTCCCGCAGCGTGCTCGGCGGCCCGCCGGGGCGGGGGTTCCTGGTGCGCGCCGGGTCCGGGGAGAGCGTGCAGGTCCTGCTGCCCTGACCCTGGTGCCCGGGGCCGCGGGCGCTCCATGATCGGTGCGTGGACACGTCCCGGGTGCGGTTGTCGCGCGTCGTGCTGGCCGTCCTGCTCGGCGGGGTGACGCTGCTGGGGGTGGCGCTGGGGTGGTTCGGGCCCGACCTGGCCCGCGGCCTGAGCGCCCTGCTCGACCGCACGCCGATCCCGGTGCACGGCCTGGTCCGCCTGCTCGCCGACGTCGACCGCGTCTGGTCGCTGCCGGTCCTGGGCGGGGCCGGGCTCCTGGGCGGGGTCGCCCTGGCGGCCAGCGCGGTCGCCGACGCCCCGCAGCTGGACGTCGACGACGACCACCTCGAGCACCGCCACCGCGGCCGGGAGGTGTGGGTGGGGCGGGAGGAGGTGGACGCGGCCTTCCGCGACGGGCGCGACCTCGTCCTGCTGCGCCCCGGCGGCGGGCTGCGCGCCCGCCTGGACGTCGCGGACCTGTCCGCCGGCCGGGTCCGGGACGCGCTGGCCGCGCACGGCTGGCCGCTGGGGGCGGAGGACCCGTTCGAGGCCGACTTCGTCCCGTGGGCCGACGGCCGGCCCGGTTTCAGCGGTGAGGAGACCGCGCTGCTGCGCCGCCGCCGGGCCGCGGCCGGGAACGGCGCCGAGCAGGTGGCGGCGCGGTGGGCGGTCGACGAGGAGCTGACCGGGGCCGGTCTCGTCGCGCGGGTCCGGGACGGCCGGCTGCAGGTGCGCCGGGTGCGGGAGGGCTGACGGGCCCGCCCGCCCCGGAGGGCCGGCGTCAGTCGCCGAGGCGGCCCAGCTCGGCGTAGTCGGCCTCGGTGAGGGTGAACGCGCGCCCGCGCACGCCCAGGACGCCGAGGTCGATCGAACCGTCGGCGCCGCACCCGAACCGCCACCGCGCGTCGGGGACGACCCCGACGACGAGCACCGCGAACGGCGTGCGCCCGGCGGCGACCAGCGCACCCAGCCGCGCGGCGTCGGCCGGCGACGGCGGGCCGGACAGGACCACCACGTGGGGGCGCGGGCGGGTGGCCTCCCGCGACCGGCGGCCGAGCAGGACGCCGTCCAGGCCCAGGGCGCGGGCGGTGCGCTCGTGCTCGGCCGCGACCTGCTCCAGGTCGTGCAGCAGACCGGCGAGGGAGGACACGTCCCGCACGTGGCCGGGCGCGAGGTCGGCGTGCGGGCCGGCGAACCCCACCAGGTGCACCTGCACGCCGTCGGACCAGGGGTTGACGGCCAGCTCGGCCGCCGCCGACAGCGCCAGCCCGTGCGCGGTCGCGTCGTCGCCACCGAGGGCGACCAGGCCGGGGGCGGCCTCCAGGTCGACCAGCAGGTCCTCCTCGCCGACGCGGGCGACGTCGACGAGCGCGGGGTAGGGCGCCGCGGGGCGCCCGGCGACCGGGGCGCTCGCCTCCAGCGCCTGCCGCTGGACCGTCCAGGTCGTCCCGTCGGCGGTGAACGGGGCCGGGGCGGGCAGCGCGGGGGCGGCCGCGAAGTGCAGGCGCAGCGCGTCCGGCCCGAGGCGGGCGGCGAGCAGCTCGGGCAGCACCGCCCGCTGCCCGTCCGCGGCGGCGGCGAGGTGGCGCAGCGCGCGGTCGAGGAACGCCGCGCGGGCGGGGTCGTCCAGCCCGCGCTCGGCGGGGGCGGGCACCTGGTCCCGGCGGGTCCGGCGGGTCGCGGTGAGCAGGCCGACGGCGACCAGCCCGCCGGACAGGGCACCGCGCTCCAGGACGCCCGGGGAGGCCGGCGCGTCGTGCGCGGGAGCGGGGGCCGGCGCCGGGGCAGGAGCCGGTTCACCGACCGGGGCGGGCAGGGCCGCCACGGCACCGGTCGCGTCGGCCGGCAGCAGCAGCGTCCAGCCGGGCCGGATCAGGTCGGCGTCGACGAGGCGGGCGCCGTCGGGCTGCACCCGGTCGCGGTTCAGCTCGAAGATCTCGTGGTAGCGCAACGGGTCGCCGAGGGTGCGCTCGGCGATGTCCCACAGGCAGTCGTGGTGCCGGCCGTTCGGGGGCTGCACGACGTGCACCACGGGTGCGGCCGCGTCGGCGGCGACGGAGGGTCCCGCGGACCAGGACACGTCGGGCGCGGCGACCTGCCGGGCCGCCCCGGACTCCCCACCGGGCCCCGTGCCGATCCCGGGACCGGTCGCGTCCGCGGTGACGGACGTGCGCGCGCTCACCGCCACCGCGTCGACGACGGTCACGGTCCCCGGCACCCAGACGGCTCCGGCCGCCAGCAGCAGCACGGCGCCCACGAGCCGTTGCGCGAACACCTGGCTGGTGCCGCCGAACGGCACCGCGGCGGCCCGGGCGCCGACGGCCCAGGCGCGGAACTCGGCCACGACGCACACGACGAAGTGCGCCCACGCCCCCCACAGCACGACCGCGAGGACGTCGAGGACGGCCGTCGCGGACAGTTCGGCGTCCAGCCACCCGCGCTCGGGCAGGGTGCCCGGCAGCGGGTTCCCGACGAGCACCGCCAGGGCCCACGGGACCCCGGTCAGGACGGCGAGCAGGACGGCGGCGGCCAGCAGCCCGCGGGCGACCTCCCCGGCGCGCTCGCGGGGGGTCAGCGGTGCGCGGGGCAGCCGCGCCGCGGAGCGGCGGCCGCTGCGGGTGGGGGTGGCGGTGCTCACGTCGGGACCTTCCGGGTGCTCAGGGGGCGAGGGGGACGACGAGGGTCTGGATCTCGGTGACCCGCAGGTCCAGCTCGACGGGTCGCTCGACGGGACGGACGTCGCCCCAGCTGGCGCCGTCGTCGTCGCTGACCTGGATCTGCCAGTGCTCGGTCCCGCGGACGGGGTAGGTGTCGGGCTGGGTGGTGCTGCGCCCGGCGGAGGTCTGGCGGTAGGTGAACGAGCAGACGTCCTCGCCGGTGCGGTCGGTGGCGCCGGCCTCCAGGACCCGTCCGGACCCGGTGCACCGCACGGTGGGCCGGCCGGGTTCACCCGTCCGCACCTCGAGGAACTCCAGGACGCCGCGCATCCTCGACGTCCCCTTCTCGATCTCGCGGCCGTCCTCCCCCAGGACGGTGAACCCCACGGTCTGCCCGATGCGCGGGGTGCGCGAGGGGGTGGTCACCAGGGTCCCGGGGTTGATGTTCCCGCGGTACTCGCTGCGGACCAGGTAGGCCCGCTGCCCGGCGGTGAGCTCGAACCAGAACGGCGGCCGGGTGGGGTCGCTGCGCCGGAACTCGACCTCGCGGGTCGTGAACCCGAGGTCGTACGGCGGGGCGAGGGTCACCGGGTTCGGCGGCGTCGACAGGCAGGCCTGGAGGAACGTCTCGACGGGTTCGACCGGGGTCGTCGGGGTCGTCGGGGTCGTCGGGGTCGTCTCGGTGACCACGGGAGTTCCCGTGGGAGTTCCCGTGGGAGTTCCCGTGGGAGTTCCCGTGGGAGTTCCCGTGGGAGTTCCGGTAGGGGTTCGCGTGGGCGCCTCGGTGGGGGTGGGCACGGGGTCGGGCGTCAGCGCGGGCTGGGCGGTGGGCTGAGGAGCGGTCCGGGCGAGGGTCCGGGCGAAGGGCGCGGAGTCCTTCGGGGTCAGGTTCGCCTCGCTGCCGCGGGGCAGCAGCCAGCACGTCGGGACCGGGGCACCGGCGAGCAGTTCCCGGTAGCTGCGGGCCGCGCCGGCGTCGGAGCACCGCATCCAGTACCCGCCGGTGGAACTCGTGCGGTAGCTGCACGCCCCGACCGAGCCGAAGCCGTCGCCACCGCCTCCCGACAGCAACCGGGCACCGCCGGCCTCGGCGGCCTGCGCCGGGACGGCCCCCGCCGTGGCGGCCACGACGGCGAGCACCCCGAGCAGCGCGCAGAGCCGGCGCATCAGAACCGCTCCGGCACGACGTCGGTGGCCGCGCAGTCGCCGCCGTCGGCGACGACGTCGTCCACGAGCCAGCGGTCGTCCACCCGGACGACCACGACCTGCGCGGTGCCGTGGTGGGCGGCGTTGAGGGTCTGCCCGCTCGTGCGGTCGACCTGCCAGCCCCTGTCCTGCAGGCAGACCCGCAGCTCGACGCGGTCCTCGGCCGGGCGCCGGGACTCCAGGACGCCCGAGGGGTACGGCCCGGGCATCCGGTCGCCGAGGTTGTCGGCCAGCAGGGGCAGCGCCCAGGACAGCGCCGCCGGGGTGAGGGTCGCGGTGAACCCCGGGACGGCCGCGGGGTCGGCGGTCCCCGCGTTGACGGCGAGGGCCTGTTCGCGCAGGTACCCGCGGAAGGCGGCCACCGCGGCGTCCCCGTCGAGACCCGGCGCCGCCGTCGGGGCGGGGCTCGCCGTCGCCGGGGCCGCGGCGGCGACCGGGGGTGCGACGTCCGACGGGCGCGAGCACGCCGCCAGGGCGAGCAGCGGCACCAGCAGCACCAGCAGCACGGTCCTCCTCACTGCGCGTCCTCCTCTCGGGTTCCTTCGAAGGGGCGGGCCCGGCCGTCACCGGCGGCCCGCAGTTCCTGCACGCCCACGATGCCCAGCAGCGTGGACGGCAGGACGATCTCGACGTGCGTCTGCACGACGATGCGGCGTCCCTGCGGGTCGCCGGTGGCCGTGGTGCCCCGGAAGCAGTTCCCGGGGTCGACGATGGGGGCGCCCGACGCGGCGGCCGCCCGGCAGTACGCGGTGACCCGCTCGGCGACCCGACCCTCGGGCAGCAGTTCCAGCTCGGGGGCGTCCAGGTCGATCGCCGCGGCCCCGGCCCGGGCGGCCTCCTCGGCGTAGGCGACGGCCCGCGCGCGGGCCGCCAGCTGCCGCGACGCGTCGACGACCAGCCCGGCCAGCAGCAGCAGCACCAGGGCCAGGACCGGGACGGCGGGCGCGATGGAGCCCTCGTCGCGCAAGCGGTTCACGACAGCTCCCGGTTCGGGTCCAGCGGGGAGGAGAACGAACTGCTGACGGTCAGGCTCCCCGGCAGGCCGGGCAGGCCCAGGTCGGCCACCGGGTACGTGCAGCGGGCCGTGATCGTCACCGGCCGGCCCGCGGTGAACTCCGTCACCGGTTCCACCACGAGGCTGTCGGCGCAGTCGCCGGGGCCGACCGCGGCCTGCACGACGGCGAACGCGCGCTGGGCCGCGGCGTCCGCCGACCGCGACGTCGTGGCGGCGCGGGCGGCGTCGCGGACCCCGGTGTCGAGGGTCGCCGAGTTCGTCGAGACCCGCGCGCAGGCCAGCAGCAGCGCGATGAGGAGCAGCAGCACGGGTGCGACGAGCGTGAACTCCAGGGCCAGCGACCCCTCGTCCCGCCTCACCGGGTGTTCCCGAACCGCTCGACCGTCCCGGTGGCCCGCTGGGTCGTGGTCAGGTCCAGGCCCGGGACGAGGCTGATGACGCGGCCGGTGACCTGGACGGTGACGGACACCCCGTCCGCGCTCCAGCTCGTGCCGGCCTGCGGGGACAGCAGGGACTCGCGGCCGATGCTCGTCGCGAACTGCTCGACGTGGGCCCGCACGACGGGGTCGGCGGCCGCGGCGAACTGCTCGTCGGGGACGACGCGCAGCTGCGCCACGCCCTCGCGGGCCGCGGCCAGGGCGACCGAGCGCCCGTAGGCCCACAACCCGACCTGGATCCCGGAGAACACCAGCAGCAGGAACACCGGGGCGATGAACGCCATCTCCAGCGCCGCCGAACCGGTGTCGCCGCGCAGGTGGGTCAGCAGGCGGTGCCCACGGTGACCTCCGAGCACGTCGTCAGCTCCGTGCTCTTGGTCTTGACGATGTTGAAGATCGCGCCGCCGATGAACGCGGCCGCCACGACCGCCACGGCCGCGATGATCGCCCACTCCAGCGCGGAGGCGCCCGCGTCGCGGCCCGTGGCCGCCGCCCGCCGGGTGCGGGCCGAGAGGATCCGCGCGCAGCGGACGAGGAACGTGGAGGACATCGGTTTCTCCTTCGAGGGTTTCTTTCACGAGGTGGCCATGAGGTTGTGGACGGCGGGGAAGGCGAGGAACACCATGAACGCGGTGCACAGCACGAGCTGGGCGACGAGCATGGACTGCGACTTCTCCCCCGCCTCCCCCTCGACGTCGGCCATGTCCTTGCGGCGCAGCGTGGCCGCGCGCGCCGCGAGCGAGGCGCGGATCTTCGCCCCGTCGTCGGCCGCCAGCGCGAGCGCCCCGGCCATGTCGGTGAGCTCGGTGACCGCGAGCTCGGTGCCCAGGTCCCCCAGGGCCTGCCAGGGGGTTCCCCCGGCCAGCCGGGCCCCCGACAGCGCCTGCCGGATCCGGACGAGGGCCCAGTAGTCGCTGACCGACGCCGAGCTCAGCAGCGCCTCCGGCAGGCCGCGGCCGCCGGCGAGGTTCATCGCGACGAGGTCGGAGAACACCCCGACGACGCGGCGGAAGTCCTTGCGCCGGCGGGCGGCCTCGCCGCGCAGGGCCAGGTCGGGCACGAGGAAACCTGCACCGCCCAGGACGACCGCCAGCGACAGCGGGACCCCGCCGGGCAGCGGCACGCCGAACGCGCGCAGCACGAACCAGCACACCGGCGCCAGCAGGAGCAGGACGAGACCGGCCACCACCTTCGTGGCCAGGAACTCCCCGGTCCGCCGGCCCAGGACGGCCAGGTCGGCGCGGGTGCGCCGCAGCCGCCAGCCGCGCTCGGCGGCCAGCACCTCCAGCCGGTCCGCGACCCGGGCCATGCCGCGGCCGAACGCGGCGGAGATCCCGAACAACCCGCGGTCGGGCGCGGCGGAGGCGGCGGCCTCGGCGGCGGACAGGACGGTGCGCTGGTTCGAGCGGCGCGCCCCGTCGTAGCGGGCCACCTGCGCGGACACCGAGGGGCGCGGGCGCACCAGCGCACCGCACAGCACGGCCAGTCCCGCCGCGGTCACGGCACCGGTCCCGAGCGCCAGGTGGAGGTCGCTCACCGCGCACCCCCCGCCCCGACCAGGAACCGTTCGTGGGTCTCCACCCGCGCCAGGCGCCGCAGCCACGTCAGCCCCGCGACCATGAGCGCCGCGACGAGGACGAGCGCCACCTGGCCGGAGAACGTCGAGTACGGTGCGACGTAGTCGCGGTTGAACACCGCGAGCAGGCCCATGACGCCCAGGACGATGAGCAGCACGATCTGGACGCTGCGCCGGATGCTGCGCCGGCTGGCCTCGATGCGGCGGCGGACGTCGAGCTCCTCGCGGGTCGAGGCCGCCAGCGCGGTGAGGACGTCGCGCAGCCCCGGGCCGCGCAGCCGGGCGTTCAGGACGAGCGCGGCCACCACGACGTCGGCGCTGGGGTCGTCGACGTCGTCGGCGAACCGCTGCAGCGCGCCGGGCAGGGGTTCGCGGATGCGCAGCCGGTCCACCAGGAGGTTCAGCGCCGGGCGCAGCGCCGGCGCCGACGTCCCCGCCGTGGCCGGGATCGCCTGCTCCAGGCCGATGGCCCCGGCGATGGTGTCGCGCAACGACTCCGTCCAGTTCGCCAGGGCGTCCAGCCGCGCGATGCCGCGGTGCTCCTCGGCGTTGCCGCCGAGCAGGCGCTGCCAGCCGGCCACGAGCAGGCCGATGCCGATCCCGGCCACGACCCAGCGGGTCAGGACGAGGGTGAGCAGCCCCGCGCCGAGGCCGAACAGGGCCTGCCGGCCCAGGCGCGCGACGCCCCGTCGGCCGGGGCGGCCGCTGGGGCCTGGCACCCGGCCCCGGACGCCGAGGACCACCACGACGACACCGAGCCCGGCGGCCGCGGCGGTGAGCGCGGCGAGGACCTCCGGGGCGACCGCGGTCAGCGGGTCCACGGGGCTCACGAACCCCACCGCTGCACGACGGGGGCGACGTACCCGGCGGCCTCGAGGTCGTCGGCGCACTGCAGCGGCGCGTGCGCCCGGGCCACGCCGTCGGCGCCGGCCACGAACACCTCCGAGCTCAGCACCCGGCCGTCGACACCGGTCACCTCGCGGACGCTGGCGACGACGCGGCGCAGCCCGCCGCCGAGGTGGTAGGTGTTCTGCTTGTCGAGGAACACGACGAAGTCGACGGCCCCGGCGATGAGCATGTGGCTGGCCTCGACGGGCAGGTGCTCCTCGGCCTGCAGCGCGTAGGTCGCGATGCGGTTGAACACCTCCGCGGAGGAGTTCGCGTGGATCGTGGACAGCGAGCCGTCGTTGCCCTGGCTCATGGCGTTGAGCATGGTGACGATCTCGTCGCCCAGGACCTCCCCGACGATGACCCGGCTGGGGTTCATGCGCAACGACCGGCGCACGAGCTCGGCCATCGTCACCCCGCCGACGCCCTCGGAGTTCGGCAGGCGTTCCTCGAAGGCGACGGCGTTGGGGTGCCCGGGCTGGGCGTCCAGCCCGAGCTCCAGCGCGCGCTCGACCGTGATGATGCGCTCGTGCGGGCCGATCTCGGCGGCCAGGGCGCGCAGCAGCGTCGTCTTCCCCGAGTTCGTCGACCCGGCGATCATGATGTTCTTGCGGGCGCGGACGGCGGCGCGCAGGAACTGCGCGAGGTCCTCGGTCATCGAGCCCGAGCCGACCAGGTCGGTCAGCGACGCGCTGGACAGGCGGGCGCGCCGGATGCTCAGCGCGGGGCGCTGGCACACGCCCATCACCGCCGACAACCGGGAACCGTCGGGCAGCCGCAGGTCCAGCTGCGGGTTCGCCGCGTCGAAGGGCCGGCTGGTCAGGCCCACGGTGGAGGCGAGGACCTGGACGAGCTCGACGAGGTCCTCGTCGGACTCGGCGACCGGGCCGTGCAGCTCCTCCCGGCCGTCGGCGTAGCTGACGAAGACCCGGTCGAAACCGTTGATGTCGACGTTCTCCACGTCGGGGTCCTCCAGCAGCGGCTGCAGCCGGCCCACGCCGAACAGGGCGGCGACGATGGCCCCGGCGACGGCCTCCTCCGCGGGGGCCGACAGGGGCGTGCGGCCGGCCTCCAGCTCGGCGCGGGCGTGGTCCTCCAGGACCTGCACGACCAGGGAACGGGCGAACTGGCGCTCGTCGGCGCCCGACACGGGCCGCCGGCCCGCGTCGTCGTCGCGCCGCCGCTGCGCGCTCAGCCGTTCGGCGACGGCGCCGCGCAGGCGCCGCACGAGGTCGTGGTCGACGCGCTCGCGGGCGGTGGGGGTGGCGGTGCTCACGCGGCGCCCGCCCCGGCCGGGAGGCGGTGAGCGGTGGTCGCGGCGGCGGCGAGCGTCGCCACCACGGCGCGCCCGGCGCGCACCAGCGCGGTCCGTTCCGGGCGGGCGGTCCCGGCGCCGTCGAACACCGCGGCCCCGGCCGGGTCCAGCGGCAGCCGCCCGAGGTCCTCGACCGCCGGGCCCGCCAGGACCGCGGCGCAGTCGTCGGCGCGGCGCGCGGCCCGGCGCAGGTCACCGACCACGACGACCCCGGTGCGCGGCGCGGAGCCGTCCGGGCGGCGCAGCGCACCGCCCAGCACCCGCAGCCGCTCGCGGGCGTGCAGCACCGCGGCGACCTCGGAGCGGACCAGCGCGACGACGAGGTCGCTGGCCCGCAGCAGGTCCAGGTGGACCGGGTCGGCCCCGACCCGGCCGGCGTCGACGAGGACGTCGAGGGGGACGTCGAGGGGGCCCGTGGGTTCGCGGTCCAGCTCCCGCAGCGCGCCCGCGAGCGCCGACCACGCCGGTCCGGCGGCGGTGGACTGCTCGGGGCCACCCACGCCGACGACGACGCGGGTGCCCCCGGCGACGACCTGCGCCTGGTCGAGGACCTGGGAGGCGCGCAGGCCGTGGCGGGCGGAGGTCAGCAGCGGCAGCAGGCCGCGGTCGGCGTCCAGCGGGGCGCCGTCGGGGGCCGGGACGCGGGCGGCGAGGTCACCGCCGGCCGGGTCGGCCTCGACGAGGACGGCCGGGCGCGGCCACAGCGCGGCGGCGAGCAGGGCGGTGGTGGTCACGCCCGGGGACCCCTTGGCGGACAGGAAGGTCACGACGGCCACGACTCACTCCCGGACCAGGTCGACGGGCGGGGTGGTGGCGTCGGCGAGCCGGACGAGGGCGATCTGGCCGGCGGCGGCCGCGGCGACGACGCCGGCGGCGTCGTCCGCCGGGACCAGCAGGGAGACCGTCCCGGAGTCGCTGGTGACCGGTCCCGTGACGGTCCCGGTGGAGGCGCCGCCGGCGGCGACGACGCGGGCGGCGCCCAGCAGCACCGTCCCGGCGGGCTGGCCGGTGACGGTGGTCGCCCCGTCGGCCGAGACGAGGTAGGCGCGCACGACGTCGCCGGAGGTCAGGGGGGTGGTGGGGCGCTGCTCGGGGCCCAGGACGACGCCGACGACGGCGGCCTCGGCGGGGACGGTGTCACCGGCGAGGAACATCGTGCGGTTGACGAGGGTGTCGGCGGGGATGCGGGTCGTGGCGTAGGTGCCGACGAAGTTGCCCAGCGCCGAGGCGGGCACGGTCGCGGCGCCCTCGGCGGCGACGCGGGCGGTGCCGAGGTCGTCGGCGGTGAGCAGGTCACCGGGGGCGATGTCGTGCCGGGCCACGAGGACGTCGACGCGGTCACCGCTGCGGTGCACCACCAGGGCGCTGCCGAGCGCGCCCCCCACGACGAGGACGAGGCCGAACGCGATGAGGGCGGGACGCCGTTCGCGCACGGGCCCGGGCAACCGCGCACCGGGGGCGGTCGGGGCGGGTTTCGGGGCGCGTGGCATCGCCGGGACAGCGGTGGGCATGGCCACGACGGTGCCAGCCCCGGACGCCGGGCCGCTGACGCACGGCGTCCGGTTGCGCCGTCCGGGGCCCGCCTGTCACCCGCCTCGCCCAGACCGCGGTGGCGCTGCGTGGTCGGATCGGGTGAGTCCCGCCGCCGGCGGCGGGACCCCCCGGGGGCGGGTCAGCGGTGGGCGTGCCCCGGCGCGGGGCTGGGGTCGCGCAGGTCGACGACCTCGGGTCGCAACCACTGCGAGAGCAGGTCGGCGACCAGGCCGACCCGCGGTTCGCGCAGGATCGACATGTGCTCCCCGGGCACGGGGACGACCTCGAACGGCCCGGACAGGTGCGGTCCCCACTGCCGGCGGGCGGGGGCGTCGACGTCGTCGGCGGCGACCAGGACCAGCGTCCGGCCGTCGTAGACGTCCGTGGTGTACCTGCGCTGCAGGAAGTTCCCCTGCCGGAAGAACCGGACGTAGTGCCCGAGGCCGGCGTGGGCCTTGACGCCGGTCAGCGCCAGGGACAGGCCCTCCTTCACCTTGGCGAGGGTGCTGGGGTACTGCGGGACGGGCATGAGCGCGGGGTCCGGCGGGAAGGAGTCCAGGACGGCGAGGAGCTCGACCTCCTGCCCCGCGCGGCGCAGCTGGTGGGCCATCTCGAGGGCGACGAGCCCGCCCAGGGAGTGGCCGGCGAGCCGGTACGGGCCGGTCGGCTGCTGCTCGCGGACGGTGGCGACGTGCCGGCGGGCGATCCGCTCGACCGACCAGTCCGGCAGGGCCCGGTTCTCCAGGCCGTTGGCCTGCAGCCCCAGGACGGGGATCCCCGGGGCGATCCGGCGGGCCAGGGTGCGCAGGGCGAGCGCGGCCCCGCCGGCGCCGGCGACGAGGAACAGCGGCCGGTCGTGGCCTTCGGGGCGCAGCGGGACCAGGGTGGGCCGGGCGCTGCGGGTGGTGGAGCGGACGGCGGCGGCGAAGGAGGCGACGGTGGGGGCCTGGGCCAGCAGCGACGTCCCCCCGCGGGTGCTCACCTGGGCGTCGCCGAGGGCCTCGATGCGGCTGACGAGCGCCTCGGCGGCCAGGGAGTCGCCGCCGAGCTCGAAGAAGTCGTCGTGCACGGAGACGTCGTCGAGCTCGAGGACGGCGCAGAACTGCTCGTGGACGACCTCCTCCCAGCTGGAGCGGGGGATCTCGAACGGGGCGCTGCTGCGCGGCGGTTCGGGCAGCAGGGACCGGTCCAGCTTGCCGCGCTCGGTGCGCGGCAGGGCGTCGAGGAAGACGACGTGCTCGGGGACCATGTGCGAGGGCAGGTTCTCGCGGACGGTGGCGCGGATCGCCGAGGCCTGCGGGCGGGGGCCCTCGGGGACGACGTAGGCGACCAGGCCCGTCCGCCCGGTCCGCGGGTTCTCCCGCCCCACGACGAGGGCCTCGCGGACCTCCGGCTGGGCGAACAGCAGCGCGTCGACCTCGCCGGGTTCGACGAGCAGGCCGCGGATCTTGACGCTGTGGTCGCGGCGGCCGAGCAGGCGCAGGCACCCGTCGGCCCCGAGGGTGCCGACGTCGCTGGTGCGGAAGCTGCGCGAGCCGTCGGGGTTGTCGGTGAACACCTCGGCGGTCTTGGCGGGGTTCCGCCAGTAGCGGGCCCCGAGCCAGCGGGAGGTCAGGACGATGCGGCCGCTGCCGGTGTCGGCCAGGGCGCCGTCCTCGAGCTCGACCTGCAGCCGCGCCCCGGGGACGGCCCACCCGACGGGGGTGGCGCCCTCGGGCGCCTCGTCGTCACCGCCGATGGCGTACTCGGTCATCAGCCAGGTCTCGGTGGAGCCGTACCGGTTGCGCAGCACGCAGTCGGGACCGACGACGCGGCGCACGGCGGCCAGCTCGGCCCCGTGGACGGTCTCGCCGGCCATGGTGACGGTGCGCAGCCCGTCGAGGCGGCCCGCGGGACCCAGCGCGGTGACCAGGCCGCGCAGGATGGCCGGGGAGGCGAGCAGGACGTCGGCGCCGACGTCGGCGAGGAAGCCGGGCAGGTCGGTGACGGGGCGGCGGCGGGGGTCGAACAGCTCCAGGCGGGCCCCGGCCAGCAGGCCGGCCAGCGTGGGGGTGGTGCCGGCGCTGAAGGCCATCGGCAGCAGGTGGGCCACGACGCTCCCGGCGCCGTAGGCGCCGGTGCCCTCGGAGTTGACCCAGGTGTCGTGCAGGATCGAGCGGTGGTCGCAGGCGACGCCCTTGGGCGCCCCGGTGGACCCGGAGGTGTAGACGATGACGGCGACGTCGTCGGGGGCGGCGGTGGTCCCCAGCAGGGCGGCGGCCGCGGCGAGGTGGTCGGCGCCGGCGGGCGCGGAACCGTCTGGGTCGACGACCGTGTCGGCGACCTGGGCGGCGGTGGAGCGGCGGTCGGCGTCGCTCACGCAGAGCGTGGCGCCGGCCGCCTGCACGTAGTGCCGCAGCCGGGCCGCGGGCGTCGTCGGGTCGAGCACGACGACGGGGTGGCCGGCGGCGATGACGCCCACGACGGCGGCCACGGCACCGACGTCGTGGCCGCGCAGCACGGCCACGGGCAGGTCCTGGGCCACGGCGCCCGGCGCGGCGTGGTGGGCCAGGACGGCCTCGCGCACCCGCGCGGCCCGCACCAGCAGGTCCGCCCCGCGCAGCCGCGCCGCGCCGTCCGCGGCGACGACCTCCTCGGCGCGGGCCAGGGCCACGTCGACGATGCGCGGGATCAGCTGACCCTGCGCGTGTTCCTCGGAGAACCTCGTGAACCCCTCGTCCACGACGTCCGTCGTTGCGTTGCCCCCCACGGGTGAGCCCCTCCCCCGACCGGTGCGGGATCCGGTCTCGTGTGGCCGAACCATAGCCCGAACCGGGGCAGCCGTTCGGCCCAGTGGAGCAGTTCCCGGTCAGATCTCTCCGACTGGTCGATGATCTGCTACCGAGGGTTTTTCCGGGGTCACGAGGAGTGGCAGGACAGGGTCGGGAACGTAGAGAACCCTTCCGTGGCGGGAGGTCTCAGGCCGCGTCGCCGCGCGCCACGAGTTCGCGCGCCAGCTGCCGGTAGGCCTCCGCCCCGGGGTGGGTGCCGGCGTACGACGTGATCGGCTCGGCGGCGACGGTCGCGTCGGGGAACTTCACGGTGCGGCCGATGACGGTGTGGAACACGTCGTCGCCGAAGGCGTCCACGACGCGCGTCACGACCTCCCGGCTGTGCAGCGTCCGGCCGTCGTACATCGTGGCGAGGATCCCGTCGATCTCCAGCGCCGGGTTCAGCCGCTCCTGGACCTTCTCGATCGTCTCGACCAGCAGCGCCACCCCCCGCAGCGCGAAGAACTCGCACTCCAGCGGGATGAGGACGCCGTGCGAGGCGGTCAGCGCGTTCACCGTCAGCAGCCCCAGGGACGGCTGGCAGTCGATGAGCACGACGTCGTAGTCGGCCAGCGCCGGGCGCAGCGCCCGGGCCAGCACCGACTCGCGCGCCACCTCCCCCACCAGCTGCACCTCGGCGGCCGACAGGTCGATGTTCGCCGGCAGCAGGTCCAGCCCCTCGACCGACGTCTCCCGGATCACCTCGCGCACGTCGGTCCCGCGCTCCATGAGGAGCTGGTAGACCGTCTTGTCCAGCTCGTGCGGGTTGATCCCGAGCCCGGCCGACAGCGCCCCCTGCGGGTCAAAGTCGACGAGCAGCACCCGGCGGCCGTACTCGGCCAGCGCCGCCCCCAGGTTGATGGTGGTCGTCGTCTTGCCGACCCCGCCCTTCTGGTTGCACATCGAGATCACCCGGGCCGGGCCGTGGTGCTCCAGACGGGCCGGCACCGGGAACACCGGCATCGGCCGGCCCGTGGGGCCGTCCTGCGGGCCGAGCTCGATCTGCGACTGCACGGCCCGCGCCTCACCGCCGGGCAGGCCCGCCTCGGCGGCCGCCGGCGCGGGCTGCGGGGGCTGCGGCTCGGACGGACCCGCCGGGGCGACGGCCACCGGCGCCGGCGGCTGCGACGCCCGCTCACGGAACGCGTCGACGCCGGGCCCGAAGACGGACGGGGTGGCGGTGGCGGGCGGCGGGAACTCGCTGGTCACGGGAGGTGGCACTTCCTCGGGCGGTCGTCGGAGCGGTCGGCGGTCAGGACGGTCTGCGGTGACCTTAGTCGCCCGTCCGGGGAACCGGGGTCGACGGGTCGTGAGGATCCGTGCGCGGACCGTCCGTCCCGGTCGCCCGCGGGTGCGCTCCGGTGTGCACCTCGCGCAGGTCGTCCGCGGTGACCAGCGTGTAGACCTGCGTCGTCGTCACCGAGGCGTGGCCCAGCAGCTCCTGCACCACGCGCACGTCGGCCCCGCCGCGCAGCAGGTGCGTGGCGAAGGAGTGCCGCAGGGTGTGCGGGGAGACCGCGCGCGTGATGCCCGCCCGCCGCGCCGCCGACTGCAGCACCGCCCACGCGCTCTGCCGCGACAGCCGCCCGCCCCGGCTGTTCACGAACAGCGCCGGCGTCCCCCGGCCGCCACCGACCAGCTGCGGCCGGGACCGGACCAGGTACTGCTCCAGCGCCCGCTGCGCGTACGACCCGACGGGGACGACCCGCTCCTTGGACCCCTTGCCGCGCAACCGGACGACGCCGGTCTCCCCCAGCACCTCGGCCGAGACGTCGTCCACGTCCAGGCCCACGGCCTCGCTGATGCGCGCGCCGCAGCCGTACAGGACCTCCAGCAGCGCCCGGTCCCGCAGCGGGACCGCCGCCAGCGCCCCGTCCCCGCCCAGCCCGGCCGTCTCCAGCAGTCGCTCGACCTCCTCCAGCGTCAGCGCCGACGGCAGCCGCCGCGGCGGGGTCGGCGGGCGCACCCCCACCGCCGGGTCGTCCTGGCTGCGGCCCTCGGCGTGCAGGAAGCGGTGCCAGCCGCGCACGGCCGAGGCTGCGCGCGCCGCCGAGCTCGCCGTCAGGGGCGCACCGCCGTCACCCCCCGAGCGCAGCGCCACGACGAAGGCGCTGACGGCGGCCTCGTCGACGCCGGCCGGGTCCAGCACCCCGCGGGCGGTGAGGAAGCGCACGTAGCGGGCCAGGTCCCGGCGGTAGGCGCCCAGGGTGTTCGCCGACAGCCCGCGCTCCACCTGCAGGTGCCCGAGGTAGTCGCGCACCGCCCGGTGCAGCGCCGCCGGCTCCTCCCCCTCGGGCGGACCCGGGCGCGTGGCGAGGGACGGTGCGGACACACGGACGACCCTAGGGGACCGACCCGGTCCAGGACGGGGCCCCACGCGGGGACCAGGGCCGCAGGTCCCCTCAAGGCCGTCACCCGTTCGGCCGATGACGACGACGTGCGCGCACCGAGAACGTCACCGTCCGGGGTCGAACGCCGATTCGGCGACGACGAGCTCATCGTCACCAAGACCGACTCCCGAGGTGTGATCACCTACGCCAACGACGTCTTCCTGCGCGTCTCCGCCCTCACCGAGGCCGAGGCCGTCGGACAGCCGCACAACCTCATCCGTCACCCCGCGATGCCCCGCGCGATCTTCGACCTGCTGTGGGAGACGCTGCGCGGCGGTCAGGAGATCTTCGCCTACGTCGTCAACCTCGCGGCCGACGGCGCGCACTACTGGGTCCTGGCGCACGTCACCCCCAGCGTCGACGCCACGGGCCGGCTGCTCGGCTACCACTCCAGCCGTCGCGCCCCGGCCCCCGCGGCCGTGGCCGCGGTGCGCCGCCTGTACGACGACCTGCTGGCCGCCGAGGCCGGTCACGCCCGCCCCGCCGACGCCCTCGCCGCCTCCCGCGCGCTGCTGACCGAGCGCCTGGCCGGCCAGACCTACGACGAGTTCGTCTGGTCCCTCATCCCGGCCGGGGACGCCGCGTGAACCGCCTGCGCCGCACCACCGCCGCCCGGGGCACCGACTACGGCACGGCCGTCCGCGCCGTCGTCCAGGTCGCCGCCCGGGCCGCCGACGGCGACCTGGAGGCCCGCGTCCCGCACCTGGGCGACGACCCGCTGCTCGTGGAGCTGCGCACCGCCTTCAACCACCAGCTCGACATGACCGACGCCTTCGTGCGCGACGCCTCGGCGACGCTGACGGCCGCCAGCGAGGGCCGGTTCCACCGCCGGTTCCTGCTCGGCGGGACCCGCGGGGCGTTCCGCAACGGCGCCCGGGTCCTGGACGCGGCCCGGCAGGCCAGCGCGAACGCCGGCGCCGAGCTGGACCGGGCCACCGCGGCGCGGCTGGCGCTGGCCGACGAGCTGGAGAGCACCGTGCTGTCGGCCTCCGAGCAGGTCAGCGCCGGCGCCACCAGCGCCGGGTCGGGGGCCGCGGAGCTGGCCCGCACCGCCCGCGAGGCCGTCGAGCAGGCGCAGCGCGCCGTGCACACCGTCGGGTCGCTGCGCGAGGCCTCGGCCCGCATCGAGGAGGCGGTCAAGCTCATCGAGAAGGTCGCGGCCCAGACGCGGCTGCTGTCGCTCAACGCCACCATCGAGGCCGAGCGCGCCGGTGAGGCCGGGCGCGGGTTCGCCGTCGTGGCCGAGGAGGTCAAGCGCCTGGCCGACCAGGCCGCGCAGTCAAACGCCGTCATCGCCGCCCAGGTCGCCGCCTCCCAGCAGGCGACCGAGGAGGCGGTGGGCGTCATCGAGGGCGTCGCCCGCAGCATCGAGGGCATGGACGCCGAGGTGGGCGCCATCACCGACGCCGTCTCCGGCGGCTCCGGGACCACCGGGCTGTCGCAGGTCGCCGGTCTCCTGCAGCAGCAGGTGACCGGTTTCGTCGCGACGGTCCGGGGGTCCTGAGCCTCAGCGCGCCGGCGTGCTCAGCCCGGTCGGCCACGGGACGTCGGCCGGGCGCAGCACGGCCGGCCCCTGCGCCAGGGCCGCCTGCAGCGCCAGGACGCCGATGACGGTGCCGGGGTTGGTCAACCGCCCCTCCAGCACCGCCCGCGCGGCCTGCGCCAGCGGCACCCGCACCGGCACCAGGTCCTTCTCCTCGTCCTCGCGCACGTGCCGGTCGGCCTCGGGCACGGCCGACAGGCCGCGCGCCAGGTAGATCCGGTTCGCCTCGCTGGACCCGCCCGGGGAGTTGAACCAGTCCGCCACGACCGCCCAGTCCGAGGCGACCAGGTCGGCCTCCTCGGCCAGCTCGCGCTGGGCGGCGAGCAGGGGCGCCTCGCCGTCGACGTCGAGCAGGCCCGCGGGCAGTTCCCACAGCTCCCGCCGCACGGGGTGCCGGTACTGCCGGATGAACAGGACGTTCTCCTCGCCGTCGAGGGCCAGGACCGTCACCGCCCCGGGGTGGCGCTGCAGGTCGCGCACGACGGTCTTCCCGTCCGGCAGCTCGACCTCCTCGCGCACGACGTCCCAGACGCGGCCGGTGAACACGACCTCGGACCCGGCCAGCCGCCGCTGGACGGGCACGTCGGACAGGTCCGCGCCGTCGACGACGGGGACCTCCAGCTCGGCGGGGAAGCTCACGCGTTCGACTCCGTGAGTTCCTCGCCCAGCTCGGCGACCGGCTCGGGGTCGACGTCGATGAGCTGCCCCTCGCGCTGGCGGTCCAGGGCCGCGGCCACCAGTCCGGAGAACAGCGGGTGCGAGCGGGTCGGGCGCGACTTGAACTCCGGGTGCGCCTGGGTGCCCACGTAGTACGGGTGCACCTGCGCGGGCAGTTCGACGAACTCGACCAGCTCACGGTCCGGGGAGGTCCCGGAGAACACCAGCCCCTTCGCGGACAGCGTGTCGCGGTAGGCGTTGTTCACCTCGTAGCGGTGGCGGTGCCGCTCGGAGATCCGCTCGCTGCCGTAGGTCGCCGCGACGACGGAACCCTTCTGCAGCAACGCCTCGTAGGAGCCCAGGCGCATCGTGCCGCCCATGTCGCCCTCGCCGGAGACGATCTCGCGCTGCTCGGCCATCGTCGCGATGACCGGGTGCTGCGCGTCCGGCTCGAACTCGGTGGAACTGGCGTCCTTCAGGCCCGCGACGTTGCGCGCGTACTCGATCACCATGCACTGCAGGCCCAGGCACAGGCCCAGGGTCGGGACGCCGTTCTCGCGCGACCACTTCAGCGCGCCGAGCTTGCCCTCGATCCCGCGGACGCCGAAACCACCCGGCACGCAGATCGCGTCGACCCCGTGCAGCTGCTTCTGCGCGCCCTCGGGGGTGGCGCACTCGTCGGCGGGGACCCAGCGGATGTCCACCTTGGCGTCCTCGGCGAAACCACCGGCGCGCAGGGCCTCGGTGACCGACAGGTACGCGTCCGGCAGGTCGATGTACTTGCCGACCAGCGCGATCTCGACGCGGCGGCGGGGGCTGTGCACGCGGCGCAGCAGGTCGTCCCAGGTCGACCAGTCCACGTCGCGGAAGCTCAGGCCCAGCTTGCGGACGAGGTAGGCGTCCAGGCCCTCGCGGTGCAGGACCTTGGGGATGTCGTAGATCGACGGCGCGTCGATCGCGGCGACGACGGCCTCGTCGTCCACGTCGCACATCGAGGCGATCTTGCGCTTGACCCCCTCGGGGATCTCCCGGTCGGCGCGGCAGACGATCGCGTCGGGCTGGATGCCGATGTTGCGCAGCTGCGCCACCGAGTGCTGGGTCGGCTTGGTCTTCAGCTCCCCGCTGGGCCCGATGTAGGGCACCAGGGAGACGTGGACGAAGAACACGTTGTCGCGCCCGAGGCGCTGACGGACCTGGCGGGCGGCCTCGAGGAACGGCAGCGACTCGATGTCGCCGACGGTCCCGCCGACCTCGGTGATGATGATGTCGATGTCGTCGCGGGCCTGGGCGCGCATCCGGTCGACGATCTCGTTGGTGATGTGCGGGATGACCTGGACGGTGTCGCCGAGGTACTCCCCGCGCCGCTCCTTGGCGATGACCGAGGAGTACACCTGCCCGGTGGTCACGTTGGCCGAGGCGTCGAAGCGCACGTCGAGGAAGCGCTCGTAGTGGCCGATGTCGAGGTCGGTCTCGGCGCCGTCGTCGGTGACGAAGACCTCACCGTGCTGGAACGGGTTCATCGTGCCGGGGTCGACGTTGAGGTACGGGTCGAGCTTCTGCATGGCCACGCGGAGACCGCGGGCACGGAGCAGGCGACCGAGGCTGGAGGCCGTCAAACCCTTCCCGAGGGAGCTGGCCACCCCCCCGGTGACGAAGACGTGCTGGGTCTGGGACTCGGGGGTGCTGCGGTTCGCCACGGGGTTCGATCGTACCCGACGGCCCCCGGCACCGCGACGACCGGCTCAGCCGCGCGCGGCGCGGTGGACCCGCCGGACCTGCTCGAGGGCGGCCCGGCCGGTGGGCAGCTCCGCGGCCCGCTGGGCCGAGCGCTGGGCGCGCACGGCCCGCTCCGCCGGGTCCGCGGCCAGCCGCCGCAGGGCGTCGGCCAGGCCCGCCGCGTCACCCACCGGCACCAGGACGGCGGCCTCACCGGTCACCTCCCGGGTTCCCCCGGCGTCGGTCGCCACCAGCGGGACCCCGGCCCGCAGGGCCTCCTGGACGAAGACGGGCTGCCCCTCCCAGACGCTCGCGCTCACGGCGACGTCGGCGGCGGCCAGCAGGTCCGCGACGTCGTCGCGCCGGCCCAGCAGCCGCACCGGCAGACCGCGCTCGCGGATCGTGGCGGCCAGCTGCGCGCGCAGCGGCCCGTCCCCGGCGACGGCGACCGGGACGCCGCTGCGGCCCGCCGCCTCCAGCAGCGTCCCCAGGCCCTTCTGCGGCGCGAGCCGCGCGACGGCCAGCGCGACGGGCCCGGGGCCCAGGACGGCCCGGCCCCGGGCGGCGTCCCCGGCCGGCAGCGGCGGCGCCGGGACGAGGGCCCGGTCGGCGACGCCCGCGCCGGACCGGCGGGCCCGGGTGAGCAGGTCCCCGGAGACGGCGAGGACGACGTCGGCGCGGCGGCACACCACGCCCAGCACCGCCGCACCCAGCCGCGCCCTCGCCCCCGACCCCAGGACGGCGTTGTGCAGCGTCACCACGAACGGGGTGCGGCTCCCCAGCGCGAGCGTCGCCACGAAGCCGGCACGGACGCCGTGGGCGTGCACGAGCGCCCCGGGCAGCGCGCGGACGGCCCGGCGCAGGGCCCGCGCGGCCCGCAGGTCGCGGACCGGGTCGACGCTCGCGCCGATCTCCACGGCGGTCGTGGGCACGCCGAAGTCGAAGCGCCGCAACGTCTGGGCCGGGGCGGCGACGCGCACGTCGGTGCCGTCGGCGCGCAGCCCGGCGCACAGCGCCGCGACGTGCCGCCCGACGCCGCCGGCGCTGCTGCCGAGCACGAACACGACCGGTCCCACGGTGCCTCCCGGGTTCACCGGCGGACGACCCGCCGGAGGTTGCCCGCGAGCGCCGTCAGCTCGCGGGGGACGCTCAGCCGGGCGACGCCGGCCCAGACGACGGTGGCGACCGCGGCCGCCAGCACGCCCTGCCCGACGGCCGCGACGGGGTGCTCCAGGTGCCAGCGGGCGGTGAGCGCGACCCCGGCGGCGCCGCCGGCGACCGCGCACAGCAGCCCGGCGCCCAGGGCGCGGCCCAGCCCCTTCAGGGCCCCCGGCACCGCGCGGTGCACCGACCGCAGCAACAGGGCCCCGGCGGTGCTCAGGCCGAGGGTGTGCGCGAGCGCGAGGGCCGCCACGACGCGGTCGCCGGGCAGCAGCGGCGGCAGGACGAGCAGGCCGGCGAGGACCACCGCCCAGCCGGCGACCGCCCCGGCGGCGGCGCTGCGACCGGCCCCGAGGGTGTACAGCGCCCGCGTCAGCAGCGCGACGAGGCCGTAGCCGAGCAGGGCGGGGGCGAACAGGACCAGCGCGAAGGACAGGTCCCCCGTGCGGCCGGACCCGACGGCGCCGCCGACGAACACGACGGCCACCGGGGCGGCCACCGCGGCCAGCGCGGCCGCCCCGAGGGAGCTGACGAGCAGCACGACCCGCACCGAGGGCGCCAGCAGGCCGGCGAGCTCGGCGCGGCCGGCGTCGGCGGCGCGGGCCAGCCGGGGGAAGACGGCGGTCGCGACGGGGACGGCGAGGACGGCGTACGGCAGCAGGAACAGCGTCCAGGCGTAGTTCCACCGGTTGAGCGCGCCCTCGCCGGCGTCGTTGGACACGACCGCGACCGCGACCGTGACGACCTGCTGGGCCAGCAGGACGGCCAGGCCGGACAGCGCCAGCGTCCGCAGCCGGCCGCCGTCGCCGGGGGCCGGGCGCAGCGCGGGGCGCCAGCGGACCGGTCCGCGCAGGGCCGACACCTGGGTCAGCGCCATCGCCAGGACCCCCAGGGTGGTGCCCCCGGCCAGCACGGCCACGCCCGCGGCGGGGACGTCGGCGAGCCCGGCGCGCACGACGGCCGCCGGCACGAGCGCGCCGACGACGAGGTAGCTGACGCCGACGACGAGGCTGGAGACGAGGGGGGCGGCGGCGGCGGCGGTGAACCGCTGCTGTGCCTGCAGCACCCCGGCGAAGACCACGGCCACCGCGTAGAGCGGGACCTGGGGCAGGAAGACCCACAGCATCACCGTCCCGGTGGTCAGCAGCGAGTCCCCGCAGCGGGCCGAGGCGCCGTCCTGCAGCATCAGCGCCATGACGGGCCGGGCCAGGGCGGCCGTGAGCGCGGCGACGACCAGCAGCACCAGCACGCTCCAGGTGAGCGCGGCCGAGGCGGTGCGCGAGGCGGCGGCCCGGTCCGCGGGGTCGGCCGAGGCCAGGCGGGAGGACAGCAGCGGCACGAGGACCCCGGCCAGCGCTCCCCCGGCGACGACCTCGAACAGCACGTTCGGGACGAGGTTGGCGGTCGTGTAGGCGGTGCCCAGGCACGTCTCGCCGACGGTCTGGCTGAAGGCGAGGACCCGCCCGAACCCGGCGATCCGGGCGAAGACCGTGAGGATCGCCACGGACGCCGCGGCGGCCGCCACGGACCGGGTCCGTGCCGTCACGGGCGCCCGAGCCGGTCGAGCTCGCGCAGCAGCGGCTGCGCCTCGATGACCCGGCTGAAGCTCACCTTCTCCGAGGCCAGGGTGAGCCCGACGACGACGGCCAGGGCCGCGGCCCGGCCGGGGCGGCGCCAGCGCGCCAGGGCGGCGACGCCGAGGACGGCTCCCAGCGCGTTGGCCCCGGTGTCGCCGAGCATGCTGCCCCCGGCGAGGTCGTCGGCCAGGACGGCCGTGCAGGCGCCCACGACGGCCCCGGCCAGGGGGCGGGCCGGTCCGGCTCCCCGTCCCGGGCACAGCGACAGGCCGGTGACGGCGGCGACCTTCGCGGCCCGCCCCGGTCGCAGGTCGAAGAGGTTGAGCAGGTTCGCCGATCCCGCGACGAGCGCGCCGCCCAGCACGGTGTCGGCGACGGCGGCGGGCGTGCGGGGGCGTTCGACGACGGCGGCGGCCGCCAGGCCGGTGGCCCCGATGCCGAGGACCTTCCAGGCGCCGGTCGTCAGCCGGCCCCGGCGCAGCGCGGCGAGGTGCCCCTTCAGCCCGCGGGCCCCGCCGGCCCGGTCACCGGCGCGTTCGGTGAGGTCGTCGAGGGCGCCGAAGCCGGCGGCGCCGACCGCGGCCAGCGCTCCCGCGGCCCGCCAGGGCGAGGTCGCGGCCACGGTCCCGGCGGTGACGGCGAGCGCGGCCGTGGGCCCTTCCAGGAGCGTCACGACCCGTCCGGCGTGGTTCACGCGGTCCCACCGCTGCGTCCCGCCGGGCGGTCGCCGCCGCAGCAGCTCCCCGGCCCGCCGGCCCGCCCCGCGCGCCGCGGCGACGGCGAGCGCGGTGCGCAGCGCGCTCACGGCGCGGCCGCCGGCAGCGGCGGGCTGACGGCCGTCGCCGAGTCGGACGTGCCGTACTGCCCCGCTCCGCCGGACAGCTGCTGGCGCAGGGCCAGCACGACGTTGACCTGCCCGATCGGGGAGTCGAGGTCGTCGACACCGCTGACGGCGGCGGCCAGGTCGCCGTCGGCGCGCAGGACCGCGACGGGGCCGCCGTCGGCGGCGGACTCGGCGGGGCCGGCGAGCACCGCGCCGGCGCTGGCGGCGTCGAGCTCGCGGGCCAGCGCGCTCAGGGCGGCGGCGGTCGAGTCCTGCGCGGCGCTGGTGGCGTCGGTGTCGGCCGCCCCGCCCACGAGGAGGGCCAGGGTGCCGCGGGCCGCGGCGGAGTCCGCCCCGCCGCTGACCTCGACGAGCCCGGCGTCCACCAGGGTGGCCAGCGCCGTCTGCGCGCCGGGGTCCGGCGCCCCGGCCTGCGCGAGCTCGGGGGTGACCAGCGACCGGGCGAGCTCGGTGGCCAGCAGGGCGTCCGCCTGCGCGGTGCCGGTGCTGTCGTCGGTGCTGTCGTCGGTGGCGCCGCCGTCGGTGGTGGGGGTCGCCGCGGGCTGGGCGCCCAGGCCCGACGCCGTGGACCGGCGGTCGGCCACCGCGGTCGAGGAGGTGTCGAACCACTTGTCCTGCACCGTGACCCGCGAGGACACCGAGGCTCCGGCGGCTTCCAGGACGTCGACGGTGGCGTCGACCTGGCTGGAGTCGGCGCCGGGCAGCTCGACGATGGCGACGCTGCGGCCGCCGAGCTGGCGGGCCACCAGGGCCGGGGCGACGGCCTGCGCCCAGGCGTCCTGCTGGTCGGCGGTGCGCAGCGCGTCGTCGCGCTCGGTGCGCAGGGCGTTCTTCTCCTCGGTCAGCTGCCTGACCTGGTCGGTGATGCCGGTGGAGATGCCCTCGTTGAGCGGGCCCGCGCCGAGCACGATGCCGACCGCGAGGGCGAGGAACACCGACACCAGCGAGACGACGTGGTACCGGAAGTCGATCACTGCGTGTCCTGTCGGTCGGAGCTGGTGCGGGTGCGGGTGGGGCCGGGCCCGGTCACGGGCCCTGTCCGGGCCACAGCCCCGCGACCCAGGCCCAGGCGTCCTCCAGCCGCGCGCCGGTGACCGCGAGGATCGCCTGCCCGGTGGGGGTCACGAGCAGCGCCGCGACGAGGGCGAGGACCCCGGCCAGGACGAGGACGAGGACCTGCGCGTCGGAGACCCGGGAGCGGTACAGCCGGGAGACGCCCTTGGCGTCGACGAGCTTGCCCCCGACCCGCAGCCGGGTGAGGAACGTGCTGGCCATGCCGGCGCGGCCCTTGTCGAGGAACTCCACCAGGGTGACGTGCGTCCCGACGGCGGCGATGAGGGTGGCGCCCTTGTCGTCGGCCAGCAGCATCGCGACGTCCTCGCTGGTGCCGGTCGCGGGGAAGACCACGGCGTCGATGCCCAGCGAGCGCACCCGCTCCAGGCCGGGCGCGCGCCCGTCCCGGTAGGCGTGCACGACGACCTCCGCGCCGCTGCGCAACGCGTTGTCTGACACCGAGTCCATGTCACCGACGATGAGCTGCGGCTTGTACCCGGCCTCCAGGATCGCGTCCGCCCCGCCGTCGACCCCGATGAGGACCGGCTTGTACTCACGGATGTAGGGCCGCAGCGTGACCAGGTCCTCCTTGTAGTGGTAGCCGCGGACCACGATGAGGACGTGCCGGCCGTCGAGGTCGGTGCGGATGTCGGGGACCCCGACCCCGTCGAGCAGGAGCTCGCGCTCGCGGCGCAGGTACTCCATGGTGTTGGCCGCGAAGGCCTCCAGCTGCAGGGACAGCCCGGCGCGGGCGGTCTCCATGTCGGCGGCGACGACGTCGGCGCTGAGGCGGCGGCCGCGGGCCGCGACGCGCTGGTCGACGAGCAGGGTGTCCTCGGTGAGGGTGCCGGTCGCCCCCTCGGACAGCTCGGCCATGACCTCGGGGCCGACGTCGTCGAGGACGGGGATGCCCGCCTCGACGAGGATGCCGGGGCCGAGGTTGGGGTACCGGCCGGAGGTGCTGCGCGAGGCGTTCACGACGGCGGCCGGGGCGCAGGCGACGAGCGCCTCGGCCGAGACCCGGTCCAGGTCGAGGTGGTCGATGACGGCGATGTCGCCGGGGCGCAGCCGCTTGGTCAGGCGCTTGGTCCGGCGGTCCACGCGGACGGTGCCGCGGGCCCCGTCGGCGTCGGCGGCCGAACCGACCGCCGCTCCCGACGCGGTGACGCCGTGCCCCCGCCGACGTCTCGCCACCGGTCCGTTCCCCCTCACCCCTGTGCCCGTCGTCCCCCGCCCGTGCCCGGGGACGCCCCCGATCGTCCCACGCGCGGGCCGCCCGACCGCGCGGCCCTGGTGCTGCGCGCGCGGGCAGGACGCCCGGCCGGCTCGTCCTGCACCGCTTCGGCACGGCTTGAGCGCAGGAGCTCCTCGGCGTGGGCGCGTTCGGTCCCCGACCCGCGCCCGGAGAGCATGCGGGCCAGCTCGTCGACCCGGCCGTCGTCGTCGAGCCGGACGACCCCGGACTCGGTGACGCTGCCGTCGTCGGTCTTGACCACGGTCAGGTGCGCGTCGGCGAACGCGGCGACCTGGGCGAGGTGCGTCACCACGACGACCTGGGTGCTGCGGGCCAGCCGCGCCAGGCGCCGGCCGATCTCCACCGCGGCCCGCCCACCGACCCCGGCGTCGACCTCGTCGAAGACCATGGTGGGCACCGGGTCGGCGCCCGCGAGGACGACCTCGAGGGCGAGCATGACGCGGGACAGCTCACCGCCGGAGGCTCCGCGGGACAGGGGCCGCGGCGCGGCGCCCGAGTGCGCCGCCAGCAGCAGCTCGACGCCGTCGCACCCCCTCGGACCGAGGTCCTGCCCGGTGCTGACCGCCACCTGGAGGCGGGCGCTGGGCATCGCCAGCGCCACCAGCTCGGCCGCGACGCGCTCCTCGAGGTCGGCCGCCGCCGAGCGGCGCACCGCGCTCAACCGGGCCGCGAGCGTGCGCAGCTCCGCCTCCAGCTCGTCGCGCTCCTTCGCCAGCGCCTCCAGCCGGCCGTCGTCGTCGAGGTCGAGCAGCCGCCGCGACGCGCCCTCGGCCCAGGCGAGCACCCCGGCGACCCCCTCGGACGGGTCGTCGGCGTGCCGGCGGACGAGGGCGCTCAGCTGGGCCCGCCGCTCCTGGACGACCTCCAGGCGCACCGGGTCGGCGTCCAGGGACTGCGCGTAGGCGGCGACGTCGGTGGCGAGGTCGGCCAGGAGGTAGGAGAGCTCCTGGGCCCGGGCGGCGAGGGCCGCCAGCGCGGGGTCGTGGTCGCCGGCCTGCTCCAGCGCCCGGCGGGCGGCGTCGACCCGGCTGTCCGCGCCGCCCTCGGGGACCCCCTCGGCCCCTTCGCCGCTGAACGCCTCGTGCGCGGTCGCCGCGGCGGCGCGCAGGACCTCCACGTGGGCGAGCCGCTCGGCCTCCTCCCGCAGCGCGGCGTCCTCCCCCGGCTGGGGGTCCACCCGTTCGACCTCCTCCAGGCCCAGGCGCAGCAGCTCAGCCTCGCGGGCCCGTTCGACGGTGTGCGCCGCGACGTGGTCGTGCTCGGCGCCGACCGCGCGCCAGCGGGCGTGCACGCGCTGGTAGGTGGTGAGGTCGTCGACCAGGTCGGCTCCGGCGAAGGCGTCCAGGACGCGCAGCTGCTGGCTGCCCGAGCGCAGCCGGAGCTGGTCGGTCTGGCCGTGCACGGCGATGAGGTGCTCGGAGATCTCGGCGAGGACCCCGACGGGGGCGCTGCGGCCGCCCACGTGCGCCCGGCTGCGGCCGTTGGCCGACAGCGTGCGGGCGATGAGCAGCTCGCCGTGGTCGACCTCGCCACCAGCCTCGCGGGCGCGGGCGGCGACCGGGCCGTCGTCGGCGACCTGCAGCCGGCCCTCCACGACGGCGGCGTCGTCACCGGCGCGGACGGCCCCGGCGTCGGCGCGCTCCCCCATGAGCAGACCCAGGCCGGTGACGACCATCGTCTTGCCCGCACCGGTCTCCCCGGTGATGACGGTCAGCCCCGGGCCCAGGGGCAGCCGGGCGTCGCGGATGACGCCGAGCGAGCGGATGCGCATCTCCTCGATCACGGTCAGCCTCCGTCCGTCGATCGCGGTCCGCGCCAGCCGACCACCGGGAGCCCGAACTTGGCGACGAGACGATCCGTGAAGACGCCGGTGCTCAGGCGGGCCAGCCGCACGGTCAGGGCCGAGCGGCGCACCTCCACGCGCGCGCCGGCGGGGGCGGCGAAGGTGCGGCGGCCGTCGCACCACAGGACGCCTCCCCCGCCCGTCCCGGACAGGACTTCGACCCCCACGACCGAGGTCGGGGCGATCACCAGGGGCCGGGCGAACAGGGCGTGGGCGCTGATGGGCACCACGAGCAGCGCCTCGACCTCGGGCCAGACCACGGGGCCACCGGCGGAGAACGCGTAGGCCGTCGACCCGGTCGGCGTGGCCGCGATGACGCCGTCACCGCCGAAGGTGCTCAACGGCCGGCCGTCGACGTCGACGACGAGCTCGAGCAGCCGCTCGCGGTTGGCCTTCTCGACCGACACCTCGTTGACCGCCCAGGACGAAGCGACGACGCGGCCCTCGACGCTCACCCGCACGTCGAGCGTCATGCGTTCCTCGACGCGGTAGTCCCCGGCCACGACGCGGGCCACGGTGCCGACGATCTCCTCCCGCTCGGCCTCGGCGAGGAACCCGACGTGCCCGAGGTTCACCCCGAGCAGCGGGGTGTCGGTGCCGCGGACGAGCTCGGCCGCGCGCAGGATCGTCCCGTCCCCGCCGAGGACGATGACCATCTCGGCGCCGTCGAGGGCGCCTTCGAGCTCGCACTCCTCGACGAGCCCGCGGTCGGCCACGCTGAGGGCGGCCGCCTCCTCGCGGGTCATGACGGTGCGGATGCCCGCCTCGTGGAAGCGGTGCACCACCTTCGTCAGGGCGTTGAGCGCCTCCGGGCGCCCGGTGTGGGCGAGCACCAGCACGCTGCGGGCGGAGGGTCCGCGCCCGGCGCCGCTCACGCGAGCCCCGCCTGCGGGCCCTCGGCGATGGCCCGGGCGAGGTCGTCCTCCGCCAGCGCCGGGGCGCCGGCGGCCAGGTGCAGGAAGTACTCGACGTTCCCGCTGGGCCCGGGCAGCGGGCTGGCCGCGACGCCCCGGACCCCCAGGCCCAGGGCGGCGGCCGCGGCCGCGACGCCCCGCACGGCCTCGGCCCGCAGCTCGGAGCTGCGGACGACCCCGCCGGCGCCGAGCGCTTCGCGGCCGACCTCGAACTGGGGTTTGACCATCAGGACGTGCTCGGCGTCGGGTGCGACGCAGCGGACCAGGGCCGGCAGCACGAGGCCGAGGGAGATGAAGGAGAGGTCGGCGACCACGAGGGAGGGGGCGGGGGCGACCACCTCGGGCTCCAGGGTCCGGACGTTGGTGCGCTCCAGCACGGTCACCCGCTCGTCGGTGCGCAGCGACCAGGCGATCTGCCCGTACCCGACGTCGACCGCCACGACGTGGCCGGCGCCGCGGCGCAGCAGGACGTCGGTGAAGCCTCCCGTGCTGGCCCCGGCGTCCAGGCACCGGCGACCGGTGACGTCGACGCCGAAGGCGTCCAGCGCGCCGACGAGCTTGTGCGCGCCCCGCGAGACGTACTCGTCGTGCTCACCGGAGTCCTCCACGACGATGGCGGCGGCCAGGTCGACCTGGGTCGCGGGTTTGGAGGCCGTGGAACCGGCGACCCGCACCCGCCCGGACGTCACCAGCTGCCCGGCGTGCTCGCGCGAACGCGCCAGTCCCCGGCGCACGAGTTCGGCGTCCAGCCGCAGTCGGCGTGCAGCCACGTCAGCCCTCCGCGCCGGCCAGTCGCTCACGCAGCGCGCGGTCGACGGCGGCGTAGGCCTCGACGTGCTCGTGGACGCCCAGGGCGTCGAGCCCGTCGAGACGGGCGAGGGCGGCCTCGAGCACCCGGTCGTGCTCACCGGCCTGCTCGGGCGCGGGCACGGGCACCGACGGACGCGGCGGCGCGGGCGCGGGGGTCGACGGGCCCTCGGGATCGGTCACGGGCGTCACGCTACAAGCCGTCCCGGACATCGCCCGGCAGACCGTCCACAACCGCGCGTCGACCGGCGGCTCGGCCGCTCAGGCGGACGTCCGCAGCGCCTTCTCCACGACGGTGACCGCCGCGGTCACGACCTCGTCCCCCCACGCGGCGCCGGTGTCGTGCACGGCCCAGACCGCGGCGGCGGCCGCGCGCAGGACGTCCAGCCCGTCCGGCCCCGCCTCCTCGGCACGCACGTCGATCCCGGCCGGACCGGCGCTGACCCGGGCCCGCCGGCACGACGCCGTGACGGTCCCGCCGACGGACTCGACCGCGACCTCGGGGTGGACGTCCTCGAGCGAGCGGAGGTCCTGCCCCACGTACGTGGGGCGTTCGTGCGGCTGCGCCGCGAGCAGCTCGCGGACCCCGGTGACCCCGGTGAGCACCAGGAGACCGCGCAGCCCGGCCGTCCGGGCGCCCTGCAGGTCGGTGTCCAGGCGGTCGCCCACGACGACCGCGCGCTCGGCCCCGAGCCGTTGCACCGCCGCGTCGAACAGCGCCCGCTCGGGTTTGCCGCACACGACGTCGGGGGCCCGGCCCGCGGCGCGCGCCACCAGGTCGACCAGCAGGCCGTTGCCCGGCGCCGGCCCACCCGGGGTCGGCACCGTCGCGTCGAGGTTCGTCGCGATCCAGGGCAGACCCGAGCGGACGGCGTGGGTCGCCTCGGCCAGCTGCCGCCAGCCCAGGTCCGGAGAGAACCCCTGGACGACAGCGACGGCCTCGTGCCGGTCCTCGGTAGGACGCAACCCCACCTGCTCCAGCGCCACCCGCAGACCCGTGGTGCCGACCAGGAGGACCGGCGACCCCGCGGCGAACCGCAGGGCGAGGTGGTCGGCGGCGGTCTGCGCCGAGTTCACGACGTCCTCGTCGGCGGCCGGGACGGCGAGGTCGCGCAGGTGCGCGGCGACGGTCTCGGGCGGGCGCGAGGCGTTGTTGGTGATGAACCCGAGGCGGTGACCGGCCTCGACGGCGCGCCGCAGCGCCGCCGGCGCGTGCGGGACGGCGTCGGCGCCGACGTAGACGACGCCGTCGAGGTCGAGCAGGAGGACGTCGTGCTCGTCGAGCAGCGTTCCCGTGGACGGGAGCAGGGTGGCGGTGGTCGGCGTGCTCACGGGGTCTCCGGGCTCTGCCGCGCCCGGATGGTGGCGCGGACCTGTCGCAGGCGGTCGGCGTACTCGGGCCTGTCCGGGCGCATCGCGTGCGCCATGGCCAGGTGCTCGGCGGCGAGGCCAAACTGACCGAGACGGCTGAGGCTCAGCCCCAGCCCGAAGTGAGCGTAGTCGTCGGCGGGCCGTGCGGACGTGAGGGCCCGGAAGGCCTCCGCCGCTCCCGCCACGTCGCCGGCGTCGTACCGGGCCCGGGCGAGGGCTTCGAGGACGCCGGTCGAGCCCGGTTCCTCGGCGTGGGCTCGGGCGAGCAGGGTCGCGGCGGCGGCGGCCTCGCCCGCCTCGAGCAGCGCCAGTCCCCGCTGCAGCCACTCGTACGGTCCCCCGGCCGGCTTGCCGACGGCTCCTGACACGGACGGTCCTCCTCCGGTGCGATCGGGGGTCGAGCAGCACCCGATGACGCGGACGCCGCGGACCCCGACCGTAGGATGCGACGGGTGGAGGCTGCACGCACGGGGGCGCGCGCCCAGCCGGACTCGCGCGACGGCACCGCACTCGCCGCCCCGCCGCACGGACCGTTGCTGGCGCCCTTCCCCGGCTTGCGGTACGACCCGGCCGTCGCCGGTCCCCTCGCCTCGCTGGTGGCGCCCCCGCACACCGAGCTCGGCCGGTCCCACCGGGCGGCGTTCCTGGCGTCGTCGCCGTACGTGGTCACGCACCTGGAACGCCCCGAGTACGGCTCGGGCGTCGGGCCGGAGGTGCACCGCTGGCTGGACACCGGGGTGCTGGTCCAGGACCCGTCGTCGTTCTACGTCGTGCGGCAGCGACGGGAGGGGCGTACGCAGCACTTCCTGCTCGCCTCCCTCGCCGTGAGCCCGGGCGACCCGCGCGTGCACCCCCACGAAGACGTGTTCGACCAGGTCGTCGCCGCCCGCGTGCAACGTCTGGAGGCCACCGGCGTCGACTCCGAACCCGTGCTCCTCGTGGACGACGCCCCCTGGCCGATCGCCTGGACCCGTCCGGAGGAGCTGGGCCGCCTGGTGGGGGTCGCCCTGCACGACGACGAGGTCCCGTGGCTGGAGATCTGGCAGCTGCGCGACCCGACGACGGTCCAGGCCCTGGCGACGGCCTCGGCCGAGCACCGGTTCCTCATCGCCGACGGCCACCACCGGTTCGCCGCGGTGCAGCGCATCGCCCGACGAACGGGACGTCCGGCGGCCCTCCTCGTGGCCGTGGCGGATCAAAGCCTCGAGCCGGTCGACTTGCTGGCCCTGCACCGCGTGCTGCCTGCGACGGCTGCTCGAGAGCTCGTCGAGCACGCCCCTCGGTGCCGCACGGTGACGGCGACCACGCGCGAGGCGGCCCGTCGCATCGCCGCTGGGCTGGGCGGTGAGCAGGCGCTGGTCCTCCTGCCGGATCGCGCCATCGTGGTGGAGGCGGCTCCCGTCGAGGCCGGTCGTGCCATCGGGAGCGGCGCCTGGGTCGACGCGGTCGTCCGTGCGAGTGGCGTCCCCTCGGAAGCGGTGCGCTATCAACATGACCTCGACGAGATCTGGACGTCGGTGGACCCAGCCGCAGCGGTCCTTCTCCCGCAGTCGTCGTTCCCCGCCCTGCTGCGAGCGGTCGAGGGCGGGCACGTGATGGGACGCAAGACCACGTCCTTCAGACCGAAACCTCTCGCCGGCACTGTGCTGCGGCTGCGCTGAGCCACGTGAACCTGTGACTCGCGACCTTAGAAAGCAGAAGAGGGAAGACCCGCCCCACACGCTCAACGCGTTCGGGGCGAATCTTCCCTCAACTGGTCTCACTACTCAAAGAGTGAGTGGCCGGCGGTGACCTACTCTCCCACCCAGTCTCCCGGGCAGTACCATCGGCGCTGGTGGGCTTAGCTTCCGGGTTCGGAATGAGACCGGGCGTTTCCCCACCGCTATGACCACCGGA